>JASCPF010000086.1 GCA_029959325.1 Microbacteriaceae bacterium PS02068
GCGCGGCGCCGCGCGACGACAGCCTGCTCGTGGGCGCGCGCGATCCCCGCGTAGTCGACGGGATCAGACGCGCCCACCGCCGCATCGAAGAGGGATGCCAGCAGGCGCAGCGTCTCGGTGTCGGCGGCGGGCACGACGACGACGTGCCCCGAGGGGCCTCGACCGTGGAACACCATGCCGCGATGCTCGGCGACGCGCAGCTCGAGCCAGTCCGTCGCGGCATCGAGCCGGGTCGGCGCCACCTCGGCGACCGCGACGACCAGCGGCGCGCTGGGCAACGGCCCCCACAGCTCGCGCGAGACCCGCCGCGCGAGCGCCGGATCGCCGCCGAGCAGCATCTGGACCAGGCCGGCGCGCAGCGCCGACCGCGCGCGATCGAGACCGACGTTCTGCTCGAGGGCGAGCCCGGCCATGGCGATGACCGCGGTGACGACGCTGCGCCCTTCGAGGTCGAGCTCAGCCCCGACGATCGCGATGACGCCGCGGAGGTGCCCACCGCGTCCGAGCGTCTGGAGCGACACCCGGGCGCCGTCGGCGTCGAACTGCGATGCCGCGCGGGCTCCGCGGCGCAGCACGGCGCCCGCCTCGGCATCGAGCGCCGTCCGTGCGGCGGCGCTCAGCCCTCCTGCGGGGTGGCTCTGCGCCAGAACGCCCGCGGCGTCGTACAGCCCGACCCACGCGTTCAGCTGCCGCGCGAGTTCGGCGACGGTCGCGCCGAGACCGTCGGGTCGGAGAGCGGCGAGCGAGATCGCGCGCTGCGCCGACAGCGCCCAGGTGCGGCGGGCGTACGCCTGCGCCGCGATGGCTTCGGCATTGGCGCGCGCGAGCGCGATGAAGGGCGTGCGATAGGGCACCTCGAACAGCGGCATCCCTTCGCCGCGGCACGCCTCGACGAGCGCGGGCGGGATGCCATCGCGCACGACCTCGGTGCCGAATCCGAGCCCGCGCACACCGCGCGCGCGAAGGCGAGCGACGTACGGTGCGTATTCCGCGGCGGGCTCGTGCGAGCCGGGAACGGGCATGAACTGCGTGCCGGTCGTCAGCAGCAGCAGGTCGTCGGCGAGGAACGGCGTCGGGTCGGCGAGGTCCGACGAGTGCACCCAGCGCAGCGTGGCATCCAGCGCGTCGGTCGGCAGCGCCGACTCGTCCGAGGCGAGGCGCAGCGCGAGGTCGGCGCGGCCGAGCAGGGCGCGCAGTGTGGGCTGACGTTCGTGTGCGGTCATCGTACGTGGCGTCCTTTGTTTCGTACAGAATGTACACCGCGGCGGGTGCGGCGGGTCGCGCCGTCCGCATACGCTCCCGGCATGAGCACTACCTCCACGACTCTTCTCGGCGGCCCCTCACTTCCTCAGGAGCGCAGGCTCGTCACCTCGATCCCGGGCCCGCGATCGCAGGAGCTGCTCGCGCGCAAGGCCGAGGCGGTCGCCTCGGGCGTCGCGCACACCGTGCCGATCGAGGCTGTGGCCGCGGGCGGCGGCGTCGTCGTCGACGCCGACGGCAACTCGCTGATCGACCTCGGTTCGGGCATCGCCGTCACGAGCGTCGGCAACGCGCACCCCGCCGTCGTCGCCGCCGTGCAGGCCGCGGTCGCCCAGTTCACCCACACGTGCTTCATGATCTCGCCGTACGAGTCGTACGTCGCGGTCGCCGAGGCGCTCAACCGGCTCACCCCGGGCGATCACGCCAAGAAGACCGCGCTGTTCAACTCGGGCGCCGAGGCCGTCGAGAACGCGGTCAAGATCGCGCGCAAGTACACCGGTCGTCAGGCCGTCGTCGCGTTCGACCACGCCTACCACGGCCGCACGAACCTCACGATGGCGCTCACCGCCAAGTCGATGCCCTATAAGAGCGGCTTCGGCCCGTTCGCCTCCGAGGTCTACCGCGCGCCCGCGTCGTACCCGTTCCGCGACGGGCTCAGCGGCCCGGATGCCGCGGCGAAGGCGATCTCCCTCATCGAGAAGCAGATCGGCGCCGACAACCTCGCCGCCGTCATCATCGAGCCCATCCAGGGCGAGGGTGGCTTCATCGTGCCCGCCGACGGGTTCCTGCCCGCTGTCGTCGACTGGTGCCGCGCGAACGGCGTCGTCTTCATCGCCGACGAGGTGCAGACGGGCTTCGCCCGCACCGGTGCCATGTTCGCGAGCGAGCTGCTCGGCATCGTGCCCGACCTCGTGACGACGGCCAAGGGCATCGCCGGCGGCATGCCGCTGGCGGCGGTCACGGGCCGCGCCGAGATCATGGATGCCACGCACGGCGGCGGACTCGGCGGCACGTACGGCGGCAACCCGGTCGCGTGTGCGGCGGCCGTGGCATCCATCGATGCCTTCGAGAACGACGGACTGCTCGAGCGGGCGCGTGAGCTCGGGGGGATCCTCCGCGCCCGGCTCGAGTCCCTGCAGGCGTCCGACCCGCGCATCGGCGACGTCCGCGGCCACGGCGCCATGATCGCCGCCGAGTTCGTCGACCCGGCGACCGGCGCCCCCGACGCCGCGCTCACCGCCGCCGTCGCCAAGGCCGCGATCGCGCAGGGCGTCATCGTGCTCACCTGCGGCACCTACGGCAACGTGATTCGCTTCCTGCCGCCGCTGAGCATGCCCGACCACCTGCTCGCCGAAGGCCTCGACGTCGTCGCGGCCGCGCTTGCCGCGAACTGATCCACACCGAGACCCCGCCCCACAGGGCACCACGAAGGAGTGACATGACTGAGATCACGCGAGACGTCGTCATCGTCGGAGCGGGGGCCGCCGGCCTCACCGCCGCCAACGAGCTCAAGAAGGCGGGCCTCTCGGTCGCCGTGCTCGAGGCGCGCGACCGCGTCGGCGGGCGGCTGTGGACCGACACGATCGACGGCGCGATGCTCGAGATCGGCGGCCAGTGGATCTCGCCCGACCAGGAAGCGCTGATCGAGACCGTCGCCGAACTCGGACTCGACACGTTCAGCCGCTACCGCGAGGGCGACAGCGTCTACGTCGGCCCCGACGGAGTGTCGCACCGGTTCACGGGCGAGATGTTCCCCGTGGCTCCGGAGACCGAGAAGGTCATCGCCGAGATCACCGAGCGGCTGGATGCCATGGTCGCCGAGCTCGATCCCGACCGGCCGTGGGCACACGAGAAGTCGGTGGAGTGGGACGAGATCTCATGGGATGCCTGGCTGCGCCAGCAGACCGACGACGACGAGGCCGTGCGCAACCTCGCATTCGCGACCGGCTCGGCGATGCTGACCAAGCCCACCCACTCGATCTCGCTGCTGCAGTCGCTGCTGATGGCGGCCTCGGCGGGCAGCTACTCGCACCTCGTCGACGCCGACTTCATCCTCGACAAGCGCGTCGTCGGCGGTCTGCAGCAGGTGCCGCTGCTGCTGGCCGAGCGACTGGGGGACGACGTCTTCCTGAACCAGCCGGTCCGCACCCTCGAGTGGTCGGACGAGGGCGTCACCGTGACCTCCGACAGCATGACCGTGCGCGCGCGCCAGGTGATTCTGGCGCTCGCGCCGATCCTCTACCCGCGCATCTCGTTCGTGCCGCCGCTGCCGCGCCTGCAGCACCAGATGCACCAGCACCTCTCGATGGGCTTCGTCATCAAGGTGCACGCCGTGTACGAGACGCCGTTCTGGCGCGACAAGGGCCTCTCGGGCACGGCGTTCAGCCCGTACGAGCTCTCGCACGAGGCCTACGACAACACGAACCACGGTGACGAGCGGGGCACGCTCGTCGGCTTCGTCAGCGACCGGAACGCCGACGGCGTGTTCGAGCTGTCTGCCGACGAGCGCAAGCAGCGCATCCTCGAGTCGCTCTCGCACTACTACGGCGACGAGGCGATGAACCCCGTCGTGTACTACGAGAGCGACTGGGGCAGCGAGGAGTGGACGCGCGGCGCGTACGCCACGAGCTTCGACCTCGGCGGTCTGTCGCGCTACGGCGCGCACCTGCGTGAGGCCGTCGGCCCGATCCACTTCGCGTGCAGCGACCTCGCCGGTGCCGGTTACCAGCACGTCGACGGAGCGATCCGGATGGGGCGCCTCGTGGCATCCCAGATCATCGACGAGGTGCGCGCGTGATGCGTTTCGACTCGCTTCGTTCGCGGGGCGACCGAGTCGACGAGGTGCGCGCGTGACGGGTCATATCGTCGTCGGCTATACCGCCACCAAGACCGGGCGCGACGCCGTCGCATTCGCCGCGCGGCTCGCCGCGGCGACGGGTGCCGTGCTCGACGTCGCGATCGTCCTGCCTCGCGCCGACCGCAGCGTCATCACGCCGCCCGATGCGGGCTACGACCGCTACCTGCGCGAGCAGTCGCAGCAGTGGATCGCCGCCGCGATCGACCGGATCCCCGCCGACGTCGTCGCGCATGCGCACGTCCGCTTCGCCGAATCGTTCGCCGAGGGGCTCGTCGAGATCGCCGATGAGCTGCGTGCCTCGTACATCGTCGTCGGCGCGGCCGACGGCGGTTCGCGCGGCCGGCACAGCCTCGGATCGACCACGACCGAGCTGCTGCACTCGTCGGACGTCCCCGTCGTGCTGGTCCCGCGCGGTGCGCGGAAGGTCGCGCCCGAGACCGGGATCACCCGCGTCACGGCCGCCGTCGGCACCCGCCCGGGCGCCGAGGCGCTGGTCGCGGCGACCGCAGACCTCGCGCAGGCCGCGGGCGTGCCCGTGCGCCTGCTGTCACTGTTGCCGGTCGACCTGCCGGCCACCGCCGACACGGCCGCCATCCGCATCGCGGGGTCGACCGAGGTCGACGAGGTGCTGGATGCCGCGAAGGCCGAGCTGCCCGCGGGTCTCGAGGCCGACGTCGTCGTGGCGGCCGGCGACAGCATCGAAGACGCCGTCTCGCACCTCGAGTGGCAGGGCGGCGAGGTCGTGCTCGTGGGCTCGAGCCGCCTCGCCCAGCCGCGGCGTCTGTTCCTCGGATCGACCGCCGCGAAGATGCTCAAAGAGATCACGGTGCCCGTGATCGTCGTCCCGCGCACGACGCGCACGAGCGCTGAGGAGACCCAGCGATGAGCGAACAAGGAGGCCTCTCGAACAAGGGCCTGAGCGCCGGCACGATCGGCCTGATCGGCGCCGTCGTCATCGGCATCTCGTGTATCGCTCCGGCCTACACGTTCACGGCCGCCATCGGACCCACCGTCGGTGCCGTCGGGGTGCAGGTGCCCGCGATCATCCTCGTGGGGTTCATCCCGATGCTCCTCGTCGCCTTCGGCTACCGCGAGCTCAACAACCGCATGCCCGACTCGGGCACGTCGTTCACGTGGGCCTCACGCGCCTTCGGCCCCTGGATCGGCTGGATGGCGGGGTGGGGGCTGATCGCGGCGACCGTCATCGTGCTGTCGAATCTCGCCGGCATCGCGGTGGACTTCCTGTTCCTGCTGATCTCGCAGCTGACAGGCGTCGCCGAGATCGCCGACTGGACCTCGATCATTCCCGTGAACATCATCGTCTGTCTGCTGTTCGTGCTCGGGGCGACGTTCATCTCGTACCGCGACATGCAGACCACGCAGAAGCTCCAGTACGTGCTGGTGAGCTTCCAGGTCGTGGTGCTCGTCGGGTTCGCCGCGGTCGCGATCGCGAAGGTGGCATCCGGAGACGGGTATGACCCGACGCCGTTCGACTGGTCGTGGTTCAACCCGTTCGCCGTGTCGTCGTTCAGCTCGTTCGCGGCCGGCCTGTCGCTGTCGATCTTCATCTTCTGGGGCTGGGACGTCACCCTCACGATGAACGAAGAGACGAAAGACCCCGAGAAGACTCCTGGGCGGGCGGCGACGATCACGGTCGTCACGATCGTGAGCCTCTACCTGCTGCTGGCCGTCGCGATGATCATGTACGCCGGCGTCGGTGACGGCGAGTACGGTCTCGGCAACCCCGACATCCAGGACAACGCGTTCTTCGCCCTCGCCGGGCCGATCCTCGGACCGCTGGCGGCGTTCGTCTCGCTCGCGGTGCTGACGTCGTCGGCGTCGTCGCTGCAGTCCACGTTCGTCGGTCCGGCGCGCACCCTGCTGGCGATGGGCCACTACGGCGCACTTCCGCCGAAGTTCGCCAAGGTGAGCCCGCGTTTCTTCACCCCGGGGTACGCGACGATCGTCTCCGCGGTCGTGGCGGCGGGCTTCTACGCGATCATGCGGGTGGTGAG
Organism: Microbacteriaceae bacterium PS02068; assembly: GCA_029959325.1. Lineage (GTDB taxonomy): Bacteria > Actinomycetota > Actinomycetes > Actinomycetales > Microbacteriaceae > Microbacterium. The sequence goes on from JASCPF010000086.1 coordinate 6,133, forward strand.
CACGAACGTGCTCTCCGACACGATCCTGACGCTCGGCATCATGATCTGCTTCTACTACGGGCTCACGGCGTTCGCGTGCGTGTGGTACTTCCGCAAGCAGTGGTTCGACTCGGTGCGCAACGTCTTCTTCACGTTCCTCTTCCCTCTCGTCGGCGGCGTCATCCTCGCGGTGCTGTTCGTCACGACGCTCATCGACAGCATGAACCCCGAGTACGGCAGCGGATCCGAGATCGGGGGCGTGGGGCTCGTGTTCATCCTCGGCGTCGCGATCATCGTCATCGGCATCGCCATCATGATCTGGCAGTCCATCGTGCGTCCCGCGTTCTTCCGCGGTGAGACGCTCGGCACGGATGCCCCGCCCAGCACACGTCGCCTGAAGGAGGCCGCACGGTGATCACGGAAACCGAACTGCTCGAGAAGCTCCCGCGGGGGCTGTTCATCGGCGGAGAATGGGTCGACGGCGGCGCCGGCACCTTCCCGGTGCAAGACCCGGCGACCGGGAAGACCCTGGTCGAGATCGCCGACGCGACGCCCGCAGACGGCATGCGGGCGTTGGATGCCGCGGTCGCCGTTCAGGCCGAATGGGCGGCCACCGCCCCGCGCACGCGCAGCAATATCCTGCGGAAGGCGTTCGACCTGCTCACCGAGCGCGCCGACGAGTTCGCTCTGCTGATGACGCTCGAGATGGGCAAGCCGCTCGCCGAGGCGCGCGGCGAAGTCACCTACGGCGGCGAGTTCCTGCGCTGGTTCAGTGAAGAGGCCGTGCGCATCGCCGGCCGGTTCGGCTCGAACCCCGAGGGCACCGGACGCATGGTCGTGAGCCAGCGCCCCGTCGGCCCGTGCTTCTTCATCACGCCGTGGAACTTCCCGCTCGCGATGGCGACCCGCAAGATCGCGCCGGCGCTCGCCGCCGGCTGCACGGTCGTCATCAAGCCGCCGGAGCTCACGCCCCTCACGACGCTCGCCTTCGTGCAGCTGCTCGTGGAGGCGGGGCTGCCGGCAGGAGTCGTGAACGTCGTCACGACGACGACGTCGAGCGCCGTCTCGGGCCCGATCATCGCCGACCCGCGGCTGCGGAAGCTCTCGTTCACGGGCTCGACCCCGGTCGGCAAGAAGCTCATCGCGCAGGCCGCGGAAGGTGTGCTGCGGGTCTCGATGGAGCTCGGCGGCAACGCGCCGTTCGTCGTCTTCGACGACGCCGACCTCGACAAGGCGGTCGAGGGCGCGATGGCGGCGAAGTTCCGCAACATCGGCCAGGCCTGCACCGCAGCGAACCGCTTCATCGTGCATCGCGATGTCGCCGAGGAGTTCGCCGACCGCGTCAGCGAGCGCGTGAAGGCGATGAAGATCGGCCGCGGCACCGAAGACGGCGTGCAGATCGGGCCCCTGATCGACCAGAAGGCCGTCGAGGGCACCGCGGCGCTGGTGCAGGATGCCGTCGAGCGCGGCGCCACGGTGCGCGCGGGCGGATCGCCCATCGACGGGCCGGGCACGTTCTTCGAGCCGACCGTCATCACCGAGGTGGCGGCGGGCAGCGACATCCTGCGCGAAGAGATCTTCGGCCCGGTGCTGGCGATCGCGACCTTCGCCGACGAGGAAGAGGCGGTGCGCCTCGCGAACGACACCGAGTACGGCCTCGTGTCGTACGTCTTCACGGAAGACCTGCAGCGCGGCATGCGGATGATCGACCGCCTCGAGACGGGCATGATGGGCCTGAACGTGGGCGTCGTCTCGAACGCTGCGGCGCCGTTCGGCGGCGTGAAGCAGTCGGGCATGGGCCGCGAGGGCGGCCTCGAAGGCATCCACGAATATCTGTCCACCAAGTACACGCTGATCCCGGCTTCCTGAGCCGGACGCACGAGCAGACGAGGACCCCATGACTGACTACGCCGTCATCAACCCCGCCACCGGCGAGACGCTGGCCACCTACCCGACCGCGACGGATGCCGAGGTCGAGGCCGCCGTCGCGGCCGCCGACGAGGCGTACCGCACGTGGGGGCGCACCTCGACGCCCGCCGAGCGCGCGGCGCTGATCCGCCGGGTGGCGGAGCTGCACCGCGAGCGTCGCGACGAGCTCGCCGCGATCATCGTGCGCGAGATGGGCAAGCCGCTCGCCGCGGCCTATGGCGAGGTAGATTTCGCCGCCGACATCACGGAGTACTACGCCGACAACATCGACAAGATCACCGGCGACACCCCGCTCGACATCCTCGGCGAGGGCACGGCGGTCATCCGCCGCGCGCCGCTGGGCGTGCTGCTGGGCATCATGCCGTGGAACTTCCCGTACTACCAGGTCGCGCGCTTCGCGGCGCCGAACCTCGCGCTCGGCAACACGATCCTGCTCAAGCACGCGCCGCAGTGCCCCGAGTCGGCGGCCGCGATCGCGCAGATGCACCTCGACGCCGGGTTCCCGGTGGGTGCCTACGCCGATGTGCGCCTGACGAACGAACAGTCGGCCACCGTGATCGCCGACCGGCGTCTGCAGGGCGTCTCGGTCACCGGTTCCGAGCGGGCGGGCGCCGCCGTGGCCGAGATCGCGGGCCGCAACCTCAAGAAGGCGGTGCTCGAGCTCGGCGGATCCGACCCGTTCATCCTGCTGTCGACCGACGACCTCGACGGCGCCGTGCAGATGGCGGCCGACGCGCGCCTCGACAACAACGGTCAGTCGTGCAATGCCGCGAAGCGCTTCATCGTGGCATCCGATCTGTACGACGCCTTCCTCGAGAAGTTCACCGCGGCCATGGCAGGTGCCACGGTGGGCGACCCGTTCGCCGACGACACCGTGCTGGGCCCGCTCTCGTCGCTGACCGCCGCCGAGCGCCTCGCCGAGCAGGTCGACCGCGCGGTCGCGCAGGGCGCGACGCTCGTCACCGGGGGAGTCCGCGACGGGGCCTTCTATCCCGGCACCGTGCTCACGGACGTCACGCCTGAGATGGATGCCTTCCGCGAAGAGTTCTTCGGACCGGTCGGCGTCGTCTACCGGGTGGAGAGCGAGGACGAGGCGATCGAGATCGCCAACGGCACTCCGTTCGGCCTCGGCTCGTACATCTTCACGACCGATGAGGAGCAGGCGGCTCGCGTCGCCGACAAGATCGACGCCGGCATGGTCTACGTCAACGTCGTGCTCGCCGACTCGCCCGAGCTGCCCTTCGGCGGCGTCAAGCGCAGCGGCACGGGGCGCGAGATGGGCCTGCTCGCCGCCGACGAGTTCGTCAACAAGAAGCTCATCCGCGTGGTCTGATCAGTCCCGAGCTGATTTCCCCTGCTCCTGCCCCTGTCCGCCGCCGCGGGACAGGGGCAGGCTGGTCTTTCCGACCGGTGGCTCAGCCACTCCGTCGTTCCGTCGTTCCGTCGTTCCGTCGTTCCGTCGTTCCGTCGTTCCGTCGTTCAGAACGGTGGCGGGTCTTCGTCGACCCGGTAGCCACTGGGGCTGGTCCAGGTGATGCGCCCGGTGTCGGGATCGCGGTCGCTGCGCCACAACGTCTCGTCTTTGATCGTGTGATGTCGGCGGTCGAGCGGCTGGCCGTTGGTGAGTGACGTGCCGCCGCCGTCGGCCCACCGATCGCGATGGTCGTAGTCGCAGTCATCCGCGGGTCTGGAGCATCCGGGGAACACGCACGTGGGGTGCAGGGTGTGCAGCAGGCGCCGCAGGTCGGCGGGGACCCGATAGGTGTGGCGGTCCACGTCCACGATGGTGCCGGTGACCGGGTGGGTGAGCACTCGAATCCACGAGGGTGCTCCTGCGGCCAGCTCCTTGGCGGTCTCGAGGGGGATGGGTCCGTACCCGTCGAGGGTGGCGGGCTCGTCGCCATGGCCGAGCAGGGTGAGAGCGGGGATCGTGATCCGCACCGTCGCGCGGACCCGCGGCGTGTTCACGTGTTTCGCGTTTGCAGGGCCCCCGGCGGCCGGGTCTGCGTCGGTGTCCTCGGTGGTCTCGGCGAGCAGCAGGTCGGCGAACACGTCGGCGCGGATCTGCGCGAGGGTGCGGGTCTCTCCGGGCAGACCGTGCAGGTGCCGAGCACGCTGGTCCAGGTCGCCGTCGATCATGTGCGCCTTCTCGGCCGGCAACAGCGCGCCGAGGTACGCCATGCCGTCGAGTTCGGGCGTGATCTCCACGCGCCGATCGGCCGCCGCGCGTGTACGGCGTTCCGCGAGCGACTCCGCGTGCACTCGCTCTCGGACGGCGCGGGCGCGGGTTCGGAACCGTCCCGGAACGTCAGTGGTCGCCGCGTCGGCGATGGCGGCGTCGAACTTCGCCCACACGGCCGAGTCGGCGGGCAAGGACCCGGCGAGGTCGGAGGCGGTCATCATGTTCTGTTCCGACACGTTCCCGGCAAGGCACGCAGCCCAGAGGATCGGAGTCTGCTCGCTCAGCACCTTCGCCCGGTGGGCGCGGGCACGGACCTGGTTGTCCGTCAGTCGTACGCGGGCGCCGATGTCTGCGGCTGCAGCGCGCACTGCCCAGGACCGGCGGTGCTCCCGCACGGTCCAGGTCGACCAGCCGCGCGGATCCTGCCACAGCGGATCGACCGTTGGGTCGGGGCCCACCCAGGGAGCCGGATCCGACGCTGCCTCGGCGAGGACCTGGTGAAACAGCAGATCCTGTGCAGCGACCGCCGCCCGTGCCGCGCGCGCCGCCCTTTCGACGCGCTCGACCTCCGCGAACGGGCCGACTGCCACGATGTCATCGCCCACCTGGTCTGGCGCCACGGCCTCATCGGGCAGCAGCCACGAGTCGAGATCCGAGGCGTCCACCGACCCCACCAGGCCGAGCGCCTCATCCGCCACGGCCGCCCAATACCGGTCCGCGAGTCCAGCGTCATCCCACGCCGCGGCACTGCGTGCCTCGCTGTGGAATGTGACCTTCATAACCTCCACGATATGGAGGGCCTCCGACATTGCGCGATGTAGGTTCCGGTTGGAAATGTCCGTTTCGCAGGGGAAATGTCCACGGTGTGTCCATCTGGACATGTCGTGCTCCTGGCGTCCGCTGCTTGGCCCGCGATGATGGAGGAATGGGCAGTGACGAGCGA
>JASCPF010000087.1 GCA_029959325.1 Microbacteriaceae bacterium PS02068
CATCTGTCGAGTCTAAAAGGGCGAGCACGAGGTGAGGGGTCGGATGCCTCGGCATCCGACCCCTCTGTCCTGCGCGCGACTGCGGCTCAGCCGAACTGGTTCATCGTGTTGTCCTTGCCGCCCGCCTTGAGGGCCGCATCGCCGGCGAAGTACTCCTTGTGGTTGTCGCCGATGTCGGAGCCCGCCATGTTCTGGTGCTTGACGGTCGCGATGCCCTCGCGGATCTCGCGCCGCTGCACGCCCTTGACGTAGGCGAGCATGCCCTCGTCACCGAAGTAGCCCTTCGCCAGGTCATCGGTCGACAGCGCGGCCGTGTGGTAGGTCGGCAGCGTGATGAGGTGGTGGAAGATCCCGGCGCGGGCCGAGCCGTCCTTCTGGAACGAGCGGATCATCTCGTCGGCGGTCGCCGCGAGCTCGGTGCCGTCGTAGCTCACGTTCATGAGGTCGGAGCGGTCGTAGCCCGACACGTCGGCGCCCTGCGCGACGAGCGCGTCGTACGCCTGCTGGCGGAAGTTGAGCGTCCAGTTGAACGACGGGCTGTTGTTGTAGACGAGCTTCGCGTTCGGGATCACCTCGCGGATGGCATCCACCATGCCCGCGATCTGCGCGACGTGCGGCTTCTCGGTCTCGATCCAGAGCAGGTCGGCGCCGTTCTGCAGCGACGTGATGCAGTCGAGGACACACCGGGCCTCGCCGGTCCCCGTGCGGAACTGGTAGAGGTTGGATGCCAGGCGCTTGGGCCGCAGCAGCTTGCCCTCCCGCTTGATGACCACGTCGCCGTTGCCGAGGTCCGCCTCGCCGATCTCCTCGACGTCGAGGAACGCGTTGTACTGATCGCCCAGATCGCCCGGCGTCTGCGAGACGGCGAGCTTCTGGGTGAGCCCCGCACCGAGCGAGTCGGTGCGGGCGACGATGATGCCGTTGTCGATGCCGAGCTCGAGGAACGCGTACCGCACCGCGTTGATCTTCGCGAGGAAGTCCTCGTGCGGAACGGTCACCTTGCCGTCCTGGTGGCCGCACTGCTTCTCGTCCGACACCTGGTTCTCGATCTGGATGGCGCAGGCGCCCGCCTCGATCATCTTCTTCGCGAGCAGATACGTCGCCTCGGGGTTGCCGAAGCCCGCGTCGATGTCCGCGATGATCGGCACCACGTGGGTCTCGTAGGTTTCGATCTGCGACTGGATGAACTCGACCGCGGTCTCGTCTCCGGCCAGACGCGCGTCGTCGAGCTTCGTGAACAGCAGGTCGAGCTCACGGGCGTCGGCCTGGCGCAGGAACGTGTAGAGCTCTGCGATGAGCGCCGGCACCGCCGTCTTCTCGTGCATCGACTGGTCGGGCAGGGGCCCGAACTCCGAGCGGAGCGCCGCGACCATCCACCCCGAGAGGTAGAGGTAGCGCTTGTTCGTCGACTTCAGGTGCTTCTTGATCGAGATGAGCTTCTGCTGCCCGATGAAGCCGTGCCAGACGCCCAGCGACTGCGTGTAGACCGACGAGTCGGCGTCGTACTCGGCCATGTCGCGGCGCATGATGTCGGCGGTGTACTGCGCGATCTCGAGCCCCGTGCGGAACCGGTTCTGCGCCCGCATGCGGGCGACCGACTCGGGGTCGATCGCGTGCCAGGCGGCGCCGTTCTCGTCCTTCAGGGTCTGGATGGCGTCGATGTCATCCTGGTAGGTGGTCATGTCATGTCCTTCGTTCTTTGGAGGGCAGGCGTTCGTGGGAGGGCAGGCGGTCAGTCGGTCTCGACGAGGTACCGGTCGTAGGCCGGGATCGTCAGGAATGCGGGGAAGTCATCGCCGAGCGCGACCTCGCGGAAGATCGCCGCCGCGTCGTCGAAGCGGTCCTCCCCGGTCCCTGAGCCTGTCGAAGGGCGGGGGACCTCACCGAGCACCCGGGCGATCAGACCCTCGATGTATTCGCGGGTGATCTTCGTGCCGTCGGCGGTGGAGCGATCCTGGTGGATCCACTGCCACACCTGCGAGCGAGAGATCTCGGCGGTCGCGGCATCCTCCATCAGGTTGTCGATCGCCACGGCGCCCAGGCCCCGCAGCCACGCCTCGATGTAGCGGATCGCGACCGACACGTTGGCGTAGACGCCCTCGGCCGAGATCGGCGTCCCGATGTGCACGTCGATCAGCTGGGATGCCTTGACGTGCACCTCGGGGCGCTTCCGGTCGACCTGGTTCGGTCGCTCGCCGAGCACCGCGTCGAACTCGGCCTGCGCCACCGGGATCAGATCGGGGTGCGCCACCCACGTGCCGTCGAAGCCGTCGCCGGCCTCGCGCTTCTTGTCGGCCGACACCTTCTCGAACGCCTGCGCCGTCACCTCGGGGTCGCGGCGGTTCGGGATGAACGCGCTCATGCCGCCGATCGCGAAGGCGCCGCGCTTGTGGCAGGTCTGCACGAGCAGCTCGGTGTAGGCCCGCATGAACGGCACCGTCATCGTGACCTGGCTGCGGTCGGGCAGCACGAAGCGCGCGCCGCGGCCGCGGTAGTTCTTGATCATCGAGAAGATGTAGTCCCAGCGCCCGGCGTTCAGGCCTGCGATGTGGTCGCGCAGCTCGAAGAGGATCTCCTCCATCTCGAATGCGGCCGGCAGCGTCTCGATCAGCACGGTCGCGCGGATCGTGCCGTGCGGGATGCCCAGGTAGCGCTCGCTGAAGGTGAACACGTCGTCCCACAGCTTCGCCTCTTCGGCCGACTCGATCTTCGGCAGGTAGAAGTAGGGGCCCACACCGTTCTCGATCAGGCGCTGCGCGTTGTGGAAGAAGTACAGGCCGTAGTCGACGAGCGACCCCGACGTCGCCATGCGACGCCCTACGCGGTCGGTGAACTCGATGTGCTTCTCGGTGAGGTGCCAGCCGCGCGGACGCATCACGATCGTGGGGGTCTGCTCGGCGGTGACCTCGTAGACCTTGCCCTCGGGGCTGGTGTACGACAGCTCGCCCCGGATCGCGTCGCGCAGCGACAGCTGGCCCTCGATGACGTTGCGCCAGGTGGGGCTCGTGGCATCCTCCTGGTCGGCCAGCCACACCTTGGCGCCCGAGTTCAGCGCGTTGATCGTCATCTTCGGGTCGGTCGGCCCGGTGATCTCGACGCGGCGGTCTTCGAGGCCAGGGCCGGCGCCGGCGACCTGCCACTCGGCATCGTCGCGGATGTGGCGCGTGTCGGCACGGAACTGGGGGTCGTGCCCGTTGCCGATCTCGAAGCGGCGGCGCAGCCGGTCGGCGAGCCGGTCGTGGCGGCGGCCGGCGAAGCGCGCGTGCAGCTCGCTGAGGAAGGTGAGCGCGCCCGGGGTCAGGATCTCGTCGTACCGCTCGCGCATCGGGCCCGTGACGACGATGGCCGTCGTCGGGATGGGCCCGGTCGTCGGGCGAGTGGTCGTCTCGGGCTCGAGGCCGGTGGCGGTAGGAGTCATGGCCGTGCCTTTCTGTGTCGGTCCGTCCACCCGGTGCGGGTGGCTGGTGTGACCACTCTCTGTGAATAATCGACGTCGACCTGACCAAATGCGATGTGAAGTTTTGCTGATCTTCTTCTTTCGTGACACACTTCCGGACATGACGAACGTCGATGTTCACTCTCCGGCAGGTTTCGAGGGCGCCGAACCGGATGCCGATGCGCTGACGATCGGGCGGCGCATCCGCCAACTGCGCACCGCCCGCGGCATGACCCTCGACGAACTCGCCGCGGCGGTCGAGCGGGCGCCGAGCCAACTCTCGATGATCGAGACCGGCAAACGCGAGCCGAAGCTGACGCTCCTCCGGGCGATCGCGAAGGCCCTCGGCGCCACGGTGGACCAGCTGCTCGAGGCCGAGACGCTCGACGAGCGGGCGACGCTCGAGATCGCGCTCGAGCGCGCCATGAAGGGGCAGACGTTCCGTGCGCTCGGGATCGAGCCGTTCCGCATCGGCAAGACCGTGCCCGACGATGCGCTGCGCGCCATGCTCGCCCTGCAGGGCGAGATCGAGCGGCTCAGCGACGAGCGCTCGGCGACCCCCGAAGAGGCACGCCGGGCGAACGTCGAGCTGCGGCACCTCATGCGGCGGCAGGATAACTACTTCCCCGAGCTCGAAGAGCATGCCCGGGGCATCCTGCGTGCCGTCGATCACCCCGGCGGCCCGCTCACCCAGCGCACCGCGTCGGACATCGCCGCCCACCTGGGGTTCTCGCTGCACTACGTGGCCGACCTTCCGCCGTCGACGAGATCGGTCGCCGACATCCGCCACGGGCGGCTGTACCTGTCGAGCACCGTGCCCGCGAAGGGCGACTCGCGCACCGCGGTGCTGCAGGCGCTCGCGAGCCGGATCCTCGGGCACAGCGAGCCGCGGTCGTACGCCGAGTTCCTGCGCCAGCGCGTCGAGACCAACTACCTGACCGGCGCGCTGCTGATTCCGGAAGAGCACGCGGTGCCGGTGCTGCAGGATGCCAAGGTGCGCCGCGCGATCTCGATCGAAGACCTGCGCGACGCCTACTCGGTGTCGTACGAGACCGCCGCGCACCGGTTCACGAACCTCGCGACGCAGCACCTGGGCATCCCGGTGCACTTCCTCAAGGTGCACGAGTCGGGCACCATCACGAAGGCGTACGAGAACGACGACGTGAACTTCCCCTCCGACCGGCTCGGCTCGATCGAGGGGCAGCTGTGCTGTCGGCGGTGGACGAGCCGCACGGTGTTCGACGTGCCCGACAAGTTCAACCCGTACTACCAGTACACCGACACCGGCAACGGCACGTACTGGTGCACGGCGCGCGTCGAAGCATCGAGCGAGGGGGCGCACTCGGTGTCGGTCGGCGTGCGCTTCGACGACACGAAGTGGTTCCTCGGGCGCGAGACGCCGAACCGCGGGATCTCGCGGCACGCGGTCGAAGTGTGCTGCCGACGGGCGCCCGCCGAGCTCGAGTCGCAGTGGCGCGATCAGGCGTGGCCGAACGTGCGCACGCCCCGGACGCTCCTGGCGACCCTGCCGACCGGCTCGTTCCCGGGCGTCGACACCACCGATCTGTACGAGTTCCTCGAGGCGCACGCGCCGCGCGGCTGACGGCCCGTCAGGCACGCCTTGCCTTGCTGGCGGGGCGTCGCCGAGCGACCTAGCGTGGAGGCATGACGACAGAATCGGCTCCGGGCGCACACGTCGGCGAACCCCACCGCCAGGGGCTCGCGCAGCGGCTCAACTGGTTGCGCGCAGGCGTGCTGGGCGCGAACGACGGGATCGTCTCGACCGCCGCGGTCGTCGTCGGTGTCGCGAGTGCCACGTCGGACGTGCTGCCGGTGCTGCTCGCGGGGTCGGCGGCTCTCGTCGGAGGCGCGATCTCGATGGCGCTCGGTGAGTACGTGTCGGTGTCGAGCTCGCGCGACACCGAGCACGCCCTCATCGAGAAGGAGCGGCGCGAGCTGGCGGAAGACCCCGAGGCGGAGTTCGCCGAGCTCGTCGGGCTTTACGAGCAGCAGGGCCTCACCCGCGAGACGGCCACGCAGGTCGCGACCGAGCTGACGCGCGAGGATGCCTTGAAAGCCCACCTCGCGGTCGAGCTCGGCATCGATCAGGACGACGTCGTCAGCCCGTGGCATGCGGCGCTGGCATCCGCCGTCGCGTTCTTCGTCGGAGCCCTGCTGCCGCTCGCGACGATCCTGCTGCTGCCGCACCCGGCGCGCATCGTGGCCACGTTCGTCGCGGTGCTGCTGGCGCTCGCCGTCACCGGCTACCTCGCGGCCTGGATCGGGGGGTCGCACCGCGGGCGGGCGGTCATCCGCACCGTGATCGGCGGTGCGATCGCGCTCGCCGCGACGTTCCTGGTCGGCTCGCTGTTCGGCACCGTCACCGGCTGAGTGTCGCGCTTCTGAGGGAGCGCGCACCTGCGCTCCGGGAGGAGATTTCGCTTCGGGAGGACCCTGCGGTGGCATCCATCCTCCCCAAGTGAAATCTCCTCCGAACGTGCAGGCACGCGTCACGCCGGGATGCCTGTGTCTGTCAGATTCCTATGGATGCCAGGTGAGCCACTGATTTCTTGGCCTTGTCTCAGAGACGGGCGGCGACGCTCGACGCATGACCACACAGACCGCCACGCGATTCGCCTCCGCCGCGCCCGCCGCCCCCGTCGGCGTCGCCGCGCCGCGCGTCGGCATCCGCTCGCGCCGGGAACCCTGGACCCTCGCCGCGACGACTGTGATCTGGCTCACGAGTCTGTTCGTCGTCGCGCTGTGGGTCGCGGGGGCCGGCGTGCAGAGCCTCGTCGGCTGGGGCGGCGAGATGCTCACCACGCTCGGGCGCCTCACGGGGCTCGTCTCGGCGAACCTGCTGCTCTACCAGGTGCTGCTGATGGCCCGCGTGCCGCTGTTCGAGCGCGGCTTCGGCCGCGACGCGATCACGCGGATGCACCGCTGGGTCGGATTCTGGTCGTTCTGGCTGCTGCTCGCCCACATCGCGCTGCTCGTCGCCGGCTACAGCGTCACGGCCGACATCAATCCCGTCGCGCAGGCGTGGGATTTCGTCTGGAACTACCCGGGCATGCTGCTGGCGACCGCGGGGACGGCGCTGCTCGTGCTCGTCGTCGTCACGAGCATCCGACGTGCGCGGCGCCGCCTGCGCTACGAGTCGTGGCACCTGCTGCACCTGTACGGCTACCTCGGGGTGGGCCTCGCGATTCCGCACATGCTGTGGACGGGCGCCGACTTCCTCGCGCACCCGCTCGCGACGGTCTACTGGTGGATGATGTGGGGCGCGACGGCCGCAGCGGTCGTCGTCTTCCGGGTGGGGTTGCCGCTCTGGCGCTCGTGGCGCCACGACATCCGCGTGCACTCGGTGTCCCGCGACGGTCGCTCGGGCGTCGCGGTGCGGATGCGCGGCAAGCGTCTTCAGAAGCTGGGCGCCCGCGGCGGACAGTTCTTCGTCTGGCGGTTCGTCGACGGCCCCGGCTGGACGCGTGGGCATCCCTTCTCGTTGGCGGCCGATCCCTCGGGCGGTGACCTCGTCATCGCGGCCACGATGGTCGGCGACGGCACGCGCCGACTGGCGTCGCTGCGGCCGGGCACTCGGGTGCTCATCGAGGGACCGTACGGGCACATGACGGGCGAGGCGCGACAGGGGCGGAAGCTGCTGCTGTTGGGAGCCGGCGCGGGGGTGTCACCGCTCGTGTCGATTCTCGAGTCCGAGCCGTACGGGCCCGGCGAGGCGACACTCATCACGCGCGACCACTCGGGCGAGGACGCACTGCGGACGGATGCCATCGCGGAGCTCGTCCGCCGCCGCGGCCTGCGCCACTTCCAGCTCGTCGGGCAGCGCCGCACCGATGGGTCGACCTGGCTGCCCGCCGTGCACGCGGACTGGCGCGGCGCCGACCTGATCCGACACCTCGCCGCCGACCTCGACGACTACGACGTATTCGTCTGCGGGCCGTTGCCCTGGATGTCAGCCCTGCGTGCCGACCTCGCCGCGGCGGGCGTTCGGCCCGCGCGGATCCACACCGAAGCATTCGCGATCTGAGATCCGGACTCTGACGGGAGAAGACCATGAAGAGAATCGTCTACAGCGTTCTGGCGACCATCAGCGGGCTCGTGCTGCTGCTGAGCTACCGCACCTCGCTCGGCGAGGCGGTCAGCGCCCCGCTCGAACCGGCCGGGCCGACGACGGCCACTGCGGCGGCACCGTCCCCGACGGCATCCGCGGCGGCGTCCACGCCGTCCCAGGCATCCACTCCGGCGGCGACATCCAGCCCGGCGGCCTCCACTCCGGCGACGACGTCCGGGTTGAAGGACGGCACGTATACGGGCTCGGCCGTGAACACACGCTACGGCCCGGTGCAGGTGCAGATCACGGTCAGCGGCGGTCAGATCACCGACGCGCAGGCGACCGAATACCCCGACAGCAACGGTCGCGACCAGCGCATCAACGAACGCGCGGTCCCGATTCTGGTGTCCGAGACGCTCTCGAGCCAGAGCGCGAGCATCGACTTCGTGTCCGGCGCGACCTACACGAGCAACGGCTATCAGCAGTCGCTGCAGTCGGCGCTCGACCAGGCGACGTCATGACCGCCCGGCGGGTCTGGACAACGCCCCTCATGGGGACGGTCTTCAGCGTCCATCTGATCGGGGCGGTGGATGCCGAGGTGGCGGATGCCTCCGCCGAGCGCTTCTTCGCAGAGATCGCCGACCTCGAGCGGGTGTTCTCGCCCTTCCGTGATGAGTCGGACATCTCGCGGATCCGTCGCGGGGAGCTCGCCGTCGACCGCGCCGACGTGCGCGTGGCCGAGGTGGCGGCGGCGTGCGAGGCGGCCGAGCGGGCGACTGCGGGGCGGTTCAGCGCGAGGTGGCGGGGCGGCTTCGACCCCACCGGCTACGTGAAGGGCTGGGCCGTCGACCGGGCGGGCGCCCACCACCTCGAACCGCTCCTCGCCGAGCCGGGCGCGGTCGCGGTGGGTGTCGGTGCGGGCGGCGACGTGCGGGTCTGGACCGCCCCGCACGCCGACTGGACCTGGCGGATCGGCATCGCCGACCCGCATCGCCCGGGGGCAGTGCTCGGGGCGATGCAGATCGAGAACGGCGCGATGGCGACATCGGGGACGGCCGAGCGCGGCCGGCACATCCTCGACCCGCGTTCCGGCCGGCCCGCTGAGGCGGTGCGCAGCGCCACGGTCGTCACCGCCGATCTTGCGACCGCCGACGTGTGGGCGACGGCGGCGGTCGTCGCCGGCGACGATCTCTCGTGGATCGGTGCCCCGGGGATCACCGCGGGCCTGGTCGTCTCGGAAGACGCCGCGGTGCGGCGGTGGAGTCACGGGGTTGAGATCACGATGGTCGAAGCCGCCTGACGTCGCCGCCGCGTGAGGCGGTCGACGACCCGGCCGTCATTCCCGCGGAAGCGTCAGCCGGAACGTGGTCCCGCTGGGGGAGGTGCTCTCGATCGCGACCGTCCCGCCGGCGGCGGTCGCCGCCTCGCGGACGAGCGCGAGGCCCAGGCCGAACCCGCGCCGACGCCCCGACTCAGACCCTCTCGCGAAGCGTTCGAAGACGCGCTCGCGGTCTTCGTTCGGCACGCCCGAGCCGGCGTCGGCCACGCGGATCACGACGTCGTCGCCCTCGATGTGCGCGCCGATGGCCACGCGAGAGCCCTGCGGCGCGTGGTGGATCGCATTGTCGAGCAGCGCCACGCAGACCCGCGCGAGCGTCGGCCCAGGCATCCGCACCCGGAGCGACCCGGCGGCGCTCGTCTCGATGTGCACGCCCGCCGCTTCGGCGAGCGGAGAGACGGTGCGCACCGCTGTTCCGATCGCCGTCACGGCATCGCCTGCGCCGCCGGCCGCCGTTCCCTCCGCGACGACGAGCATGTCGGTGAGCACCTCGTCGAGGACGTCGACGTCGACGCGAAGGGCGGCGATCGTCGGATCGAGCGCCTCGCCCCGGTCGTGTCGCCGCTGCAGGGTCTGCACCCTCGCCGAGAGTGCCGTGAGCGGGGTGCGCATCTCGTGACTCGCGTCGGCGACGAATGCGCGCTGCAGGGCGAGCGCCTCTGCCAGCGGACGCACCGATCGGCGCGCGGCGAGCCATCCGACGACCGTGAGCAGGGCGACGCCCACGACTCCCAGGACGAGCACCAGCGGCAGCACATGGTCGAGGTCGACGACGATGCGGTCTCCGTCGGGGCCGGGCGGCCGCATTCCGCCGTCGCGGTGATCGTCGCGGCGCGCGGTCAGCAGCAGCACCGCGACGAGGATCGCGACTCCGCCCGCGATCACGACGGTCGCGCCGACCGCGACGAAGGCGCCGACCCGGCGCGCCGCGGTACGCACACGCGCCTGGTCGTTCGGAGACGTCACCGGGGATGTCACCCGGGACGTCACCGTGCCGCCCCCGCGCGATAGCCCGACCCGCGGACGGTCTCGATGACGTCGGGTGAGGTCTTGCGCCGCACGTAGTGGACGTAGGTGTCGACGGAGCTCAGCGCATCGTCCGAGTCGAACACGGCGCGCAGGATCTCGTCGCGGCTGAACACGTGCTCGGGGCTCTCCGACAGCAGCGCCAGCAGGCGGGTCTCGGTCGGGGTCAGAGCGACCCGCTCGCCCCCCGGGCCATAGGCCACCGAGGCATCCGGAAGAAACGTCCACTCACCGAGGTCGCGACGGCGCCCCTCCGCGCGGTGCCCTCGCACCAGCGCGCGCACGCGCGCGAGCAGCTCGTCGAAGTCGAACGGCTTGACGAGGTAGTCGTTCGCGCCGGCATCCAGGCCCTCCACGCGGTCGGCGATGGCGCCGAGCGCCGTCAGCAGCAGCACGGGGGTCGTGATCCGCGCGGTGCGCACGGCCTCGACCAGGGCGACGCCGTCGAGGTCAGGCAGGCGACGGTCGACGACCATCACGTCGAACCGCTCGGCGAGCGCCCGTGCGAGCGCTTCGCGTCCGTTGTCCACGCACACGACGTCGTACCTCTCGGCGAGCACATCCGAGGTCATGGCGGCGATCTCGGCATCGTCCTCGACATAGAGCACCCGCGCGCGCTGCGCAGCCTGCACGGCCACCTCGACTCCTCCCTCGACGCTGCCGCGTCGTCGTCCCCACTATCCACACATGCGGGCGCCAAGAAGGCGCCAAGATTCATCTCGCGATTCATCCCGTGACGACGAGAGCCGCCCACAGCTCAGCGCGCGCAGGGAAGGATGCCAGGTCGATGCCGAGCACCTGCTGCGCCTGCGCGACGCGCGCCCGGACAGTATGGCGGTGGATGCCGAGCGCCTGCGCCGCCTCGTCGATCCGGGCATCGTGCGCGAGCCACGTGCGCACGGTCTCGATGAGTGCCGTGCCCTGTGCCGCGTCGTGCGCGCGCAGCGGGGCCAGACGGGCACCCGCGAGTGCCCGCGCTTCTGCGGTGTCGAGGGCCGAGAGCACGCCGCCCGCTGCGGTGTCGGCGAAGCGCGCGACGGCCCCCGGCGCGGCGCGGCGCCGCGCGACGACAGCCTGCTCGTGGGCGCGCGCGATCCCCGCGTAGTCGACGGGATCAGAC
>JASCPF010000088.1 GCA_029959325.1 Microbacteriaceae bacterium PS02068
GCGCCGGAGCCGCCGCGACGACGACGGCGGCGGCGCGCGGGCGCCGGCTTGCCGTCGTGGTGCTCTTTGCCGGCGCCGTCGTGCGTGCCGGCGCCGTCGACGCCGCGCTCGGCGGTGCTGACGGACGCCGAGGCATCCGCAGACCCGTCCGCACCCTCGGCGAAGGTCGACCCGACGGGCTCGCCGGCCGAACGGCGGCGCCGGCGGCGACGGGTGCCGCCCTCGTCGGTGCCCTCGGTGGCCGCATCGGCTGCGCGGGCAGGCGGAGCGGTCCGCACGGTGGCCGTCTTCGGAGCCTTCGTGAGACGCCCCTTCGTGCCCGCGGGGATGTCGAGGTCTTCGAACAGGTGCGGGCTCGACGAGTACGTCTCGACGGGCTCGGGCTGGCCGAACTCGAGCGCGCGGTTGATGAGCGCCCACTTGTGCAGGTCGTCCCAGTCGACGAAGGTCACCGCGATGCCGGTCTTGCCGGCGCGGCCCGTGCGACCGGCGCGGTGCAGGTAGGTCTTCTCGTCTTCGGGGATCGTGTGGTTGATGACGTGGGTGACATCGTCGACGTCGATGCCGCGCGCGGCGACGTCGGTCGCGATGAGGACGTCCTTCTTGCCCGCCTTGAAGCCCGCCATCGAGCGCTCGCGCGCCTCTTGGCTCATGTCGCCGTGCACGGCGCCCGCGTTGAAGCCGCGGTCGTTCAGCTCATCGACGAGGCGCTGTGCGGCCCGCTTGGTGCGCGTGAAGATGACGACCTTGCCGGCGCCCTCGGCCTGCAGGATGCGCGCGATGATCTCGTCTTTGTCGAGCGAGTGCGCGCGGTAGACGAGGTGCTTGATGTTGGCCTGCGTGAGGCCCTCATCGGGGTCGGTCGCGCGGATGTGGATGGGGTTCGACATGAACCGGCGCGCGAGCGCGACGATCGGGCCGGGCATGGTGGCCGAGTAGAGCATGGTGTGGCGCACCGGCGAGACCTTCGTGAAGATCTTCTCGATGTCGGGCAGGAAGCCGAGGTCGAGCATCTTGTCGGCCTCGTCGAGCACGACCTCGGTCGCGTGCGAGAGGTCGAGCAGGCGCTGGTTGTTGAGGTCGATGAGACGACCCGGGGTGCCGACGACGATCTGCGCGCCGGCCTTCAGCTGGTCGATCTGCCCCTCGTAGGCCTTGCCGCCGTAGATGGCGACGACGCTGGTGGAGCGGTTCGAGGTGAGCATGTCCATGTCTTCGTAGACCTGCACCGCGAGCTCGCGGGTCGGCACGACGATGAGGACCTTCACGCCCGGCTCGGGGTTGGGGCCGAGGCGCTGGACGACCGGGATGCCGAAGCCGAAGGTCTTGCCGGTGCCGGTCTTGGCCTGACCGATGATGTCCTGGCCGGGGAGGCCGAGGGGAATCGTCTGCTCCTGAATGGGGAAGGCATCGACGATGCCCTTCGCCGCGAGCGCCTCGACGATGTCGGCGTCGACGCCCAGGTCTGCAAAAGTCGTCACGTGTACGTGCCTGTCTGGCGGTGAGAAGCCGCCGGGTGAAGAAGCCACGCCCTTCACTCAGCCACAGGCGCGGGAGCCCCGATCCATCGCCGGGACCGCTCCAGCCTACCGGAGGGCGCCGACGACGCGGGAAGCGGCGGCATCCGCCACACGGGTTCAGGGCGCAGTCGCCTAGGCTGTACCCGTGGTGACCTGGCCCTGGCAGCGCGATCGCACCGCGACGCGCACCCTGAAGGTCCGTTCGCGGGGCGACTTCGGCGACGTCACCCGAGTCGACTTCGAAGAGCTCGCGCCCGGCATCGACACCTTCCTCGGCCAGGCGGCCTACCTGCAGCTCGGCTTCTTCGAGACGCTCAGCCAGCTCATCGCGCCGACGCCCGAGCTGACCCACAAAGAGTCGCTCTCGCGTGCCGCAGGCGCCGCGCTGCTCAAGCACCGCGAACTCGTCGGCGTCATCCGGGGGCGCGGCGACGATCCGCTCGATGTCATGCTGCCGTTCCGCGAACCGCTCGACGCCTTCCGCCGTGCCACCCACGGCGCACGCCCGCTCGAGACGATGCTCTCCGTGCACATCACCGCGGGGATGCTCGACGACTTCTATCTCGCACTGTCAGCCAGCTACGGCTCCACCGGCGACCGCGTCGCGGAGATCCTGCATGCCGACGGCGACCGCGAGGCGCTCGTCGAGATCATCACCGACGCCATCGCCGCCGACGCGGAATGGCGCTCGCTGCTGTCGCTGTGGGGGCGCCGGCTCGTGGGCGACACGCTGCTCATCGCGCGCGGCGCGCTGGGGCCGCAGACGCTGGATGCCGCGGAGGAGAAGAAGGTCGAGCCGGTGTTCACCGACCTCCTCGGCGGTCATTCCCGGCGGATGTCGGCCATCGGCCTCGACGCCTGACCTGCGGGCACGGGGCATCCGGTTTCACACGGGGCATCCGGCTTCATCGGTCGCAAATCGCGGCGATGTGGCGCGGTGGGCGACTTCTGCGACGGATGAATGCCGTCTGTGACGGATGAGTGCGCGGCGCGGGCCGTCAGGAGATCCCGAGGCGCAGACGCTCGCGCGCGTCGTGCGTAGCCCGCGTGCGGGTGAGGACGATCAGCACGATCGGCACGACGAGTGCCGGGGCCAGGATCGACACGATCCAGATCCACGGGTTGTCGATGCCGACGCCGGCCCAGGTGAAGGCGAGCCACACGGCCCCGCCGATGAGCGCGCCGAGCACGGGAGCCAGCGCGGGGCCGCGAGCGGCGCGCCCCGCCATCAGGAAGTGCAGCACCCCGCCGACGGTCGCACCGAAGATGAGGGCGAGGAGGATCTCCATGAGATCGGTCAGGCGACGAAGCCGACGCGGCGCGACTCTTCGGTGCCGACCTCGACGAACGCGATGCCGGCGGTCGGGACGATGTACGAGTTGCCCTTCACGTCGGTGAAGGTCACGGCAGGCTGACCCGATTCGAGGGCTGTGGACACAGCCTTCGCCACGGCATCCGCCGACTGGGCCGACTCGAAGTTGAGCTCGCGAGCGGTGTTCGCGATGCCGATGCGGATCTCCACGGTGACTCTCTTTCCGGCCCGATGTCGGGCGCCTCTCGACTCTACGACACGTGCGCGGCCCCCGGCCGCGCTCTCGCGTCGCCCGTGCTCGCTGTGGGCGAACGCACGCGCGGATGGTGCGGATGGCGCGTGCCGAGCGGCGGTGTCGGCGCCGCCGGATAGCGTGGGAGCATGCTCCCGGATGCCTCGCAACTCGCCGTTCTCGAGCTGCCGGTGACCCACTCGGGCGTCGTCGTCGGCGCCCCCGGTTCGGGCAAGACGACGACCGTGGTCGACCGCGTCGTGCACCTCGTGCGCGGCGGGCTGAGCGCTGACGAGGTGCTGGTGCTGACGCCCTCACGAGCGGCCGCGACCGTGCTGCGCGATCGACTCGCGCTCGCCGTGCGGGTCGCGACGGCAGGGGCGATCGCGCGTTCGGTCGCGGCCTTCGCGTACCAGATCGTGCGGGCGCACGCCGTGCACGCCGGTGACGAGCCGCCACAGCTGCTGACGGGCCCCGACGAAGACCAGCTGATCGCCGACCTGCTGGCGGGTGATGCCGACGACGAGAGCGTCGGTGTGCGCCGCTGGCCCGACTGGGTGCCGGCCGAGGTGCGCGCCACGCGGGGGTTCCGGACCGAGCTGCGCACGTTCCTGGCCGAGTGCACGACGCTCGGCATCGAGCCCGACGACCTGGTGCGGATGGCCGACGGCGGCGGCCCCGACGTGTGGATCGCCGTGGCGTCGTTCGCCGCCGAGTATTGCGCCGTCCGGGCGCGGCTGCGCGGCGCACACCGCGACGCCGCCGGGCTCGTCCGCGAGGCGGTGGGTCTCGCGCGGGCGCTTCCGGCCGACGCCCCGGCGTTGGCCGGGCTCTCGAGGCTGCGGGCGATCGTCGTGGACGACGCGCAGGAGCTGACGCTCGGCGGCATCGAGCTGCTCGAAGCCTGCCGTGCGCGGGGCATCGCCGTGCTCGCGTTCGGTGACCCCGACGTCGGGTCGGGCGCCTTCCGCGGTGCGACCCCGGAGAACTTCGCGCGCCTCGCCGCGCAGGGCCCGGTGCACGTCCTGGGTCAGCTGCATCGCGGTACCGCGCAGCAGCGCGCGCTGGTATCGACCATCACGGGGCACATCGGCGCCGTCGGTGTCGTCGCGCACCGCCGTGCGCCCGAGGAGGCAGGTGCCGAGGTGCCCGGCGTCGCGTCCGAGCCGCCATCGGTGCGTGCCGTCGCGGCGCGATCGTCCGCCGAAGAACACGACCTCATCGCTCGACTGCTGCGCGAGCGGCACGTGCACGACGGTGTCGCGTGGCGCGGCTGCGCGGTGATCGCGCACGACACCCGCCAGGTCGCGACGCTCGAAGCCGAACTCGCCGCCCGCGAGGTGCCGACTCGAGCGACCGGCCAGGGCCGGCCGCTGGCCGAGACGGGCGCCGTGCGCGACCTGCTGCGGCGGGTGCTGCTGGCGGGCCGACCGCCGAGCGAGTGGACCGCGGACGACGTCGCCGACCTGCTGCACGGCGGCGGCCTCGACCCGGTCGAGGTGCGGCGGTTGCGGACGGCGCTGCGGCAGGCATCCCTCGCCGCAGCGAGCGCGCCGGAAGATCGTGCCGGCGAGCCCGCCCCGTCGACCCCGGACGCAGCGACGCCCGGACCGGCGCCCGGACCGGCGCCCGAGCCGACGGGCGCCCAGCTGCTCGCCTCCGGGCTGGCGCACCCGCTCGAGTTCGCGCTGATCGACACGCGCGAAGGGCGGCGCGCCGAGAAGATCGCGCGAACGCTCGAGCGCATCGCCGCCGCGTGGGAGCGCGGTGCCACCGCGCACGAGCTGCTGTGGGAGGCGTGGGAAGGCGCCGACGGTGATCGCGTCTGGGGGAGTGCGGCCTCCGGCACGGGACCCGCCGCAGCCCAGGCGGGGCGTGAACTGGATGCCGTGGTCGAGCTCTTCCAGGCGGCGAAGCGGCATGGCGAACGCGGCGACGGAACCTCGGCGGCGGTGTTCCTGCGCGGCGTCCTGGAGTCCGACGTCGCAGAAGACCGGCTGCAGACCGCGGGAGAGATGGACGTCGTGCAGATCCTGACGCCCGCCGGCGCGCTCGGGGCCGAGTTCGACACCGTCATCGTCGCGGGGGTGCAGGACGGCGTGTGGCCGAACCTGCGCTCGCGCGGCAGTCTGCTCGAGACCTGGCGACTCGCGCTGCGCGACAGTCCCGGCGGCGCCGACGCGGTCGACCGGCGCCGGTCGCTGCTGCACGACGAACTGCGACTGTTCGCGCGGGCGTGCTCGCGTGCGCGTCGCCTGCTCGTCGTCACGGCCGTCGACGACGACGACACGGGGCCCAGCCCCCTGTTCGAGCTGCTGCCAGGCTCCGATGCGCGTGCCGGTGCCGACGCGCCGCGCGGGGCGCAGGCCGGAAGCCGCGCGGGCGAGCATCCGCTCACGCTGCGCGGCCTGGTGGCCCGCCATCGACGGGTGCTGACCGAAGAGCGCGTCACTGGGCCGGCGCGTGTCGGCGCCGCCGAGCAGTTGGCGCTGCTCGCCGCCGCCGGTGTCGCCGGGGCCGATCCGAGCGAGTGGTACGGCGTGCAGACGCTGACGACGACCGCGCCCCTGCGCGATCTCTCGCGCGAGGACGTGCGGGTGTCGCCGTCGCGCCTCGATGCGCTCGAGACATGCCAGCTCGACTGGGTGATCGGCGACCTCGGTGCCGATGCGGGCGGCACGACCGCCGGCGTCGGCACAATTGTGCACGCGGCGATGGAGCAGGCGAGCGGCACCGACGAAGCGGCACTGTGGCAGATCGTGGCCGCACGCTGGGGCGAGCTCGACTTCGAGTCGGCGTGGCGCGATCGCGCTGAGCAGGCGCGTGCGCGCGAGCTCGTGCGCAGGCTTTCGCTGTACCTGCGCCGCTTCGACGCCGCGGGCGGCACGCTGATCGGGGCGGAACCCCACTTCGAGGTGGCCGTCGCGCTCGAGGACGTGCCCGCCGCGCAGGACCGCGACGAACCGCATGGCGCGGTGCTCAGCGGGTACATCGACCGCGTCGAGCGCACCGCCGCGGGCGAGGTCGTCATCGTCGACCTCAAGACAGGCAAGCGCGAGCCGCAGTCGGATGCCGGGGTCATCGACAACCCGCAGCTCGCCGCGTACCAGCTTGCACTGGCCGAGGGGGCGATCCCCGAGGCGGCGGGGCTGCCGCCGGGCGGTGCGAAGCTGCTCGTGCTGCGCCCGACAGCCACGACCAAGGACTACGCCGAGCCGCTGCAGCCGCCGATGGATGAGTCGTCGCGTGCCGCGTTCATCGGTCGGATCCAGTCCGCCGTCGATGTCATGCGCGGCACCAGCTTCACGGCGCCGTTCGAAGAGCACTGCCGCGACGACTTCTCGTATGGGCTGTGCCGCATTCACACGATCGGGCCGGTGTCGGCCTCGTGAGCGCACTCAAGCTGAGGGGTCCGAGCCCCGCCGCGCTCGCCGCGGCCCTCGGGCAGTTCCCGCCGACCGAAGAACAGGCGCGGGTCATCGCGGCGCCACTGGAGCCCGCGCTCGTGGTGGCGGGAGCGGGCAGCGGCAAGACCGAGACGATGGCGGGCCGCGTCGTGTGGCTCGTGGCCTCGGGTCTCGTCGCACGCGATGCGGTGCTCGGGCTGACGTTCACGCGCAAGGCGGCGGGCGAACTGGCCGAGCGCATCCACGGCCGGCTGCAGCGGCTCGGCGAGTTCGAGCGGCGGGGGCTCGTGCCGCACCTCGAGCGGTTGTATCGCGACGGGCTGCTCGACCGCTTTCACGAGATCGAGCAGACGGGCGGGGGAGAGACCGCTCGCCGCACTCTGCTCGACGCGCTCGTCGCCCGCACCGGCGCCACGGCGCCCGCGTCAGGGAGCGGAGCCATCGATGCCGGCATCGGCGTGGCGTCGCCCACCGGCACGGGGTCGCCTGCCGACGCGGCATCCGGACTGCTGCACCGCCCCACGGTCACGACCTACAACAGCTTCGCCGACGGCATCGTGCGCGAGAACGCGGTGCGGGTCGGCCGCGACGCCGAGGTCGCCGTCCTCAGCGAGTCGGCCGCCTGGCTGCTGATGCGGCGCGTCGTGCTCGACAGCGACGACCCGCGCCTCGAGGGGCGCGACGAAGCCCTGCGCTCGATCATCGACGGCGCGCTGCGCCTGGCGCGTGACGGCGTCGACAATCGCGTCGATTTCGGCGCGCTGGCGGCATTCCCTGCGCGATTCCGGAGCGTCCTGGAACGCCCCTCGACCTCCGCGCGCGTCACGGTGTACAGCGACATCGCCAAGGCCGCCGGTGCGATCGGCGGCATCGAGGTGCTCACCGAACTGGCGCTCGAGCATGCGCGGCGCAAGGCGCGCGCGGGCGTCATCGACTTCTCCGACCAGGTGGCGGGCGCGTACGAGATCGTGAACGGTCACCCCCCGGTCGCCGCAGAACTGCGGGAGCGTTACCGCGTGATCCTGCTGGACGAGTATCAGGACACATCGGTCGTGCAGACCGATCTGCTCGCGGCGGCCTTCCGCGACACCGCCGTCATGGCGGTGGGCGACCCGCACCAGTCGATCTACGGCTGGCGCGGGGCGAGCGCGGGAAACCTCGGCGGCTTCAGCGCGGCATTCTCGGGCTCGGGTCGCGCCGCCGAGTACGCCCTCATGACGAGCTGGCGCAACAGCGTCGAGGTGCTGACGGCGGCGGGCGCCGTGCTGACGCCGCTTGCCGACAGCGCCCCCGTCGCCGTCGAGCCGCTGCGTGCGCGCCCGGGAGCGCCCCGCGGCGAGGTCGGGGTGGCGTTCGACCTCGACATCGACGCCGAGGCCGACCGCGTCGCAGACTGGTTCGCCGAGGTGCGCGCACGCCGAGCCCGCGCGGGCTCGCCGACGACCGGTGCGGTGCTGTTTCGCAGCAAGAAGCACATGGTCCACTTCGCCGACGCGCTCGGCAGGCGGGGCATCCCGCATCGCATCCTCGGTCTGGGGGGACTTCTCTCGACACCCGAGGTCACCGACGTGGTCTGCGCGTTGCGGGTCATCAGCGATCCGCGTGCGGGCTCGGCCCTGATCAGGCTGCTGTCCGGCCCGCGGTGGGCGATCGGCCTCGCCGACCTGCGTGCGCTCTCGGCGCTGGCCCGCCGGATCTCACGTCACGACAGCGCGCTGCAGCCGCTCGCTTCCGAGGTCATCGAGCGGCTGCGTGCCTCGGCGGGCGATGAACAGGGGTCGCTCATCGATGCCCTCGACTTCGTGCTGCGCCACCCCGCCGACCACGGCTGGCTCGCCGAGTTCACGCCGGATGCGCGCGAGCGCCTGCGTGAGGCGGCCGCGGTGTTCGCGGGCCTGCGTCGCCAGGCAGGGCTGCCGGTGCCCGAGCTCGTGCGGCTGATCGAGCTCGAGCTGCGGCTCGACATCGAGCTCGCGGCCAACGAGGCCCGCGGCCCGGCGCGGATCGCCGGTGACCAGCTGCGCGCGTTCGTCGACGAGCTGCACGGCTTCCTTGCGACCGACGAGCGCGGGTCGTTGCCGAGCCTGCTGGCCTGGCTCGACCACGCCGAACGGCTCGACGAATTCGCCCCGCGCACCGAGCCGCCCGAGCCCGACGTCGTCCAGCTGCTGACCATCCACGGGTCGAAGGGTCTCGAGTGGGATGCCGTCGCTGTCGTCCGCGTCGTACAGGACGAGCTGCCCAGCAAGCCGCGCGAAGGCGTCGGCTGGCTGCGGTTCGGCATCCTGCCGTACGAGTTCCGCGGAGACCGAGCCTGGCTGCCGGAGTTCGCGTGGGATGCCACGGCCTCGCCCACCCAGCAGGATCTGCGCGACGCGCTCGCCTCTTTCCGGCAGGCTCTGGTGGCGCGACAGGTCGAAGAGGAGCGGCGCCTCGCGTATGTCGCCGTGACCCGCGCCCGCGACCACCTGCTGCTCACGGGGTCGTCGTGGTCGGGGACGAAGTCGGCGCGCGGCGCGAGCCCGTTCCTGCTCGAGATCGCCGCGGCGGCGGGCACCCCGCTCGAGGTCCTCGATGACGCCGGCGAGAACCCGTTCGACGGGCGTCGGCGCACCCTGCAGTGGCCGATCGATCCGCTCGGTGCGCGGCGCGGCGCGGTCACGCGCGCGGCGGCGGCGGTGCGGGCGGTGGATGCCCTGGCATCCAGACCCGAGCGCGAGCTCGAGCTGCTGCTGGCCGAACGCGCCGCGCGAGAGAACCCCGCGCGGCCGAGCGCGCCGGTGCGGATCCCGGCGTCGCGGTTCAAAGATTTCACGGGTGACGCCCCCGCGCTCGCGCGTGCCATGCCCGAGCGCCCGTATCGCCAGACACGACTGGGCACGCTCTTCCACGCCTGGGTGGAGCGCCGCTCGGGTCTCGTCGCGGCCAGCCCCGCACTCGATGACGCACTGTGGGCGCAGGACGACGAGGTGTTCGGCGAGGCGGCGCCCGACGACGCGGCCGACCTGGCCGCTCTGCAGGAGCGGTTCCTCGCATCGGAGTGGGCGCAGCTGCAGCCGCTCGAGGTCGAGACCGAGATCGACGTCGCGATCGACGATCCCTTCGGTGATGGCCGCTCGCACGTGCTCATCTGCAAACTCGATGCGGTGTACCGCCGCGGTGATCGCATCGAGATCGTCGACTGGAAGACGGGTCGCCCGCCCCGCACCGCGGCCGAACGGGCCGAGCGGCTGCTGCAGCTGCAGCTGTATCGCCGCGCCTACCACGAGCGCACCGGCACGCCCGAGTCAGAGATCGACGTCGCGCTGTACTACGTGGCCGACGACGTGGTGATCCGCGCCTGATCGCGCCGGCGATGCGGCGCCGGCTGGGCCGAATCAGGCGGTGCCGGTCCACCGGCGCAGCGCGTTCCGCGCCGCAGAGTCGGGGTCGTCGTCGGTGGCATCCGCCGCCGCGTCGGAGGCATCGCGCAGGGCGCCCGTCACCGGGCCGGTGTCGTCGCCGCGCAGGCCCGTCCACTCGGAGAGTTCGATCGGCGCCGTGGCATCCGGATCCACCTCACCGGTCGTGGCGCGCGCGGCCTCATCGGCCATGAAACCGGCGAGCGTTTCCGGATCGAAGGTGTCGGTGTGCATCGAGGTGTCGACGGGTCCGACGGCACCGATGCCCGCGGGCACGCGTGCGCTGGCGGCGATCGCGTCATCCGCCGTCACGGTGTCGTGCGTGACCGCGGGCTGGTCGCGCACGCTGTCATCGAGCGACTCGAGCAGTGCGATCGCGTCGGCGACGACCTCGGCCGATCCTGTCGCGTGGCCGTGCACGAGCCACTTGGCGAACTCGAGTTCGGCGTAGAGCCTGGCGCGCTCGGCCAGCTGCGGGTCCGGCGCGCGATGCGACGCGTGCGTGTAGGTGTCGATGACGTCGCGGCGGGCGCCCGGCGCCGAGGCCGTCCATCGCAGATCGACCGCCGGATCGCCCACGCCGAGCCCGCCCCACGCGAGCAGGCCCGTGACGACGGGGACGCCTGCCTCGTCGTCTTCGAAGACGAAGGATGCCGGGTCGGCGCCGCCGAGCACGACGGTGGTCTCGAAGCGCCACAGCGCGTCGGAGGCGAGCGCGGTGCTCCAGCGCCGCAGCAGCCCGAACGGCAGCAGCCCGGTGGCCTCGGCGGCATCGAGCAGCGCCTCGGCCTCGCCCCGCACCTGCGCGGCCGTCTGCATCGGCAGGCCGGCGTCGCGGACGACCGTGACCGGAAGGTCATGCACCTGGGCGGTCGCCACGGCGAGGGCCGTGGC
>JASCPF010000089.1 GCA_029959325.1 Microbacteriaceae bacterium PS02068
GATGCCTGGGTCGCGAGCGGCGCGGAATCCGCCGGCGACCGCTCGCACCGCTGGGGCGCCGAGCCGGCCCTGGAGCCGACGTCCGCGGAGCAGGCGCCCCCGGCGGGACCGGCGCCCCGCGCGTCCGACGCCGCCGAGGAGCAGCGGCCGTGACCCGGTCGAGCCGACTCGGGGTCGGGATCATCGGCGCGGGCCGCGTCGGGCCGGTGCTCGGCGCGGCGCTCGCGGGCGTCGGCCACGCGCTCACGGGCATCACCGCGGGGTCGGACCCCGACCGCGTCGAGGCGATCCTGCCCGGCGTTCCCGTGCTGCCGGCCGACGAGATCGTGCGCCGCAGCGAGCTGGTCGTGCTCGCCGTGCCGCGGGGCGAGCTGCCCGGAGTCGTCGCGGGTCTCGCCGAGCTCGGCGCGTGGCAGATGGGGCAGCTCGTGCTGCACACCGATCCGGGCCTCGGCATCGAGGTGCTCGCGCCCGCGGCATCCCGCGGTGCCATCCCGCTCGCCGTGCACCCCGCCATCGCGTTCACCGGAACCTCGATCGACCTGCGCCAGTTGCAGGATGCCTTCGCCGCCGTCACCGCGCCCGCGGCCGTGCTGCCGATCGCCCAGGCCCTCGCCGTCGAGCTCGGCTGCGAGCCCGTCGTCATCGCCGAATCCGCCCGCGGCGCGTACGGCGAGGCGATCGCGACGGCGACGGAGTTCTCGGCATCGGTCATCCGGCAGTCCGCCGCGCTGCTGCGCGAGACCGGCGTCGACGCCCCCGGTCGGTACCTCGCGAGCCTCGTGCATTCGACGATCGAGCGCACGCTGCAGAACGTCGAAGACCCGGGCGATCTGCTCTGACCGACAGATGCCCCGCCCGCTCTCGGTAGAATCGGGGGTCGACCCCGAGTCGACACCCGAGGAGCCCCCCACCATGACCGACGCGCCCGCGCCCGCGCCCGCAACCGACACGGCTCCCGCCGTCCCGATCGTCGCTGACGACGCCGATGACATCATCGAGCAGAAGGCCGTGCGGCTGGGCAAGCGCGATCGACTGCTGGCCGAGCGGGTGGATGCCGCGGGCGGCGCCTACCCCGTGAGCGTGCCCGTCAGCGACACGATCGCGGCGTTGCGCGAGCGCTACGCAGACCTCGAGCCGGGGGCCGAGACGGGTGTGACGGCGTCGGTCGCGGGCCGCGTGGTGTTCAGCCGCAACACCGGCAAGCTGTGCTTCGCCTCGTTGCAGGCGGGCGATGGCAGCCGCATCCAGGCGATGGTCTCGCTCGCCGAAGTCGGCGACGAGTCGCTGCAGGCGTGGAAAGACCTCGTCGACCTCGGCGACCACGTGTCGGTGACGGGGCAGGTCATCGCGAGCCGGCGCGGCGAGCTGTCGATCATGGTGACCGCGTGGCAGATCGCGGCGAAAGCCCTGCTGCCGCTGCCGAACCTGCACAGCGAGCTTTCCGAAGAGAGTCGCGTGCGCTCGCGTTACCTCGACCTGATCGTGCGTGACCAGGCGCGCGATACGGTCATCGCGCGCGCGAAGGTCAATGCCTCGCTGCGCGCGACGTTCACCGGCCACGGATTCCTCGAGGTCGAGACGCCCATGCTGCAGGTGCAGCACGGCGGCGCCGCCGCCCGCCCGTTCGTCACGAACTCGAATGCCTTCGATGCCGACCTGTACCTGCGCATCGCGCCCGAGCTGTTCCTCAAGCGCGCCGTCGTCGGGGGCATCGACCGGGTCTTCGAGATCAACCGCAACTTCCGGAACGAAGGCGCCGACTCGACGCACAGCCCCGAATTCGCGATGCTCGAGGCGTACGAGGCCTACAGCGACTACAACGGCATCGCCGACCTCACGCAGGAGCTCATCCAGAACGCCGCGATCGCCGTCGCCGGCTCGACCACCGTCACCTGGGCCGACGGCACCGAGTTCGACCTCGGCGGGCAGTGGGCGCGCATCTCGATGTACGAGTCGCTGTCCGGGGCATCCGGCCGGTCCATCACCCCCGCGACCGGACTCGACGAGCTGACAGCGCTCGCCGCCGAGGTCGGCGTCGAGGTGCCCGAGAAGGTCGCGACGCACGGCAAGTACGTCGAAGAGCTGTGGGAGCACTTCGTCAAGGGCGGCCTCGAGCGCCCGACGTTCGTGATGGACTTCCCGCTCGACACCTCGCCGCTCGTGCGCGAGCACCGGTCGATCCCCGGCGTCGTCGAGAAATGGGACCTCTACGTGCGCGGGTTCGAACTCGCCACCGGATACTCCGAGCTCGTCGACCCGGTGATCCAGCGCGAGCGCTTCGTCGAGCAGGCGAAGCTCGCTGCCCGGGGCGACGACGAGGCCATGCGCGTCGATGAGGAGTTCCTGCGCGCGCTCGAGCACGGCATGCCCCCGACCGGCGGCATGGGCATGGGCATCGACCGGCTGCTGATGGCGATCACGGGCCTCGGCATCCGCGAGACGATCCTCTTCCCGCTCGTGAAGTAGCCACCGCTTCGCCCGCGGCGGGGGCGTGTCGACCCGCACTCATCGCACCCGGAACGCCCAGTCGGGCAGGTGCCCCGACTGCACGAACGACCGCACGATGTCGGCGAGTCCGTGCCTGCGGTCGATCGACAGCGCCATGCCGGCATACCGTTCGGCGTGCGACGAGCGGCCGAGCGCCCACGACAGCCACGCGCACACCGCGAGCGGACCGGGGCGCTGCGCCTTCGGCACGAGCGCGGCCACGGTGCGCACCAGCGCGAGCGCCGTCTCGAGCCGCGCCGCCACCGGCCGAGGGCCTTCGCCCCACATGAAGGAAGCGAGATCGGCGGGATACTCCTCGCCGTCTTCCCACCGCCGCTGGGCCTCCATCGCCACGTCGCCGCCGCTCTGATCGCTCGCCCACTGCACCAGTGCGACGTCGCGCAGCGACGGCCGGGCGAGGCACCACCCCAGCATCGCGGCGCGCATCGGCTGATCGCCGAGATCGCCGGCCCCGTGGTCGCCCGTGCCCCACTCCAGCGCAGCCTCGAACAGGGACGGCAGATCGTCGAGTTCGCACGCGGCCTCGAGCGCCGCCGGGTCGATCCGCGGGTCGGCGCGCGATACCGAGGGGATGCCGCAGATCACCTCGAGCGCCGAGGCGAGCGATCGCCCGGCCAGCGCGACGGCGCGGCGTGCCTCTTGCCCGACGCGGGGCAGCGCCGCGCCCGATGACTGATCGCCCGTGGGCGAGGCATCCACGCCGGCCTCTTCCAGCGCGGCCCTGTCGTCGCCGCGCACGCGCAGCTCGGTGAGCGGTCTGCCGGCGAGGGGGCGGCCGGGGTCGCGATGCGATCCCCAGCCGTCGGATGCCACGGTGAGCGCATCGACGAGGCGCAGCCCGCAGGCATCCGCCTTCTCGTCGATCGCGGCGAGCAGGGCCTCGCCCGGCAGGCCTCGCGACCCGGCGATCGCGGCGTCGGTGTACACCACGGCGAGCAGGGCATCGGCCTCGTCGATGCGGCACAGCATGCCGATCGCCTGCGCGGCGACGACGTCGGCGATGTCGTCGGGGGGCAGGTCGAGGCGCATCGCGCCGAGGCTGCGGCCGCGGCACATCGGCACGATCACGAGGCTGCGGGTCGGGGTGCACCCCAGCAGGCGGGGGATGAGCGAGAGGAACTGCGCCGCGTCGGCGGCCTTGACGGTGAGAGACATGGCCCGAGCGTGCTCGCGCGCGGGGGAGTGTGATGCGCCAAAACTGCCGAATGTGGATGGATCCGGCGCGAGATCTCGAATTGTGGATAACTTCCGTACCATAGAGGCATGGACTCGTACTGGCTCGCCGTCATCTGGTCGCTGTTGCCGACCGTCGTCGTGCTGGGGCTGTTCATCTTCGTGCTGCGCTCGATCTTGCGGATGGATCGCAGCGAGCGCCGCGTGTATGCCCAGGTCGAGGCCGAAGAGCGCGCCAAGCGCGGACTTCCGCCTGTCGAGGCCGATCAGCGCACCGTCTGACGAGTCGCTCGATACGCTGAACGCAGTCGAGCAGCGGGGGAGAGTGCGTGAACCAGGAGACCTGGACCCTCATCTGGGTCGCCTTTCTGGTGCTCGTCGACATCGTCGTGCGCGTCCTGGCCGTCATCATCGTTCCGCGCAACCGGCGACCGGGAGCGGCGACCGCCTGGCTCTTGGCCATATATTTCATTCCGTATATCGGCATCGGGCTGTTCCTGCTGATCGGCAACCCGCGTCTGCCGCGCAAGCGCCGCCGCAAGCAGGAGGCCATCAACGAGGCCATCCGCCTGATGAGTCACGGGCTCGACCTCGGCACCCTGCGCCCGAACGCGCCCGACTGGTTCCGCGCGCTCGTACGACTGAACCGCAACCTCGGCGCCATGCCGATCTCGGGCGACAACGGGGCGACGCTGATCTCGGACTATCAGGGGTCGATCGACGCCATGGCATCCGCCATTCGCCTGGCGACGGACTATGTGCACGTCGAGTTCTATATTTTGCAGCTGGACGCCACGACCGAGGGCTTCTTCGCGGCGATGGAAGAGGCCGCCGCGCGCGGCGTGAAGGTGCGCGTGCTGCTGGATCACTGGGCGAACCGCGGCAAGCCGTACTACAAGCAGACCCTCAAGCGCCTGACGGACATCGGCGCCGAGTGGCACGTGATGCTGCCGGTGCAGCCATTCCGTGGCGCGTATACGAGGCCCGATCTGCGCAACCACCGCAAGCTCCTGGTCGTCGACGGCAAGGTCGGCTTCACGGGGTCGCAGAACGTGACCGACTCGACCTACAACCTGAAGAAGAACATCAAGCGTGGCCTGCACTGGGTCGACATGATGACCCGCGTCGACGGGCCGGTCGTGGCATCCATCAACGCGGTCTTCCTGTCGGACTGGTACAGCGAGACCGACGAGGTCGTCGACGACCTCGAGCTGTTCGACGTCTCGCCGGGCAGCGGCGACCTCGACTGCCAGATCATCCCGTCGGGGCCGGGGTTCGAGTTCCAGAACAACCTCAAGCTGTTCATGTCGCTGCTGTTCGCGGCGAAAGAGCGGCTGATCATCGTGTCGCCCTACTTCGTGCCCGATGAGGGGCTGCTGCTGGCGATTCAGACCGCCTGCCAGCGGGGCGTGCACGTCGAGCTGTTCGTCTCGGAAGAGGGCGACCAGGCGATGGTCTATCACGCGCAGCGCAGCTACTACGAGGCGCTCCTGCGCGGCGGCGTGAAGATCTTCATGTACCGCAAGCCCTACATCCTGCACTCGAAGTCGATGTCGATCGACGACGAGGTCGCCGTGATCGGGTCGAGCAACATGGACATGCGCTCGTTCGGTCTCAACCTCGAGATCTCGCTGCTCATACGCGGCGAGGAATACGTCTCGCAGCTGCGTGCCGTCGAGGATCAGTACCGCGAGTTCAGCCGCGAACTCACCCTCGACGAGTGGAAGAAGCAGCCGCTGCGCTCGACGGTGCTCGACAACCTTGCACGGCTCACATCCGCTCTGCAGTGAGTCGTTATCTCGACGTGACCGGTTTCGGGGTGCTCTCCCAGAGGCCGCCGAGAAGATGGTTGCCATGACCTCCCGCACCCCCCGCGTCCTCGCCCTCGTCGCCCTTGTGGGCGCCGGCATCCTCGCCCTCTCCGGCTGCGCGACCAGCGCTGCCGCTCCCGCCTCGTCCGGCGCCGGATCCCCGAGCAGCGGGGCGGCGGCCACCGAGCTCGACGTCGACGCCGGATGGCTCGACGGCGGCCGCTCGGTCGCCCTCGTGACGTACGGCTCGTCAGGATGCGTGCCCACGGCGTCGGACGTGACGCTGCAGACCGACGGATCGGTCGCCGTGACACTCGCGGATGCCGCGGAGGACACGGTGTGCACTGCCGACTACGCGCCGCGCGTGTCGCTCGTCACGCTGCCCGAGGGTGTGGATGCCTCGCGCGGCCTCGACCTCGTGGTGACGTACAAGGACGCTCGGGGCGACACCGACCTCGATGCCTATGCCGGCGGCCCGGTGGAGGAGTACACGCCCTCGGCCGGCTGGATCGACGACGGCACGTTCGCGATCCTCACGTGGGGCTCGTCGACGTGCGCTCCGCGCGTGCAGGACGTGGCTGTCGCCGGTGACACGGTGACGGTCGCCTTCGTCGAGCCGCCCGCCGACAAGGCCTGCACGATGGACATGGCGCCGCGCGCCGTGCTCGCGACCACGCCGGATGCCTCGGACGACGCGACGCAGGTCACGCTGACGGGCGGCGGCGGCGAGTTCGCGACCCCCGTCACGGTGCCGATCGCGGGCAGCTGAGCCGCTCGGCGATGCGGGCGCGCCGGCGCGCGGCGGGCGCGCCGTGCTGCGCACCAGTGCGCGTGTACTCCCGGAAAAGGTCGGCGTGTCTTGCGGTCTGCGGACCAGTGAAGTGACAGTTCGCGCCGGGCATTTCTCCGGCGCGGAGAATTGTCGGCGCGTACTGCTGGCTCCATCGCGCTGTGGCGACAACTCGCGCCGGCCTTTTGGGGCGGAGGCGACGGCTTGCGCCGTGCTTTCTGAGCGCGGCGCTCAGTCGGCCCGCACCAGCAGTTCGCCGACCTCGCAGTCGAGCGCGCGGCAGATCGCGGACAGTGTCGAGTAGCGGATCGCCCGCGCCCGGTCGTTCTTGAGGATCGACAGGTTCACGACCGACACGCCCACCAGCTCGGACAGTCGCGCGAGCGTCATCCCGCGCTCGGCGAGCAGCTCGTCGAGCCGGCAGTGGATGCCACTGAGCTCATCCTCGTCAGCCGGGCTCACACGAGCCCCTCGGTGTCACGCTGCAGGCGCTCGGCGGAACGCAGAATGGATGCCAAGACGCCGAAGATCACGGCGATGCCGAGCATCGGCCAGTTCGGCGCCATCGTCTGCAGGCTGAGGTTCCACTCGATCGGCAGGCTGCCGAGGTCGGCGCTCGACGGATCGACGCCATCTGGGATCACAATCCACGACCAGCGCGCCAGGTTTGCCGCGATCTGGACGAGCCACGAGCCGGCACCGATCGTGATCGCGAGCGCCGTGACGGTGCGCGTGAGCGTGGGGACGAACGTCACTCCAGTGTGGAGCCGACGCGCGAGCTCGACGAGCAGTCCGGCCACGACGGCCACTGTGAGGCATCCGAGCAGTGCTACCGCGGCGTGAACGACGCGCAGCGCGAGCGGCAACTCGACGAGAGAACCCGCACCCGATCGGTCGTCGGAGAACACCCAGACGCTCGGGCCGACGACCGTGAGCGCCGCGAACGCGATGCCGAGCGCGGCACTCGCGATCATGACGATCCGTCCGCCGATGGTGATGGCCGAGATGCCCGCGACCCTGGTCGCACCGAGGGCGCTCACACCAGCCCCTCGGTCTCGCGCTGCAGACGCATCCCCGCGGCGATGACGTACGTCAGCCCGAGCAGTCCGAAGCCGGCCACCACTGGCACGATGTCGAACGTGAATCCCGGCACGAGCACCCCGTTGATCGTGTCGTTGAGCTCGGATGCCGCCGCCATCTGGCCGAGTCCGCGCAGGCCTTGGGTGAGGAGGCTCCCGAAAGCGAGACCGCACGCGGCGAGCAGGATCGCAGGTCGCACGACGCGATGGAACGGCTTGCCTCGCAGGATCCTCTCCAGCACGAGGCCGCTGCCGACGAGGACCGCCGAGATCGTCAGCGCCTGCACGAAGTCAGCAGAGGCCAGCATCCACACCGTGCCCGGCGAGAGGGCGTTGGTGTGCACCGTCACGCTCTCCGCGACGGCGGACGCGACGTCGGGGCCATGATCGACCGGGATATCGGCCAGAACCGTCACCGGATACCGCGCCGGCGCGAGAAGTCGGAACAATCCCACGATGAAGCCATTGCCCGCCCACCACGCGCCGAACATGAAGGTGGCTATGTAGACGAGCAACGCTGCGTTGCGATCCCAGCGGGGAATCAGCTTCGAGCCAGCCGTGGCATCCATGGCATCCTCCATATCGACAATCGTTGGTATCGAGAAACGATATGGCGAGGGATGCCCCGTCGTCAAGAGCGTTTCGACTCGCTGCGCTCGCTCAACGACCGGGGAGGGACATACACGGGGCATCCGCCCGTGGCGAACACGGGCATACGGGCATGCGCCTCTCGTTAGCCTCTACGTAAGGCGCTGAAGAAGACCGGCGCCCGGAGGAGTCTGAGATGTTCGAACGCTTTACGGACCGTGCCCGTCGTGTGGTCGTCCTCGCCCAAGAAGAGGCGAAGATGCTCAACCACAACTACATCGGCACCGAGCACATCCTGCTCGGTCTCATTCATGAGGGCGAGGGCGTCGCCGCAAAGGCGCTCGAAAGCCTGGGCATCTCGCTCGACGCCGTGCGCGAGCAGGTCCAGGACATCATCGGCCAGGGTCAGCAGCAGCCGACCGGGCACATCCCCTTCACGCCCCGCGCGAAGAAGGTGCTCGAGCTGTCGCTGCGCGAAGCGCTGCAGCTGGGCCACAACTACATCGGCACCGAGCACATCCTGCTCGGCCTCATCCGCGAGGGCGAGGGCGTCGCCGCGCAGGTGCTCGTCAAGCTCGGCGCCGACCTCAACAAGGTGCGCCAGCAGGTCATCCAGCTGCTGAGCGGCTACCAGGGCAAAGAGCCCGCGGGCGTCGCATCCGGCGCCGGCGAGCAGACCCAGGCTTCCGCCCAGGGCGGCTCGGCCGTGCTCGATCAGTTCGGCCGGAACCTCACGCAGGCCGCGCGCGACAACAAGCTCGACCCCGTGATCGGGCGCGAGAAGGAGATCGAGCGGGTCATGCAGATCCTCTCGCGTCGCTCGAAGAACAACCCTGTCCTGATCGGCGAGCCCGGCGTCGGCAAGACCGCTGTCGTCGAAGGTCTCGCGCAGGCGATCGTCAAGAACGACGTGCCCGAGACGCTCAAGGACAAGCAGGTCTACTCGCTCGACCTCGGCTCGCTCATCGCCGGATCCCGCTACCGCGGTGACTTCGAAGAGCGCCTGAAGAAGGTCACCAAGGAGATCCGCACGCGCGGCGACATCATCGTCTTCATCGACGAGATCCACACCCTGGTGGGTGCGGGGGCCGCCGAGGGTGCGATCGACGCGGCATCCATCCTCAAGCCGCTGCTCGCCCGCGGCGAGCTGCAGACGATCGGCGCCACGACCCTCGACGAATACCGCAAGCACTTCGAGAAGGATGCCGCGCTCGAGCGCCGCTTCCAGCCGATCCAGGTCGCCGAGCCGAGCCTGCCCCACGCGATCAACATCCTGAAGGGGCTGCGCGACCGCTACGAGGCGCACCACAAGGTGCAGATCACCGACGGCGCGATCGTCGCCGCGGCGAACCTCGCCGACCGGTACATCTCCGATCGCTTCCTGCCCGACAAGGCGATCGATCTGATCGACGAGGCCGGCGCCCGCCTGCGCCTGTCGATCCTGTCGAGCCCGCCCGAGCTGCGCGAGTTCGACGAGAAGATCGCCAAGGTCCGCGAGGACAAGGAGATCGCCTCGGAAGAGCAGGACTTCGAGAAGGCCGCGAGCCTGCGCGACGAGGAGAAGTCGCTCCTCGCCGAGCGCCTGCGCCTCGAGAAGCAGTGGCGCTCGGGAGATGTCGCGACCCACGCGGTCGTCGACGAGGGGCTGATCGCCGAGGTGCTCGCGCAGGCCACGGGCATCCCCGTGTTCAAGCTCACCGAGGAAGAGACCAGCCGACTCGTCTTCATGGAGAAGGCGCTGCACCAGCGCGTCATCGGGCAGGAAGAGGCCATCGCGGCGCTCTCCCGCACGATCCGCCGCCAGCGCGCCGGCCTCAAGGACCCGAAGCGTCCCTCGGGCTCGTTCATCTTCGCCGGCCCCACGGGCGTCGGAAAGACCGAGCTCGCCAAGGCGCTCGCCGAGTTCCTGTTCGACGACGAGGGCGCGCTGATCTCGCTCGACATGAGCGAGTTCGGTGAGAAGCACACGGTGTCGCGTCTGTTCGGTGCCCCTCCCGGATTCGTCGGGTTCGAAGAGGGCGGCCAGCTCACCGAGAAGGTGCGCCGCAAGCCGTTCTCGGTCGTCCTGTTCGACGAGATCGAGAAGGCCCACCCCGACATCTTCAACTCGCTGCTGCAGATCCTCGAAGAGGGTCGCCTGACCGACGGTCAGGGCCGCGTCATCGACTTCAAGAACACGGTCATCATCATGACGACCAACCTCGGTTCGCAGGCCATCGCCGGCGGCCCGGTCGGGTTCCAGATCGAGGGCAACGCGCAGACGACGTACGAGCGGATGAAGGGCAAGGTCGACGAAGAGCTCAAGCGGCACTTCAAGCCCGAGTTCCTCAACCGCGTCGACGACGTGATCGTCTTCCCGCAGTTGAACAAGGAAGAGCTTCGCCAGATCGTGGGCCTCTTCACGAAGCGCCTGTCGGAGCGCCTGCTGGACCGTGACATGACGGTCGAGCTGTCGGATGCCGCGAAGGACAAGCTCATCGAGATCGGGTTCGACCCGACCCTCGGTGCCCGGCCCCTGCGCCGCGCCATGCAGCGCGAGATCGAGGACCAGCTGTCGGAGCGCATCCTGCACGGCGAGCTGAACCCCGGCGACCACGTCAAGGTGGATGCCGAGAACGGGACCTTCGTCTTCGCACACGGCCCGCGCGGCGAGAAGGTCGCGGTTGGCGTCACCGCCGCCGGTGCGATCGAGGCCACGCCCGACATCGTCGCGGGGGCATAGCCCGCACATCGACAGAAGGGGGCCGCGGGGCAGCCCAGCCCGCCCCGGCCGACTGGGGCATATAAAACAAAAAA
>JASCPF010000008.1 GCA_029959325.1 Microbacteriaceae bacterium PS02068
GCCCGAGGGCGGCCACGCATCGCCGCCGGGCGGGCGCGGCAGCCCGCGTCGCAGCGCCACCGCACCCGCAGCCGCCGCCGCCGCCGCCGCACCAGCGGTCCCCGAGCTTGTCGAGGGGTCGTCCACCCGCGCGGGCGACGACGCTTCGACGGGCTCAGCGACCGAGGCGGGCTCAGCGACCGAGGTGGACTCAGCGACCGGGCTCGGGGCAGCGACAGACTCGGCCACCCCTGCTCCGGCGGGAATCACGCCCTCGGGGGGCCACGGGTCGCCGCCCGGTGACCGCGGCAGACCGCGGCGCAGCGCCGAAGAGAACGTCGCCACGGCGCCTCAGGCCTTCTTGGCTTCGAGGGCGGCGATCAGCTGCGGGACGACCTGGAACACGTCACCTACGATGCCATAATCCGCGATCTCGAAAATCGGCGCGTCGCCGTCCTTATTGATCGCGACGATCGTCTTGGCGGTCTGCATGCCGGCCTTGTGCTGAATCGCGCCCGAGATGCCGAGAGCGACATACAGCTGCGGGGCGACCGACACCCCGGTCTGGCCGACCTGGTGCGAGTACGGGATGTACCCGGCATCCACCGCCGCGCGCGATGCGCCGACAGCCGCACCGAGCGCGTCGGCGAGCTGCTCGACGAGCACGAACTTCTCGGCCGAGCCGAGCCCCCGACCTCCCGAGACGACCTTCGCCGCGCCCCGCAGTTCGGGACGGCTGGATGCCTCGACGACGGCGTCGAACGATTCGATGGTCGCGGCGGGCTTGCCCGAGGCATCCACCGACAGCGATACGACGACAGGGGATGCCACGGCCTCGGCGCGCGCGTCGATGGAGCCCTGGCGCACCGTGATCACGGCCGCGCCGAACGTCGGCGCCGACGTCGCGTTGAACGCGCCGCCGTAGACGGAGTGCTGCGCGAGCACGCCCTGGTCGTCGCGCGCGACGCCCACCGCGTCGACGGCGAGAGCGAGCGATTGCCGCGCGGCGAACCGTCCGGCGACGTCGCGCCCTTCGATCGAGTTCGAGATCAGCACCGCGTCGGGCTGCACGAGGGCGTAGGCGGATGCCAGGGCATCCACCACCGGTACGGTGAGCCCCTCGCCGGGCGCGGCGGTCAGCACCACGGCGGCGCCGAGCGCGGCGGCGCCGGCAGCCAGTTCGGCGTTCTCGTGCACGATCACGGCCACGGGCGTGCCGACCGACGCGGCGGCGCCCAGCAGGCCCGCCGATGACGAGGCGAGCTCGCCGGCGGGGGTGACGTCCAGCAGAACGAGGATCGAGTCCGCGGCAAAGTCAGTCATGTCGGTCTTCCCTTACGCCAGTCGGTTCTCGATGAGGAAGGCGGCGAGCTTCTCGCCGGCGTCGCCCTCGTCGGTGATCTTCACGCCCGCGCCGCGCGGCGGCTTCTCGCTCACCGTGGTCAGGATCGACTGCGGGGCGGATGCCGGGTCGATGTCGACGCCGAGGTCGGCGAGCGACACGGTCTCGAACGGCTTCTTCTTCGCCGCCATGATGCCCTTGAAGTTGGGGAAACGGGCATCCGGCAGGGCCTCGGTGATCGAGATCACCGCGGGCAGCGGCGCCGTGACCTGCGCCGCACCGGCATCGGAGGCGCGCGTGCCGCTGACGGAGCCGTCGGCGATCGTGACGGCGGACAGCGCCGTGGCCTGTGGCACGCCGAGGTGCTCCGCGAGCATCGCGGGCAGCACTCCGCCCGAACCGTCGGTCGAGAGGTTTCCCGTGATCACCAGGTCGAAGCCCGCCCGCTGCACGGCTGCCGCAAGCACCCGCGCCGTCACGCCGAGGTCGGCCCCGGCCAGCGCCGGGTCGACGACCTGCAGCGCCGTCGCCGCCCCCATTGCGAGCCCCTTGCGGATCGTCGCCGCCGCATCTTCGGATGCCATCGACACGACCTGCACCTCGGTGCCGGCGTTCGCGTCGGCATACTTCAGCGCGACTTCGAGAGCGCGCTCGCCGATCTCGTCGAGCACGCGATCCGACGCGCCGCGCTCAGCGAGGCCCGTCTCGAGGTTGAGCTTTCGGTCGCCATAGGTGTCAGGGACTTCTTTGACCAGCACCACGATCTTCATCGGTTCTCCTTCAGGATTCCTCAATACTACGAGATGCGACTCAGTGCCGCATCTCGTGAGACTGAGAGTCAGCGCCGAAAGCCGCGTCGTCGTCTCCGACGCCTTGGATCCAGTACACGTCATGGTCGGGCGCCGCAGGATCCTGGCGGTCGGCCTCGAATTCGCGGATGATCGCGTCGATGCGCGCGAAGAGATTCTTCGCATCGTCTCGCGCCAAACGCAGGTTGGCGTGAGCGTACGACGCGGGCCACGGCCGCGCATCCCCCGCGGGCGGCGGCGTCGCGAGCAGCCGAGCGATGTCGGCGAGCAGGTTCCGCATCATCGCGGCACCCACCGCCGCATCAGGCTGGCCCGACATCGTGAGTCCGCTGCCCACCGCTTTCCAGGGGTGCTCTCGACCGTCGGCGGAATCGTCACGCTGGATGAGCCCCAGCTTCGCGAGCTGCTGCAGGTGATAGCTCATCGCGGACGGCGTGAGTCCGGTGAGCTCCCCCGCCTGCGTCGCCGTCAGGACCGCCCCGCTGTAGAGCTCCTTCAGCACCCGCCACCGCACGGGATGCATCACGGCGCGCATCCGCCCCAGGTCGTCGAGGTCGATCGGGTCGGCAGTCACAATGCCAGCCTAGTTTGCCGCGCAGGATCCGAAAGAGTAGCTTCCGATATATGAAGCAGTTACTTCGCAATTCGATCTGGGGCATCCGCGATGCGCGGATCGTCCTTCCGGCGCGCGCCGTCTCCACCGCAGGGACGGCGCTGTCGACGATCACCGCGATGCTGCTCCTGCACGACGCGGGCGCCGGTCCCCTCGGCGTCGCCGCGGTCCTCGCGGTGATGGCCGTCCCCACAATCGCGACGATGGGGATCGCCGGACGCATCGCCGATTCCGTCGACTCGCGCCGGATCCTCGTGGTCTGCGCACTCGTCCAGGCCGCCGCGTGCGTCGCCCTCGGCTCCTTCCCGGCCCCCGCGATCGTCTACGTCACGGCTTTCGTCATCGCGCTCGCGCAGGCGTTCTCGCAACCGACCTGGCAGGCCCTCGTGCCGCGCATCGTCGGTGAAGAGCGGATCGGCCAGGCCATCGCCTGGCAGCAGGGGCTCGCCGCCGTCGCCGGTCCGCTCGGCGCCGCCCTCGGGGGCATCCTCTTCGGCGTCGGTGCACTGCAGTGGGCGTTCTGGGGCGACGGCATCGGTTACCTCGCGCTTGCCGGCGCAGCCCTCGCCATCAGGTCGCGTCGGCTCCCTTCACTGCCCGTCGAACGTGCGTCCTGGACGATCGGCATCCGCATCGTCGCCCGCGACCGCGTCGTCTGGCCGCTCTTCGTCGCGATCCTCGTCTTCGTGGTGCTGGTGGAGGGCATCAACGCGGTGGAGGTGTTCCTCGCGCGGGATGTCCTCGGAGCCACGCCCTGGCAGTACGGACTCGTCGAGCTGTTCGGCGGGGTCGGAGCCCTGGCGGGTGCGTTCGTCGCCGGCCGCACGATCCGCGAGGGGCAGCGCATCGCGGGAACCGCGATCGGATTCGGCGTGGCCGCGCTCACACTCGTCGCCGCCGGGGCGGCGCCATCGTTCTGGTTCTACGCGGTCGCCATCACGGGACTCGCGGCGTCATTCGAGCTGGGCAATGCGACGTTCAGTGCGC
Organism: Microbacteriaceae bacterium PS02068; assembly: GCA_029959325.1. Classification (GTDB taxonomy): domain Bacteria; phylum Actinomycetota; class Actinomycetes; order Actinomycetales; family Microbacteriaceae; genus Microbacterium. Next base: position 3,731 of record JASCPF010000008.1, read on the forward strand.
TGCTGACGACACGCACACCGGATGCCGAGCGGGGACGGGTCTACGCCGCACTGGGCGGTCTTGCCCGCACGGCGGGGCTCGCAGCCCTCGCCGTGGGAAGTCTGGCCGGCAGCCTTCTCGGCCCCCGTCTGACGTTCATCGTCGCGGGCGCGCTCGGCGCCGGGGTGATGGCCACCATCGGAGGCAGGATCGTCCGCGTGCGGCGAGCGGACCGCTTGCGCATCACGCCCCCGGTCACGTGACCACTCAGCGGTGCGTGAAGTTGGCGGCGCGCTTCTCGCGGAAGGCGGCCATGCCCTCTTTCTGGTCGTCGCTGTCGAACAGCGCGGCGAACGAGTGCCGCTCGAACCGTAGCCCCTCGGCGAGGGTCGTCTCGACCGCGGCATCCAGCGCCGCCTTCGCGGCGAACAACGCGACGAGCGATTTCGACGCGATCGTCTCGGCCGTCTTCTCGGCTTCCGCGAGCAGGTCTTCGGTGGGAACCACTCGCGAGACGAGCCCTGCGCGCGCGGCCTCATCGGCCGAGAGCATCCGCCCGGTGAGCACGAGGTCAGCCGCGACGTAGGGGCCCACCGCCCGCACGAGCCGCTGGGTGCCGCCCATCCCGGGGATGACCCCCAGGTTGATCTCGGGCTGACCGAACCGAGCATTCTCGGCCGCGAGGATGATGTCGCACATCATCGCCAGCTCGCAGCCCCCGCCGAGGGCGTACCCCGAGACGGCGGCGATGACGGGCGTCCGAACCGCCGCGAAGCGCGCCCAGGCACCGAAGTGATCGTCCATGATCATCTCGCGTCCGGACTTCTGCTCCATCTCTTTGATGTCGGCCCCTGCAGCGAAGGCGCGGTCACTGCCCGTCACGACGATGGCGCCGATGCCTTCGTCGGCGTCGAAGGCCTCGGCCGCATCCACGACGTCGCGCATCACGTGGGAGTTCAGCGCGTTCAGCGCCTCGGGGCGGTTGAGCGTGATCCACCCGACGCGTCCGCGCGTCTCGACGAGGATCGTGGTGTATTCGGTCATGGCCTCAGTCTTGCAGGGCGCAGCCCCGTCAGGCCTCGACGACGCCGCGCCCGATGATCACGCGCATGATCTCGTTCGTGCCCTCGAGGATCTGGTGCACGCGCAGGTCGCGCACGACCTTCTCGATGCCGTACTCCTGCAGGTACCCGTAGCCGCCGTGCAGCTGCAGCGCCCGGTTGGCGACCTCGAACCCGGCATCCGTCGCAAAGCGCTTCGCCATCGCGCACTGCACGGCGACGTCCGGTGCACCCTCGTCGATCGCGCGCGCGGCGTCGCGCACGAGCGCGCGCGCCGCGGTGAGCTCGGTCGCCATGTCGGCGAGCGTGAAGACGACCGACTGACGCTCTGACAGCGCCTCGCCGAACGTGAAGCGCTCGTGCACGTACCGCACCGCGCGGTCGAGCGCCCACTGCGCACCGCCCAGCGAGCAGGCGGCGATGTTCACGCGCCCCCCGTTGAGGCCCTTCATCGCGATGCGGAATCCGCCGCCGAGCTCGCCGAGGATCGCGGAAGCCGGTACCCGCACCTCATCGAGGATGACCTGCCGCGTCGGCTGCGCGTTCCAGCCCATCTTCTGCTCGTTCGGCCCGAAGCTGAGCCCCGGGGCATCCGCCGGCACCAGGAACGCCGTGATGCCCTTCGCGCCGCCGTTCCCCGAGCCCGTCGAGGGGTCGGTCCGCGCCATGACGACGTAGACGGATGCCTCGCCGGCACCCGAGATGAACTGCTTGACCCCCGTCAGGACGTACTCGTCGCCGTCGGGGATGGCGCTCGTCGTGATGGCGGCCGCGTCCGACCCCGCGCCCGGCTCGGTGAGGCAGTAGGCGCCGAGATCGCGCATGGTGACCAGGCGCGGAAGCCATTCGCGGCGCTGGGCGTCGGTGCCGTTGGTGTCGATCATCCACGCGACCATGTTGTGGATCGAGACGTACGCCGCGATCGTGGGGTCGCCCATCGCGAGCGCCTCGAAGATCGCGGCCGCGTCCTGACGGCTCAGCCCCGAGCCGCCGACGTCCTCGCTGATGTAGATGCCGCCGAGGCCCAGCTCACCCGCTTCGACGAGGACGTCGCGGGGAAAGTGCTTGCGGCGATCCCAGTCGAGCGCGTTCGGCGCGAGACGCGTGCTCGCGAACTCGCGGACGGCCTGCAGGATGGCGTCGCGCTCTTCCGCGGAAAGAGCGTCGGTGGTAACAGTCATGCTCATGTGGTCACGTCCTCGTGAGACAGATCGACATCTTCGTCGTAGCCCGGTAGGGCACATTGCTCAGTCTAGGTGACGATCGCCGAGAACGGGATGGGAGTGCGCGCGTCGCGCCACCGCCACCCCCACCTCGGCAGGTACTAGCGTGAAGGCGCGATCTAGAGAGGAGCGTGACGATGCTCAGCACGCGCGGCTCGAACCTCCTCGGTGTCGGCAACTACAACCAGGCGTTGATTCTCGACCTGATCCGGCGCTCTCCCGAGGGAATGAGCCGCGTCGAGCTTGCAGAGAAGACGGGACTGTCGGCGCAGACACTGACCAACGTCACCCGTCGGCTGGCCGCCGAGGGCTTCATCGCTGAGGCGGGCAAGGTCGGCTCGGGGCCGGGCAAGCCTCGAACGATGCTGGCACTCGAGCCGTCGGCCCGTTTTGCGATCGGGGTTCACCTCGACCCGGCGGTGACCACGGTGGTACTGCTCGATCTCGCAGGTCACGTGGTACACCATCGAGAGGTCCAACCCACGGGGTCCTCCAGTCAGCAGCAGCTCGAGGCGATCGGCGCGGTGGCGAGAGAACTGGTCGCCTCGCTGCCCGATCCGACGCGCGTCCTCGGGGTCGGCATCGCCGCCCCCGGACCCCTGGACACGCACACGGGGCGGCTCCTGAACCCCCCGCTGCTGCCGGAATGGACGGAGACACCGCTGCGACACGAACTCGCGCTGTCGACGGGGCTGCCCGCGCTGCTCGAGAAGGATGTCATCGCGGCGATGGTGGGAGAACTGTGGGTCACCCCGGGCGGGGAACTCGGCGACGCGCTGTTCTTCTACTACGGCGCCGGCGCGGGCGTGGGCCTGTCGCTCGCCGGAACCCCGCTGCGTGGCGCGACCTCGAACGCGGGAGACATCGCGCACCTCATCGTCGATCCCGACGGACCCGCCTGCGAGTGCGGAGCGCGAGGATGCCTGGGGGTGTCGCTGGAACCGGCGACCCTGCTCGCCGACGCCCGGCTGCCCGCATCGACGGGCTCGGTGCCGCGTGACCCGCGAGCGTCGCTCGACGATTTGTGCCGGCAGGCGTTGAGTGGAAGCGCGCGGCCCGTCGCGGTGCTCACCCGCGCCGCCGAGCGCATCGCGCGCGGCCTGGTGCAGCTGGACAACCTGCTCGATCTCACCGACGCGGTGATGGGCGGGCCCGTGTGGGCGCGCTTGAGCCCCTTCATGGGCCCGGCCGTCGCCGACGCGCTCGGGCGCGCCGGCGGCGTCGCCACCGTGAACCGCCTGACGCTGCGCGAGTCGCGGTTGGGCACCGACGTCGCCGCGGTCGGCGCCGCCTGCCTCGTGCTGGACGGCGCGTTCACGGCGCGGCCGTCACATCTGCTCATCACCGGCTGACTCACGCTCACGCACCGTGACCAAACCGTTACTTGATTCTATTAATCAAGTTGATAGATTAAACCTGCTCAGCGTTGCGCTGATGTCGTCCCTAGCAAAGGAGCAGGAATGCGTTACAAAATTCTGGGCGCTGCCGCCGTCATCACGGTGGCCGGAATCGCCCTGGCGGGTTGCAGCGGCGACGCGCCCTCCGCCACCGCGACCGAATCCGGCGAACGCACGATCACGGTTGCCTACCAGAAGACAGCCGCCTTTCATCAGCTCGACGACCTCCTGCAGAAGGTGAAGCCCGAGTTCGAGGCCGCCAACCCCGGCGCGACCGTCAAGCTGCAGCCGATCGAGTCGGAGGATCAGTACTTCACCAAGCTCGCCCTCATGAACGGCTCCCCCGAGACCGCACCCGACGTGATCTACGAAGACACCTTCCAGATCAAGTCGGATGCCGCGGCCGGCTATCTGCTGCCGATCGACGACTATCTGTCGAGCTGGTCGGATTGGAGCCAGTTCTATGACGCCGCCAAGCAGGCGGGTCTGGGCGACGACGGCAAGACATACGGCGTCTCGATGGGCACCGACACCCGCGGGATCTACTACAACAAGGACATCTTCGCGAAGGCGGGTCTGCCGGCCGACTGGCAGCCGAAGACGTGGGATGACATCGTGACCGCTGCCGAGAAGATCAAGGCCGCGGCCCCCGACGTCACGCCTCTCAACATCTACGGCGGCAAGGCAGCCGGTGAGCAGACCTCGATGCAGGGCTTCGAGATGCTGATGTACGGCACCGATTCGACGCTGTACGACGACGATTCGCAGAAGTGGGTCACCGGCTCGACGGGCATGACCGACTCGTTGTCGTTCTACAAGGATCTCTACGACAAGGGGCTCGCGACGCCGCTTGACCTCGCCCTTGACCCGACGATCGGCAGCCGCGTCTCCACAGAGCTGATCCCCCAGGGCAAGATCGCCATGGCGATCGACGGCTCGTGGCTGCCCGGCGGCTGGATGAGTGGCGAGAACGCCTGGCCGGAGTGGCAGAAGACCATCGGCCTTGCCAAGATGCCGACGCAGGACGGCGCCGACCCGGGTGCGACCTCGATGTCGGGCGGTTGGACGCTCGCCGTCGGCTCGCAGTCGAAGCACCCGAAGACCGCGTTCGATTTCATCGCGATGGCCCTGAACCAGGAGAACACCCTCAAGTACGACACCGAGAACAGCCAGATCGCCGTGCGCGACGACGTGGCCACCTCGCAGGAGTACTTGGGCTACAACCCCACGTTCGAGTTCTTCGCCGACCTCGTCAAGGTCACCCACTTCCGCCCCGCGACGCCCGACTACTCGCAGATCTCCAGCGCCATCCAACAGGCCACCGAGTCGGTCATCACCGGCGACGCGACCCCCGAAGAGGCCGCGAAGACCTACGACGACGCCCTCACGAAGATCGTCGGCGCCGAGAAGGTCACGCAAGGCGACTGACCCCCATGTCGACGATTGCATCGTCGCCTCTGCGCCCGGCCCCCGACGGGGCCGGGCGCAGGCGGGGCGGCACACTCCGTTCTCTGTCACGCTCGACACCGCTGATCCCCGCGATCGTCTTGCTGGTCATCTTCCTCGTCGGGCCGATGGTCTTCGCCCTGTGGGGCTCGCTCACCAACGCCGCACTCACGGGCTACCGCGCCGCCAAACCGCAGTTCGTCGGGCTCGACAACTACATCGCGCTCTTCGCCGACCCGCAGTTCTGGAGCTCGGTGGGCTTGACGCTGTCGTTCGTCTTCTTCTCTGCCATCGTCGGGCAGAACGTCCTCGGCATGGCGCTCGCGGTGCTCATCCGGGCCGGAAGCAAGGTCCTCTCCACCTTCGTCAGCACGCTGGTGGTCATCTCGTGGGTACTGCCCGAGATCGTGGCCGCGTTCGCCCTCTATGCGTTCTTCTCGTCAGACGGCACCCTCAACGCCACGCTCAACTCGCTCGGGCTGGGCAGCGTCAGCTGGCTCATCGACTACCCGATGCTGGCAGTCATCCTGGCCAACATCTGGCGCGGGACGGCGTTCTCGATGCTGGTCTACAGCGCGGCCCTCTCGGAGGTGCCGCCAGAGATCAGCGAAGCCGCCCAGATCGACGGCACCAACTCGGTGCAGCGCTTCTTCCTCATCACCTTGCCGATGATCCGCCGTTCGATCGCCACCAACCTGATGCTCACCACTCTGCAGACCGTCGGCACGTTCGGACTCATCTGGGTGATGACCGGGGGCGGTCCTGGTACCCGCAGCTCGACGCTTCCCGTGCTCGCCTACCAAGAGGCGTTCAAGTTCGCGCAGGTCGGCTACGGCACGGCGATCGCCGCCGTGACGATCGTGCTCGGTGCGGTGTTCGCGGCCATCTACATCAAGATCCTGAAGCCCGAGGTGGAATCGTGAGCGCCGCTGTCATGACTCGACTGACGGTCGATTCGCCCGTCCGCAGCCGTGGTCGCTGGCTGGCGAACATCCTGTTGGTCGTGCTCGGGGTCGTGTTCGTCGTTCCGATCGCGTGGATCGTGCTGTCGTCGATCAACCCCGCTGCGACCGTGTCGATGTCGGTCCCGACCGGGGTCACCTTCGACAACTTCGCCGAAGTGCTCACCTTCAACCAGTCGTACCTGCCGCTGTGGAACTCCGCGATCATCTCGTTCGGCACCGCAGCCCTCACCGTCGTCGTGGGCATCCTCGCCGCGTACCCGCTGTCGAGGTTCAACATGCGGTTCCAGCGCGGCTTCCTCTACAGCGTGCTGTTCGGCTCATGCCTGCCGATCACGGCGCTGATGGTGCCGGTCTACGCGATGTTCGTGCAGTTGCGGCTGCTCGATTCGCTGTTGGGTGTGGTGCTGTTCATGTCGGCGACGTCGCTTCCGATGGCGATCTGGATGCTGAAGAACTTCATGGACTCGGTGCCGGTCTCTCTCGAAGAGGCGGCCTGGGTCGACGGAGCCTCGCCCATGCGCGCCCTCTCGCAGATCGTCCTCCCGCTCATGCGACAGGGCATCGGCGTCGTCTTCATCTTCGTGTTCACGCAGGCGTGGGGGAACTTCTTCGTCCCGTTCGTGCTGTTGTTCAGCTCAGAGAAGATGCCCGCCTCGGTCGCGATCTTCCAGTTCTTCGGCAACCACGGCGCTGTCGCGTACGGACAGCTCGCGGCCTTCGCGATGGTCTACTCGGTGCCGATTCTCGTGCTCTACCTGCTGATGCAGCGCCTGACGGGCAGTTCGTTCGCCCTCGCCGGCGGCGTCAAAGGCTGAGCCCACCCCTCTCTCCTCGTTTCCCCCCTGTCCGGAAAGGACTTCCCCATGCACGACCGCAGCACTCTCGCCGAACTGCGCATCGACCGCTTCCTGCGCGAGCGCCTGGCCGCGAACATCCACCGTGCGACCGCACCGCTGCGCGTCGAGGTGTGGGAGGCGCCGGGCGAGCCTGTCGCGTTCGCCGAGGCGGCGGCCGCCGAGTTCGTCGAGTTCGAGACAGGACGCGAGTGGGGCCGCCCGTGGGGCACGACGTGGCTGCGCGTGCGCGGCGAGGTGCCGGCCTCGTGGCGTCGGCCCGACGGAACGTTGCTCGACGGCACCCGCGCCGAGCTGGTGGTGGACCTCGGTTTCACGAGCGGCCAGGTCGGGTTCCAGAGCGAGGCGATGGTGTGGACGACAGATGGCCGTCCGGTGCGCGGCATCGCGCCGTTCAACAACGTCGTGACCGAGGCCGTCGACGCCGACGGCCGCATCGACGTGTTCATCGAAGCGGCGTCCAATCCCGATGTCGGAAGCCTCTTCACCTTCGAGCCGACGCCGCTCGGCGACCCGGCGACGGCCGGCACAGCGCATCTCTACCGGCTGCGCCAGGTCGACGTGGCCCTGCGCGATCTGGAGGTTGCGGCGCTGCGCGCCGACACCGTCGCACTGCGGGGTCTTGCCGCCGAGCTGGATGCCTCGAGCCCCCGCCGCGCCGAGATCCTCGCCGGTCTCGAGGCCATGATCGACGCCGTCGACCCGGACGACGTCGCGGGCACGGCCGCGACGGGCCGGGCCGTGCTCGCCCCGCTGCTGGCACGGGGGGCCCACGCGAGCGCGCACACCCTGCACGCCGTCGGGCACGCCCACATCGACTCCGCGTGGCTGTGGCCCGTGCGTGAGACCGCGCGGAAGGTCGCCCGCACGTTCTCGAATGTGCTCTCGCTGATGGACGAGGATCCCGACTTCGTGTTCGCGAGCTCGTCGGCCCAGCAATTCGCGTGGATCAAGCAGTTCTACCCCGACCTGTTCGCCCGGATCGTCGAGCGGGTACGCGAAGGACGCTTCATCCCGGTGGGAAGCATGTGGGTCGAGTCCGACACCAACATGCCCGGCGGCGAGGCGCTCGCGCGTCAGTTCGTCGCGGGCAAGGGCTTCTTCCAGCGCGAGTTCGGCGTTGACACCCTCGAGGTGTGGTTGCCCGATTCGTTCGGCTACACCGGTGCGTTGCCGCAGATCGCCAAGGCCGCGGGAGCCCAGTGGTTTCTCACGCAGAAGATCTCATGGAACGAGACGAACCGGATGCCCCACCACACGTTCCAGTGGGAGGGCATCGACGGCACACGACTCTTCACGCACTTCCCTCCGGTCGACAAGTACAACTCCGACGTGTCGGCGGCTGACCTCGCCCACGCCGAACGCAACTATGCCGACAAGGGCCGCGGCACCGTCTCGCTTCTGCCGTACGGATTCGGCGACGGCGGCGGCGGGCCCACGCGCGAGATGACGGCGGCGATCGCCCGCGCCGCCTCGCTGGAAGGTTCACCGCGCACGGTGCACTCCACTCCGCACCGGTTCTTCGAGACCGCCGAGGCGGAGTACCCCCACCCCGAGGTCTGGGCCGGCGAGCTGTACCTCGAGTTCCACCGCGGCACCTACACGAGCCAGTTGCCCACCAAGCAGGGCAACCGTCGCAGCGAACACCTGCTGCGCGAAGCAGAGCTGTGGGCGACGACGGCGTCGGTGCACACCGGCACCGCGTATCCCGCGGAACGTCTGGAACGCCTCTGGCAGACCGTCCTGCTCCAGCAGTTCCACGACATCCTGCCGGGCTCGTCGATCGCCTGGGTGCATCGCGACGCCGAGCGCAACTATGCCGCGGTCGCGCGCGAGCTCGAGGAGATCATCGCCGACAGCCTCCGCGCGATCGCGGGCACCGGTGAGAACCGTCTCTCCGTCAACGCCGCCCCGCACGCCCGTGCGGGCGCGCCGGCGCTGGGCGCCGCACCGGCGAGCCTTCCGCGCGCCGTCCCACCCGTCGCCGACGGCGACGGGTGGGTGCTCGACAACGGCATCGTGCGCGCGCGCATCGACGGGCGCGGCCTCGTCACCTCGCTGATCGACATCACGTCGGGGCGCGAGGCCGTGGCGCCGGGCGCAGTGGCGGGTCTGCCGCAGCTGCACCGCGACACACCGACGCAGTGGGATGCCTGGGACATCGACGCGCACTACCGCCATCACGTGACCGATCTCGACGGCGTCGAGTCGATCGAGGTCGATCACGACGTGATCGTCGTGTCGCGTGCCTTCGGCTCGTCCCGCCTCGTCGAGCGCATCCGTCTCGAGGAAGGCTCGCGCGTGGTGTCGTTCGACCTCGACCTCGACTGGCACGAGAAGCAGAAGCTGCTGAAGTTCGCGTTCCCCCTCGACATCCACACGCACACGGCGACCTCAGAGATCCAGTTCGGTCACATCGAGCGGCCGATCCACACGAACACCTCGTGGGACGCCGCGCGATTCGAGACCGTCGCGCACCGATGGGTGCGGGTGGCCGAGCCCGACTTCGGCGTCGCGATCGTGAACGACTCGACCTACGGCCACGACATCACGCGGCAGGCTCGCGACGGCGGCGGCACCGTCACGGTCGCGCGGCTCTCGCTGGTGCGCGGTGCACTGTTCCCCGACCCGACGCAGGACCAGGGCCACCACCGCCTCTTCGTCGGAATCGCGGTCGGCGCGGACGTCGAGGCGGCGGTGCGCGAGGGCTACCGCGCGAACCTGCCGGTGCGGACGATCGAGGCCGCGGCCACCGAGATCGCCCCCCTCGTCGCCGTCGATCACGCCGGCGTCATCGTCGAAGCGGTCAAGCTGGCGGAAGACGGCAGCGGCGACGTCGTGGTGCGGCTCTACGAAGCACTCGGGCGCCGAGCAACCGCGCGCGTGACTCTCGGTTTCGCGACAGCCACGGTCGTCCAGACCGATCTGCTCGAGCGCGAGATCGCGGCGACGGCGCTCGAGGGCGCCGAGGCAGAGCGGGTGTCGTTGCGGTTGCGCCCGTTCGAGATCGTCACCCTGCGGGTGCGACGGTCAACGCCGGGTCAGTGAGGGTCACTGCGGGTCACGACGGGCGAGTCCCTACAGCCGCTCGATGATGGTCGCGTTGGCCATGCCGCCGCCCTCGCACATGGTCTGCAGGCCGTAGCGCCCGCCCGTCGCCTCGAGGTTCGCGAGCAGGGTGCCGAGCAGGCGCGTGCCGCTCGACCCCAGCGCATGACCCAGCGCGATCGCGCCGCCCCAGGGGTTGAGCTTCGCGGCGTCCGCCCCGACCTCGGCCGCCCACGCCAGCGGAACCGACGCGAACGCCTCGTTCACCTCGTAGGCATCCAGGTCGTCGATTCCCAGGCCGCTGCGGTCGAGGATCCGCCGCGTCGCGGGGATCGGCCCGGTCAGCATCATCAGCGGATCATCGCCCACGACGGCGAACGCGTGGAACCGCGCCCGCGGCGTGAGCCCGAGTTCGAGAGCCTTGGCCTCGCTCATGATGAGAACGGCGGATGCCCCGTCGGTCAGCGGTGACGAGTTGCCCGGCGTGATGCGCCAGTCGATCTCGGGGAAGCGCGCGGCCATGGCATCCGTCCGGAACGCGGGCTGCAGTCCGCCAAGGCCCGCCACCGCCGTGCCGGGGCGCACGGTCTCGTCGACCTCGACGCCCGCCACCGGGAGGAGCTGCGAGTCGAAGCGCCCCTGCACGGCGGCCTCGGCGGCGCGCTCATGCGACTCGGCGGCGTAGGCGTCGAGATCGTCGCGGCTGAGCCCCCAGCGCTGCGCGATGAGCTCCGCCGACACACCCTGGTTCACGAGTCCCTCGGGGTAGCGCTCGTGCAGCCCCGGCGAGAACGGCGACCCGGCGACGGATGCCGCGACGCCCAGCGGCACGCGACTCATCGACTCGACCCCGCCGGCGATCACGATGTCGTACTGGCCCGCCATCACGCCCTGCGCGGCGAAGTGCGCGGCCTGCTGGCTCGACCCGCACTGCCGGTCGATCGTCGTCGCCGGCACGCGCTCGTCGAAGCCGGCCGCCAACACCGCCTGTCGCGCGATGTTCATCGTCTGCTCGCCGACCTGGCTCACGCAGCCCAGCAGCACGTCGTCGATCTGCGCCGACTCGAGGCCGCTTCGCTCGAGCACGCCCCGCAGCACGTGTGCCGCGAGATCGACGGGATGGATGCCGCTGAGGGCACCCCCGGGCTTGCCTCGACCCGAAGGGGTACGGACGGCGTCGACGATGACGGCGGTGCGGGCGGCGATGCTCATGGCATCCATCATGCCGCGCGGCGCCGCTGCCGGGGCTGCGGCGAGGTCCGGCAGCACCCGGCCGCCGGACCTCGCGAGCGTCGCCCCCGCCTCAGTAGGCCAGCACCGGCAGCACGCCCTTCGCGCGCGAGTCGGTCCATCCCGGCGCACCCGCGAAGGTCACCTTGATGACGTGCACTCCACGCGTGAGCTTCGGCACCACGGCGGTGAACCGGCCGCGATCTGCGGCGGTGAGGGTCACCGCCGCGACCGTCTTGCCGTTGTCGGTGACGGTCACCGTGCCGACGGGCGCCGAGCGGTCGTCGGCGGTCACCCGTCCGGTCACCGTCACGGACGAGCCGTTGCGCACGAGCAGCCGGTCGGGCTGTGCGACCACGTGCGTCGCGACCTGCTCGACGTGCCTCTCGGTCAGGACGGCGACCGATCGCGCGGGCACCGTGACGGTTCCCGTCGCGGCATCCCAGCTGGTCGTCTTCACGACGGCGTCGGCGCCGCCGGCCTGCGCGGCGGTGAGCGCGAACCGGCGCCCGGCGAGCGCCGGCACCGTCTGGGTCGTGGCCTCGGGCGAGGCGTTGAACACGACGAGCGCCCCGTCGAGCTTCGGATCGGCATCGGCGCCGATGAGGTCGTCGATCGCCATCACGATGACGCCGGGCGTGGCATCCTTGCCGCCGTTCGGGAACGAGACCTTCTGCTCGATGAGATCGGCCGACCCCAGGCGCAGCAACGGCACCTCGCTGCGCACGCGCAGCAGATCGAGCGCCGACGCCTCGGCCGCGGCGATGTCGGCGGGGCCCGGCTTCAACGCCGGGTTCGCGAGCAGCGGCTGCATGATCCCCCACTTGTCTCTGTTGTCGGCCGCCATCGGCAGGCCCGACCCGAAGGTCGACTGCTGGCCGGTCCAGTCGATGCGGTTGAACCAGTCGCCCGAGTTGTAACTGTTGCGATCGAGCGACTTCGAGCGCAGCAGCTCGGTGCCGGCATGCCAGAACGAGGGCGTCTGCGACAGCGTGACGGCCGCGAGCGACAGCGTGTTCATGCGCACCCGGTCGGACATCGACGTGTCGGTCGGCAGCTTCAGCACGCCGATGTCGTACAGCGTCTCGTTGTCATGCGCGTCGACGTAGCTGATGATCTCGCCCGGCTGTTCGGCGTAACCGGCAGCCTGCCCGTTGTAGTCGAGCTCGGACCCCTTCTTCATCGATCCGTCCGAGGTCGTCAGCGAGAAGCCCGCGAGGTTGCCGGCGAGGCCGAGTTTGACGAGATCGGTCTGGTGGCCGAGGTCGGCGAGGGCCTGCTCGGGCGTCCCGTTGATCGGGTTGCCGTTGGGGTCGGTGGCCAGGCCCGTGCCGAACCCTTGCTTGAAGGTCGACGAGCCATCGACCGGGCTGCCGCCGTGCACGGCGTCGCGCAGACGGTCGCTGAACGTGCCGATGCCCGTGCCGCCCAGGTTCCCCTGCCGCGCCTGCACGAACAGGGCGTCATCGGCGACTTCGCCGAAGTTCCAGCCCTCGCCGTAGAGGTAGACCTTCGAGCCGTCGACACCGTCCTTCTTCAGGGTCAGCTCGTCGAGCGCGGCCCGCACGGCGAGCATGTTCGCCTTCGAGTGGTGGCCCATCAGATCGAAGCGGAAGCCGTCGACCTTGTATTGCTTGGCCCACAGCACGACCGAGTCGACCATGAGCTTCTGCGCGACCTCGTGCTCGGTGGCCACGTTCTGGCAGCACGTCGAGGTCTGCACCGCGCCATTGCCGTCGAGACGCTGGTAGTAGCCGGGCACGACCTGGTCGAGCACCGAGGTGCCCGCCTGGCCCGACGCCGGCGTGTGGTTGTACACCTCGTCGAGCACGACCTGCAGGCCCATCTTGTGCAGCGAGCCCACCATCGAACGGAACTCGCCGACCCGCGCGCCGCCCTCGGGGTTCGTCGCGTACGAGCCCTCCGGCGCCTGATAGTGGAACGGGTCGTAGCCCCAGTTGAACCCGTCGGTGTCGGCCACCGCCGAGACGCACGCCTGCTGCTGGTCAGAATCCGGGGGCAGCGCGGCGAGGTCGCACGCGGGCACGGCCTGCGCCGCACGGTCTTCCTGGATCGTCGCGATGTCGAACGAGGGCAGCAGATGCACCGTGTTCATCCCAGCCGCTGCGAGCTGTTTCAGCTGCTTCGTGCCCGCGCTGTCGCGGGCGAAGGCGAGGTAGGTGCCACGCTCGTTTGCGGGCACGGTCTCATCGGTGATCGAGAAGTCGCGGATGTGCAGCTCGTAGATCGACCGGTCGACATCGCGTGCGATGACGGGTGCCTTCGTGTCCTTCCACACCGTCGGCTGCCACTTCTTGTCGCTGAGGTCGACGGCGACCGATCGAGTGGAGTTCGTGGTGAGCGCCACCGAGTAGGGGTCGGTCACATCGTTCGTCTCGATCTTCCCCGTGGTCGGGGCGTAGACCGTCACCTCCCACAGGTATTCGTCGCCCTTCAGGCTCTTGCCGCCGGAGACCGTCCACGTGCCCGACGCGGGATCGAAGGATGCCTCGTGCCGCTGCGGTTCGCCTGAGCCGGTGCCGGTCCCTGAGCCTGCGCCGGTCCCTGAGCCTGTCGAAGGGTCCCAGGTCAGCAGGGTCGCCGACTGCGCCGTCGGCGCCCAGACCCGGAACGTCGGCTTCGCACCCCGGAACGAGACGCCGAGCACGTCGCTGCCCGCCGCATCGGCGTAGAGGTCGTCGAGCACCCCCGGGATCTGCACCCCGGTGTACGCGCTGAGCGCGCCGTCGGCGCCACGCTGGGCGACAGCGAGCTGGCCGCGCAGCAGTGCGGCAACGGCATCCCGATCTTGCCCGTCGACCTTCAGGGCGATGTAGCCGGCGAGAGCGGGGAACCGTTCGCGCTGCGCGGCGGTGAGCCCCCCGGTGACGCGGGTCAGCGCGATCGGTTCGCCGCCGGTGACGGTGCCGTCCGCGATGGCCAGCCCGGCGGTCGCCGAGCCGTACAGCTGCCAGGTGGCCGCGTCGGCCTTCGTGCCGAGCTCGCCGGGCCAGACGATCGTATCGGCGTCGATCCAGTGCGCGCGCGACTGGCCCGTGCCCGGCAGCGGCGGGTCAGCGCTCACGATTTCGAGCAGATGCGTCGACGAGTTGTAGCGGAACGTCACCCGCTTGCCTGCGGCCGCCGTGAAGGAGATGTTCGCCCCGTTCCTGACGCCGTCGGCGCCGTAGTTCTCGTCCCAGCTGAGACCGTGCGCGACCTTCAGCTCATACGACCCGGCCGGCAGCTTGTTGGTCGAGAACTCGTACACGCCGTCGCGGTCGCCGTCGAACATCAGCGAGCGCAGGCAGTCGGGCGCCCAGTCGCCGGCGCAGCCGAGCTCGGATTGGAATGATCCGGCGAGCGTCACAACCGGCCCGTCGGCGCTCGACTGCACGACCTTCGTGCGCGGGTCGAACCAGAAGGTGATCGGCCCGCCCGCGTGGGTCAGGGCGATGTTGGGGCCGCTCGCGACCCCGTTCGCGCCGTAGTTCTCGTCCCAGCTCTTCTCGGTCGCGACCTTGTACTCGTAGTCTCCGGCGGGCAGGTCGACGGTCAGACGCCAGATCCCGTCGACCTGCGTCATCTGCGCCTGATCGCAATCGGGGGCCCAGTCGCCCGCGCAGCCCATCTCGGAGTTCAGTGACCCGGGGATGCTCACGAAGTCGTACGGCGTCGCGTCGTCGGGCTCTTCAGTGACCGGATCATCGGCGAGGTTCACCCGATTGCCGACCGAGGCATAGGTGGATGCCGCGGAGCGCCCGCCCGCGGCATCCGTCGACACGGCGCGATACTCCACGAGGGTGCCCGCGGCGAGGCCCGACACGTCGTGGAAGACACCCGGTGCGGTGTCCTCGGCGGTGCCGAGCGCCTGCCAGTCGGTCGCCCCGACGACTCGCCACGCGAAGCTCGTCTGGCGCCACGACTGGTCGGCGGTCGCCGAGACGGCCGCCTGCCCCGACAGCGCGGCTCCCGCGGCGGGAACCGTCACGGTCAGCGGCGCCGCGGCCGCGGGCGCCGTCACGGTGCGGTCGGCCTGGTAGACGACGGCCGACAGGGCGGGCACGGTGAGGGATGCCGAGGCATCCGCGCCGGTCGACACGGTGCCCTGGGCACCGAAGCGGGCCGCGAAGGCGGCGTTCGCCGTGAGCGTCGGCACGGTCACAGTCTGCGCCGCGGCGGTGTTGTTCAGCGCCACGAGGTACTCGACCTTCTCGGTCGGATCGACGCGCGAGAACGCGTACACGCCATCGGCCGCGTACCGCTCGATCTGCGCTCCGTCGACGAGCGCCGGGTGCGCGGCGCGCAGCGCCGACAGGCCCGCGATGCGCTGGTAGAGCGCCGTGTCGGTGCCGTAACGGTCGGTGCTGCCGGCGGTCTGGCCGTCGATGAGCGCCTGGTTCTGGTACTCGGCGACCTGGCTCGCGAACAGACTCTGCCGCGCGCTCTTGTCGCCGCCGGGGTCGGCGCCGGTGAAGCCCTGCTCGTCGCCGTAGTAGACGACCGGCTGGCCACGGCTGAGGAACAGCAGGTCGTGGGCGAGGAGGTCGCGGGCCGCGGCATCCGGCGAATTCTTCAGGAAGTAGCCGATGCGACCCATGTCGTGATTGCCGAGGAAGGTGGGCAGCGCCGTCGCCGACGAGTGGGTCGTCGTGTAGCGATCGTCGCCGGCGAACATCTTCTGCAGCACCTGCGCGTTGCCGCCCTTGGCGAAGCTCGTCGCCGCCGCCTGGAAGCCAAAGTCGAGCACCGAGTTCATGTCGCTGTCGCGGACGTACGGCGACAGCACGGCGGGGTCGGCGTCGTAGACCTCGCCGAACATGAAGAAGTCGGGCTTGCCCTGTGCGTGCGCGTAATCGAGGACCTTGGTGGTCCAGCTCTGCCAGAACTCGAAGTTGACGTGCTTCGCCGTGTCGATGCGGAATCCGTCGATGCCGAGGTCGATCCACTTCTCGTAGACCTCGGCGAAGCCGTTCACCACGGCGGGGTTCTCGGTCATCAGGTCGTCGAGTCCCGAGAAGTCACCGTAGGTCGTCGATTCGCCGCTATAGGTGGAGTCGCCGCGGTTGTGGTACAGCGTGACGTCGTTGAGCCACGCCGGCACCTTGACGTTCGCCTCGGCCGGGTCGACGACGGGCGTGTACGGGAAGCTCGTGGCAGGGTCGAGGGTCGGGAAGGTGTTCGTGCCGGCGAAGTCGGCGGGATCGAACGGTGCGCCCGAGGCATCCTTGTACGGCTTCGTGGCCTGATCGACATAGGTGTACTGGTTCTCGGCGTACGAGATGACGTCGGCGGTGTGGTTGGTGATGATGTCGAAGTACACCGCGATGCCCTTCGCGTGCGCTTCGGCGATGAGCGATGCGAGCTCGGCGTTGGTGCCCAGGTGGGGATCGATGCGGGTGAAGTCGGTGATCCAGTAGCCGTGGTAGCCCGCGCTCGCGTTCGCGCCCTCGCCCTGCACCGGCTTGTTCGCGAAACTCGGGGTGAGCCAGAGGGCCGTCGTGCCGAGCCCGGCGATGTAGTCGAGCTTGCTGCGCAACCCCGCGATGTCGCCACCATTGTAGAACCCGCTCGAGGTGGGGTCGAATCCCGTGGCGAGGCGGTCGCCCGCGAGCCCGCCGGTGTCGTTGCCGGTGTCGCCGTTGGCGAAGCGGTCGGTCATCGCGAAGTAGAACTGCTTGCCGTCACCCGCCTGGCGCACCGGAGCGCTCACGAGCGCGTCGTCGGCGGCGGTGTAGCCGGCCGCCAGCGACTGCACCTCGACGGCGATGCGGTGCGACGTGTCGTCGTAGACGAAGCGCAGGCTGGCGGGGCCCGCGACCGTCAGCGGGATGTTCGCGCCCCCGGCGGCCCCCTCGGCGCCGTAGCTTTCGTCCCACGCCCCGTTCAGCGCGACCTTGTACTGGTAGGTCCCGCCCGGCACGGTGAAGGTCTTCGCATAGTGCGAGGTGCCTTCGACGAGGTCGAGCGTGGTCGCGCCGCACGTCGGATCCCAGTCGCCGGGGCAGCCGAGCTCGCTCTGCAGGTCGCCGACGAGGGCGGGACGGCGATCGGCGGCGAGCGTCGGCGTGGCGACGAGGGCGACCGCGCCGGCAGCGACGACGAGCGCGCTCGTGAGCAGGGCGAGCATGCGCCGGGCGGGGGTGGGCTGGGTCGTCGTCGACTGAGGCACGTGGGGCTCCCGGAAGTGTGCGGGCACGGCACCGTGCCCTCTGCGGTACCTCCGACGCTACTGAGACCGGTCACAGTTGGGTGTGAGAATCCTCTCATCCACCTATGTTTCCGGTGGGAACGGAGGCCTCTGAACCGCGCAACTGCCCCGTCGGGTCAGCCCTCCGACTCGGCCGCCCGCAGCGAGATCGTCGAGGTGCCGGCCTCGTCGACGAAGCCCTCGATGTGGCGCTCGTCGTGACCGACGTACTCCGACAGCGGGCGGATCAGCGCGTTCGCGCCGGCCTGCTCCATGATGTGGGCCGTCCAGCCGACGACACGCGCCGCGACGAACAGCGGGGTGAAGGTCAGGGTGTCGAACCCCATCAGGTTGTAGGCCGGGCCCGACGGGTAGTCGAGGTTCGGGTAGATGCCCTTGCGGGCGACGAACTCGCGCTCGAGCGTCGAGTAGAGCGCCTCGACATCCGGCCGGTCGTAGTAGTCGATCAGGGTGTCGAGTGCGGCCTTCATCGTCGGGACGCGCGAGTCGCCGTGCTTGTAGACGCGGTGGCCGAAGCCCATGATCTTGCGCTTCTCGGCGAGCGCCACATCGAGCCACGGCCCCACGTTGTCGGCGTCGCCCATCTCGTCGAAGATGTGCAGCACCGCTTCGTTCGCCCCGCCGTGCAGCGGGCCCTTCAGCGCACCGATCGCCCCGACGACGGCCGAGTACAGGTCGCTCAGGGTGCTCGTGATGACGCGCGCCGTGAACGTCGAGGCGTTGAACGAGTGCTCGGCGTAGAGGATCATCGAGCGGTTGAAGGCATCCACGACCACTGCGTCGAACTCCTCGCCGAAGGTCATCCAGAGGAAGTTCGCGGCGTAGTCGAGGTCATCACGCGGCTCGATGAGGTCCTGACCGCGCCGTCGCCGCTGCCCGTACGCGACGATCGCGGGCAGCGCACCGAACAGCCGGATGCTGCGCGCGAGGTTCTGCTCGGGAGTGCCCGTCGCGTCGAGCACCGAGCCGGTTCCGGCGAGGTCGCGCGCGCCGAGCAGGCTGACCGCCGAGCGCACCTCGTCCATCGGGTGGGCGTCGAGGGGCGTCAGGTCGATGACCGCCTTCACGTCAGCGGCGAGCGCCCGGTGCTCGCGCTCGGCGGCGCGCAGCGCGGAGAGCTGGTCGGCATCGGGCAGGTCGCCGTTCCACAGCAGGTAGGCGACGGCCTCTGCGGGCTGCGTCGCGGCGAGCTCGTGCACGGGGTATCCGCGGTAGAGCAGCGAGTTCGTCTCGGGGTTGACCTTGCTGATGGCCGTGACGTCGGCGACGACGCCGGCGAGCCCCTTGTGGATGTCGGGCATGACTGTGCTCCTTTGCGTTGCCCCGGTCGTTGAGCGAGGAGCGAAGCGACGAGTCGAAACGTGGTGACGACGTTTCGACTCGCTCCGCTCGCTCAACGACCGGAAGTGTCGATGGTGAAGTTGAAGACGTTGGTGTCGAAGTGGTTGTACGACTCGTAGTCCAGCAGGTCGTACAGATCGGCGCGATGCTGCATCTGATCGAGCTGCCCGGTGAGGTGGCCCTCGTCGTTCAGCGTATCGAGCGCGCGACCCGCCGCGCCCATCGCCATCCGCAGCAGCGACACCGGCCAGATGACGATCTGCACCCCGGCATCCCTCAGCTGATCGACCGAGAACAGCTCGCTCTTGCCGAACTCGGTCATGTTGGCCAGGATCGGCACGTCCACGGCGGATGCCACGGCCTCGAACTCCGAGAGGTCGCGCATCGCCTCGGGGAAGATGGCGTCAGCCCCGGCATCCACCAGCGCCTTCGCGCGGTCGATCGCGGCATCCAGTCCGTCGACGGCTCGGATGTCGGTGCGCGCCATGATCAGGAAGTTCGGGTCGCGCCGGGCGTCGACCGCCGCGCGGATGCGCCTCCGCGCCGTGTCCTCGTCGACGACCTGCTTGCCGTCGAGGTGACCGCACCGCTTGGGATTGACCTGATCCTCGATGTGCGTGCCGGCGAGGCCGGCGTCTTCGAGGGTCTGGATCGTCCGCGCGACGTTCATCGGCTCGCCGAAGCCGGTGTCGGCGTCGATGATCGCCGGCAATTCGGTCATGCGGGCGATCTGCTGGCCGCGGCCGGCGACCTCGGTGAGGGTCGTCAGCCCGATGTCGGGCAGGCCCAGGTCGGCCGAGAGGACGGCCCCCGAGATGTACACGCCGTCGAAGCCCTTGCGCTCGATCAGGCGCGCGCTGAGCGGGTTGAACGCACCCGGGAACCGCAGCAGCTCGCCCGCCGCGAGCCGCTCACGCAGGATCCGCCGCTTCTCGGCGGCCGGTGTCATCGAATACAGCATTGCAGCCTCCGGTCGTCGAGCGAGCGCAGCGAGTCGAAACGCAGCATCAGAACAGCCCCTTCGGGCTCGGGACCGACGCCAGCACGCCCGGCTTCGCGACGATGTTGAGCTGCTGCACTTCGTCGGCGGTGAGCTCGGGCAGGCGCTGGGCGAGGTCCAGGAACCGCTCGATCTCCTCCGGCGCGAGCACGGGCTCGGCCAGCAGGCGGAACTTCGCGATGTAGTTCTCACGGGCGAACGGCCGCGCGCCGAGCGGGTGGGCGTCGGCGACGGCGATCTCGTCGGTCAGGACGGTGCCGTCCTGCAGTGTGATCTCGACGCGACCGCCGAACGCCTTCTCGTCAGGGTCCTCGGAGTGGTACCGGCGGGTCCACTCGGCATCCTCGGCCGTCGTGATCTTCTGCCACAGCGCCACCGTGTCGGGGCGCGCCGCCCGCGCGGGCAGGTACGAGTCGACGTGGTGCCAGCCGCCGTCCTGCAGGGCGACCGCGAAGATGTACGGGATCGAGTGGTCGAGTGTCTCGCGCGACGCGGCCGGGTCGTACTTCTGTGGGTCGTTCGCGCCCGATCCGATCACGTAGTGCGTGTGGTGCGAGGTGTGCAGGACGATCGAGGCGACGTCGGCCGGATCGAAGGATGCCTCGTTGTGCAGCTTCCGCGCCAGGTCGATCCACGCCTGGGCCTGGTACTCGGCCGAATGCTCTTTCGTGTACGAGTCGAGGATCGCGCGCTTCGGCTCGCCCGGCGCGGGCAGGGGCACCTCGTACGAGGCATTGGGGCCGTCGAGCAGCCACGCGATGACGCCGTCTTCGCCTTCGTAGATCGGGCTCGGGGAGGTCTGGCCGCGCATCGCGCGATCGACGGCCTCGACCGCCATCTTGCCCGCGAAGGCCGGGGCGTGCGCCTTCCAGGTCGAGATCTCGCCCTTGCGCGACTGGCGCGTCGCGGTGGTCGTGTGCAGCCCCTGCGCGACGGCCTGGTAGATCGTCTCGGCATCGAGCCCGAGCAGGGTGCCGATGCCGGCCGCGGCCGACGGCCCGAGGTGTGCGACGTGGTCGATCTTGTGCTTGTGCAGCGAGATCGCGCGCACGAGGTCCATCTGGATCTCGTACCCCGTCGCGATGCCGCGCACCAGCGCGGCACCGTCGGCGCCGACGTGCTGCGCGACCGCGAGGATCGGGGGGATGTTGTCGCCCGGGTGGGAGTACTCGGCGGCGAGGAAGGTGTCGTGGTAATCGAGCTCTCGCACCGCGACGCCGTTCGCCCACGCGGCCCATTCGGGGCTCGACACGGTCTCATTCGGCTCGCCGAAGATCGCGCTGCCGTGCCCGTTCCGCGACACCGGGTGGTCGAGCGCCTGCGCTCGGGCGGCGGTGGCGGGTCCGCGGGTGAGGGATGCCGCGGCGACGGACGCATTGTCGATCACGCGGTTGATGATCATGTCGACGACGTCGGCATCGACGGCGACCGGGTCGGCGGCGACCCGGGCGATCTTGTGCGCGAGCTGGTCTTCGCGCGCGAGGTCCTCAGAGCTGGGGTGGACGCGAACGTGGTGGGTGACGGTCATGCGGGTGTCCTTTCGGATGCGGAGGCCCTGCCCCCGGTCGTTGAGCGAGCGAAGCGAGTCGAAACGTCCGCAGCGTCCGCACTGTCGAGGGATTCGAGGATCGAGGTGAGCGCGTTGTGCAGGTGCACGTGCGTGGCGTGGGCGGCGAGGTCGCCGTCGCCCGCGCCGATCGCCGCAGCGATCACACGGTGCTCGGCGACCGACGCCGCGAGGCGGTCGGGGTTGTCGCGGGCGAGGCGCCGCACGCGCACGAGATGAGTGCGGATGCCCCGCAGGGCCGCCGTCAGGTAGTCGTTGGCGACCGCGACATCCATCGCGCCGTCGAACCGCGAGATCAGCGCGTAGTACGCGTCGGGGTCGGCCGAGGCATCCATGTCGGCGAACTCGGCGGCGAGCGCGGCGAACACGGCGCGGTCGCCCCGCGCCGAGGCGAGGCGTGCGGCGGTCTCTTCGAGGGCGCGGCGCACCTCGAACAGCTCGCGGATGTCGCCCGCGTCGACGTCGCTCACGACGGTGACGCGAGGGGATGCCTGCACGACCAGCCCGTCCGCTGCGAGGCGGCCGAGCGCTTCTCGCAGCGGAGTGCGGCTGACGCCGAGCCGGCCCGACTGTTCGACCTCGCCCAGGACCGCGCCAGGGGCGAGCGCGCCCGACTGGATCTCGTCCAGCAGCGTTGCATAGGCCCGGTCGCTTGCACGCATGGCCTCAGTGTATACACAAAGCATCCCAAATGACCATGGGAGTTCGATATGTGATTCTTTCGTATACATAGCGAGACGGCGCGGAAGGCGGCACCGCGCATCGACTACCGTCGAGGAGTGACAGATTCCTCCCGCTATGTCGTGGCCACCGACGGCGCCTGCAAGGGCAATCCGGGGCCGACCGGCTGGGCGTGGGTCGGTGAAGACGGCCAGTGGGCGGCGGGGGCGATTCCGCTGGGCACCAACAACGTGGGCGAGCTGATGGGGCTTCTCAAGGCGATCGAAGACCACGCCGACGTCGAGCACCTCACGGTGCAGGCCGACTCCAAATACGCGATCGACACCTACGCCTCATGGATGGACGCCCACCGCCGCCGCGGCTGGAAGACCTCGACCGGCGCCCCGACGAAGAACCGCGACCTGCTCGAGCAGCTCATGGCCGCGCGCGATGCGCGCCGCGACGCGGGCCTGCCCGACGTGGTCCTCGAGCACGTGCGCGGGCACCGCGGGCACGTGCTCAACGAGTGGGCGGACGAGCGCGCCGTGCGCGGCGCCGAGCACGCCGCGAAGGGCACGGCGAGCGCGTGGTCGAGTCTCGGGGGTCTGCACCCCGCCCTCGACGTGTCCGCCGCGCCCGCGAAGAAGCGCTGACCCGCCCGGACTGTACCGTTCGCAGGATCGCCCGCCCCGAATGGGCCCGCGGGCGGGCTCAGCGAGTGGGTCCTGTGGTCTGATCCTGCAAACGGTACGGCGCGCCGTGGTCAGCGTGCCGCCGCGATGAGCTCCGCCAGACGGTCCAGAGCGGGCCGCTGCGCCTTCACGAGCCGCAGACGGGCGTCGTCCAGGGGCATCCACTCGACCCGGTCCACCTCGGGAAACGACTGCATGCGGCCGGAGCGCGGCGGCCACTCCAGCTCGAACTCGCCGAACGACAACGGGGATGCCTCGAACCCCGCGCCGTCCGCGACGAACACCGTCACGCGTTTGCCCGACGAGTACGCGAACGTCCCGAGTTCGGCGTAGTCGGAGTCGGGCGCCGCGATGCCCAGCTCTTCCTGGAACTCGCGCTTCGCGGCATGCAGCGCCGACTCCGCGTCGGGGTCGTATTCCCCTTTCGGAATGGACCACGCGCCCGCGTCCTTCGTCGCCCAGTAGGGCCCGCCCATATGCGCGACGAGCGCCGACACCTCGCCGTCCGGAGCGACCCGGTACAGCAGGATGCCGGCGCTCGTCGTGACCACGTCGAGCCCGCCCGATCAGGCCGGGCGGCTCTTCGGCGACACGGTGTCGGTCTCGGCGCCGTCGGTGACCGAGACGCCGCTCAGCGCGGCGTTCACGGCCTGATACGTCGCGTCGTCGAGCGTGATGTCGGATGCCTTGACGGTGTCTTCCAGCTGCTCGGGGCGCGACGCGCCGACGAGCGCGGCCGCGATGTTCGGGTTGTGCAGCACCCACGCGAGCGAGAGCTGCGGCACGGTGATGCCCGCCTCGTCGGCGATGGGCTTCAGCTTCTGCACGGCGGTCAGGACGTCATCGTTCAGGAAGCGCTTGATGAAGTTCGCGCCGCTCTTCTCGTCGGTCGCGCGCGAGCCCTCGGGCACGGGCTGACCGGGCAGGTACTTGCCGGTGAGCACACCCTGTGCGAGCGGCGACCAGACGATCTGCGAGATCCCGAGCTCCTGCGAGGTCGGGATGACCTTCTCTTCGATGACACGCCACAGCGCCGAGTACTGCGGCTGGTTCGACACGAGCTGGAAGCCGAGCTCCTTCGCGAGGGCGTGCCCGTCGCGCAGCTGCTCGGCGGTCCACTCGCTGACGCCGATGTAGAGCGCCTTGCCCTGCCGCACGACGTCGGCGAACGCCTGCATCGTCTCTTCGA
Source organism: Microbacteriaceae bacterium PS02068 (assembly GCA_029959325.1). Lineage (GTDB taxonomy): Bacteria > Actinomycetota > Actinomycetes > Actinomycetales > Microbacteriaceae > Microbacterium. The sequence continues at coordinate 27,594 of JASCPF010000008.1, forward strand.
GGGGGGTCTCGTAGTCGTAGCGGTGCGCCTGGTAGAGGTCGACGTAGTCGAGCTCGAGGCGCTTCAGCGACCCGTGGATGCCGTCCATGATGTGCTTGCGCGAGAGCCCGGTGTCGTTGGGGCCCTTCTTGCCGATGGGCCAGTAGACCTTCGTGAAGATCTCGAGGTTCGCGCGCTCCTGACCCTTCAGGGCCTTGGCGAGAACGACCTCCGCCGCCGTGTTGGCGTAGGCGTCAGCCGTGTCGAACGTCGTGATGCCCAGGTCGAGCGCCTTGTGCACCGTCGCGATGGCGGCGTCGTCGCCGACCTGCGAGGCGTGCGTCACCCAGTTGCCGTAGGTGATCTCCGAGATCTTGAATCCGCTGTTGCCGAGGTACCGATAGTTGACCATGTCTCCACGCTACCGGCGCTGCGGATGCCGGGGGCCGACCCTTCGACAAGCTCAGGGACCGGGCGAAGCTCAGCGACCGGGCGAAGCTCAGGGACCGCCGGGGTCAGTCGACGGGGACGGCGTCGGCGACCTCGCGGTCTTCCTCGGTGGCGACGAGCTGGCCGCACGCGCCGTCGATCTCTTTGCCGCGCGTGTCGCGGAGGGTCGTCGGGATGCCTGCTTCGTTCAGCCGGCGCACGAACTCGCGCTGCACGTCCTTCTCCGAGGCCGTCCACACCGACCCGGGGGTGGGGTTCAGCGGAATGGGGTTCACGTGCACCCAGCCGTGGCCGCGCTCGTTGAGCTTGGTCGCGAGCAGATCGGCGCGCCACGCGTGGTCGTTCATGTCCTTGATGAGGGCGTACTCGATCGAGACGCGGCGACCGGTCTTCTCGAAATAGCGGTACGCGGCATCCAGCGCCTCATCGACCTTCCAACGCGAGTTGATCGGGATCATCTCGTCGCGCAGCAGGTCGTCGGGCGCGTGCAGCGACAGCGCGAACGTCACGGGGATGCCCTCGTCGGCGAGCTTGTTGATCGCCGGCACGAGCCCCACCGTCGACACTGTCACGCCGCGCGCGCTCATGCCGAGCCCGTGGTCTTTGTCGACCATCGTGCGCACCGCCTGCAGGACCCGGTTGTAGTTCGCGAGCGGCTCGCCCATGCCCATGAAGACGATGTTGGTGACCCGCTCATCGGCGTGCTCGGCGGGGCCGAGCTCGCCGGCGCGGATCGCGGCGTTCGCGCGCACGACCTGCTCGACGATTTCGGCCGCCGACATGTTGCGGGTGAGCCCGGCCTGCCCGGTCGCGCAGAACGGGCAGTTCATGCCGCAGCCCGCTTGGCTCGAGACGCACAGCGTGATCCGGCCGGGGTAGCGCATGAGCACCGACTCGACGAGGGCGCCGTCGTGCAGCTTCCAGAGGAACTTGATCGTGTCGCCGCGGTCGGTCTGCAGGCGGCGCACTTCGGTGAGCAGGTGCGGCAGCAGGCCCGCGACGAGCTCTTCGCGACCGGATGCCGGCAGGTCGGTCATTCTCGCCGGATCCGACGTGTAGTGCTGGAAGTAGTGCTTCTCGAGCTGCTTCGCGCGGAAGCCAGGCAGGCCGAGCTCCTTCGCCTTCTCGACGCGCTGCTCGGGCGTGAGGTCGGCGAGGTGCGTCGGGGGCATGCCCTTCTTGGGAGCGGCGAACTGCAGGAGGGGCTTGCCCTCGGCATCCACTCTCTGGGTCCACCCCTCGGTACGGGGGCGCACCTGCCGGGGCTTGGTGGTGCGTACGGGGGTGGAGTCGTCCATGGTTCCAGGGTACCGGCGGCGCTGAACGGCAGGCGGGGAACGGGGAGCGGGTAGCGGGCGTTTGCCGTGTCGAAAGCAGGCTCGATCCGCTCGGCGGGGACGTTCGCGGCGGCACCCGACCGGTTCAGCCTGCTTTCGGCACCGAAATCCGCGTCACGCGATCGAGCTGCGCGGGCGGCGTCAGCCGATCGACGCGGCGAGCGCGGCGATGTGCGCCGGGGTGGTGCGGCAGCACCCGCCGACCAGGCGGGCACCCGCGGCGATCCAGTCGCCGGCCAGCGCCGTGGGCACGCCGGCGGTTCCCGTCCAGCGGCGGGTGGTGGCATCCCACAGCTCGCCGCTGTTCGGGTAGGCGACCCGCGCGATGCCGCCCGGCGCGGCGGCCAGCGCGCCCGCGACAGCCTCGGGCGCGCAGCAGTTCACGCCGACCGCGATGACCCCGGGGGCCGACACGGCGATCGCGAAGGCGCGCGCCACGGCGTCACCCTGCAGGGCGTCGCTGCTCGCCGACAGGCTGATCCAGACGGGCAGATCGGGGCGATCGAGACGCTCGAGCTCAGCGGCGAGCGCCTCGACCTCGGCCTCGCACGGGATGGTCTCGATGGCCAGCGCGTCGGCCCCGGCATCGGCCAGCACCCGCAGGCGACGGCGATGCCACCGGCCCAGTTCCGGCGCGCCGACGTCGTAGCGACCGGTGTACTCGCTGCCGTCGGCACGGGCGGCGCCATAGGGCCCGACCGATGCCGCGACGAAGCAGTCCCCGGCATCCCGCGCGAGCTGCACGCTGCGACGCAGCAGCAGGTCGACCTCGTCGCCCGGGACGATACCGCCGTGCGCCAGCTGGTAGCTCGACGTGATGAGCACCTCGGCACCCGCCGCCGCGAACTCGGCGTGCGCGGCGCGGACAGCATCCGGATCGTCGCGCAGCAGCGCCGCCGACCACAGGACGCCCGACACGTCGTGACCGCGCGCCTCGAGCAGCGTGCCGAGACCGCCATCGAGCACGAGCGGTCGCGCACGAACGGCATCGGCGAAGGTGGCCATGGCGCCACAGTAGTCATACCCTCCTAGACTTCTCGCCATGAGCATCGGCGGCGGGCGTCAGGGCACTCCGCGCCGCGCACCGTCACCGGCGACGCGCGCAGCGCACCCAACGCCCGCCGCACCCGCGCACAAGGTGCTCAACAACAACGTCGTCATCCAGATCGACGAGTCGGGGCGCGAGCGTGTGCTGATGGGCCGCGGCATCGGGTTCCAGCTGAAGCCGACGGATGCCATCGACCCGGTCCGCGTCGAGAAGACGTTCATCCTCGACGGGGGTGAGGGCGCCGAGCGCGAGCTGCACCTGCTCGCCGAGGTGCCCTATGCCGTGCTCGAGGCCGTCAGCCGCGCCGTCGACGGTGCCGAGCGCGCCCTGGGCCGGGCGCTCGGCCGCGGCTTCACGATCGCGGTCGTCGACCACATCCAGTTCGTGCTCGACCGGCTCGACCAGGGGGTGCGCATCCCCTCCACGCCGATGCCCGAGCTGCGCGTCCTGCACCCGCAGGAGTTCGCCGCAGCCGCCGACATGGCCGCCTCGATCGCGACGGCGCTGGGCCGTGAGCTGCCCCCGGAAGAGTCGGTCTTCCTCACAATGCATCTGCTCAACGCCACCCGCGACGAGCCCAACGGCACAGCAGCGCTGCTCTTCCGACGCGTCCAGCACGTCGTGACGACGGTCGAGAACGGCCTCGGCGTGAGCCTCGACACCGAGAGCCTCGACTACGCGCGCTTCGTGCTGCACGTGCAGTTCCTGCTGCAGCGGCTCGTGTCGCGTGCGATGCTGCGCAGCCAGGACACGTCGTTCTTCGAGTTCGCGAAGCACTCGTACCCGGCATCCTTCGCCATCGCGACAGAGGTCAAGCAGTACGTGCGCGCCGCGACCGAGTCGGAGCTGACCGACGAAGAGGTGCTGTACCTCGTCGTGCACATCGAACGACTGAAGTCTCAGATCGTCGGAAGTGGTGGTAGCGCGAATCCCGACCCTGTGGTAACTTGATCGCAGATCCCTTGGATCGTTACCGCATCAGCGGGCGAAACCTGGACTCATCTCATCGTGTGAACGATGAACCGAGTCCAGGTTTTTTTGTTGCCCGGGCACAGCAGCCCGAGCGCCCACCCCACAAGGAAAGGCGAATCCGATGGCGGATTACGCGAAGACCGCAGCCGGCGTGCTCGCCGGCGTCGGCGGCCAAGAAAATGTCACCTCTCTCGTGCACTGCGCCACGCGCCTGCGCTTCGTCCTGAAGGACGAGAGCAAGGCGAACACGGCGGCCGTCAAGGCCACCCCGGGTGTCGTCACCGTGGCACAGGCCGGCGGCCAGTACCAGGTCGTCATCGGCAACGACGTGCCCGATGTGTTCGCCGAGATCGGCAAGATCTCGACGATCGGCGGGAACGCCGGGCTCGAGGTCGAGGCCGGGCCCAAGCAGAACCTGTTCAACCGGTTCATCTCGATGATCTCGGCGATCTTCACCCCGCTGCTGTGGGCCCTGGCCGGCACCGGTCTGCTCAAGGCGTTCCTCGCGGCCTCGGTCACCTTCGGCTGGATCGATCCCACCACCTCGACCTACACGGTGCTGAACGCGCTGTCGGATGGCTTCATCAACTTCCTGCCCCTCGCGCTGGCGTTCACGGCGGCGCGCTACTTCAAGGCGAACGAGTTCACCGCCTTCGCGATCGCCGCGGCCCTGCTCTACCCGACCATCACGCCGCTCGTCGGCACGGAGGGTCTGACGTTCTTCGGCATCCCGTTCACGATGGTCACCTACGTCTCGAGTGTCATTCCGATCATCGTGATCGTGTGGCTGCAGAGCCACGCCGAACGCTTCCTCTACGCAAAGCTGCCGAGCGCGATCAAGCGCTTCGTCACGCCGATGATCGTCGTGCTGCTCGCCGTGCCGTTCGTCTTCGTCGTCATCGGCCCGCTCTCGGCCGTCGTCAGCGGCTGGTTGGGGAACGGCATCGGCTGGGTCTTCGCGACCGTGCCGTGGCTGGGTGGCGCGATCATGGGCGGTCTGTGGCAGGTGTTCGTGATCTTCGGCCTGCACTGGGGCCTCGTGCCGCTGTTCACGCTCGAGTACCAGACCACGGGTCAGATCCTGCTCATCGGCCCGATCTTCGCCGCTGTGCTCGCCCAGGCCGCCGCGGTCGCCGGCGTGTGGGTGCGTGCCCGCAACAAGAACCTCAAGTCGCTCGCCGCGCCGGCGACGCTGTCGGGCTTCCTCGCGGGGATCACCGAGCCCGCGATCTACGGCATCAACCTGCCGCTCAAGCGGCCGTTCGCCTTCGGCATCGTCGGCGGCGCCATCGGCGGCGCGATCATCGCGATCGGCGGCGTCTACTCCACCGCGTTCGTCGTCCCGTCGGGCCTCGCCCTGCCGGCTCTGTTCGGCAACGGCAACATGGTGCTGCTCGCCATCGGTCTGCTCGTCGCGATCGTCGTGCCGTTCCTGCTGACGACCATCGTCGGCTTCAAGGAGCCGGCGGATGACACCACGACGTCCGTCGCCGGTGCCGACGCGGCGAACGACGTCGCCGTGCTGTCGCCGGTCGACGGCACGGTCATCCCGCTGGCAGAGGTCGCCGATGCGGCCTTCGCCGAAGGGGCGCTCGGTCAGGGCGTGGCGATCCGGCCCCGTTCGGGCGCCGTCTACGCGCCGTTCGACGCCACCGTCGTCGCCGCGTTCCCGACCGGACACGCGTTCGGTCTGCGCCACGCCGACGGCACCGAGGTGCTCATCCACATCGGCCTCGACACCGTCAAGCTGAACGGCCAGCACTTCCGCGTGAAGGTCACGAGCGGCCAGCAGGTGACCGCGGGCGACCTGCTCGTAGAGTTCGACGGCGACGCGATCGAGGCGGCCGGCTACGACCTGACGACCCCCGTGATCGTGACCAACCCCGATCTCTATCCCGAGATCGCGGATGCCGCGTCGGGCCCGATCGCGCACGGCGAGCCGCTGTTCACCGCCGTCTCGATCGACGCCCTCGCCGGCGCGACCGGCGCGAAGTAGCCGCACGACCGGCCGGGGGCGCGGCGACGCTCCGCGCCCCCGGCATCCCATCGCCCCCCCCTCACAGACGCGGGGCACTGACGCACACACACGAAACGGACGAAGACAATGAGCACCACCACCGCATCCACGACGTTCCCCGAGGGCTTCCTCTGGGGTGGAGCGACCGCCGCCAACCAGATCGAGGGCGCCTACCTCGAGGGCGGCAAGGGCCTCTCGATCCAGGACGTCATGCCCCACGGCCTCATGACGCCGCGGGCCGACGGCCCGACCGACGACAACCTCAAGCAGGTCGCGATCGACTTCTACCACCGCTACGCGGACGACATCGCCCTGTTCGCCGAGATGGGCTTCAAGACCTACCGCTTCTCGATCGCGTGGAGCCGCATCTTCCCGAACGGCGACGAGACCGAGCCGAACGAAGAGGGCCTGGCGTTCTACGACCGCGTCCTCGACGAGCTCGAGCGCCACGGCATCGAGCCGCTGGTCACGATCTCGCATTACGAGACGCCGCTGCACCTCGCCGAGCAGTACGGCGGGTGGGTGAACCGCGACCTGATCGGCTTCTACGAGCGCTACGTGCGGACGCTGTTCACCCGCTACGGCGCCCGTGTGCGCTACTGGCTGACCTTCAACGAGATCAACTCGGTCATCCACGCCCCGTTCATGTCGGGGGGCATCAACACCCCGAAGGACCAGCTCTCGAAGACCGACCTGTACCAGGCCGTGCACCACGAGCTGGTGGCCTCGGCCCTCGCGACGAAGATCGCGCGCGAGCTCGCCCCGAACGCCCAGATCGGCTGCATGGTGCTGTCGATGCCCGTCTACCCGCTCACGCCGAACCCCGACGACGTCTTCAAGTCCCTCACCACCGAGCGCACGAACCTCGCGTTCGGCGACATCCACGTGCGTGGCGAGTACCCGGGCTACTACCTGCGGAGCCTGCGCGAGCAGGGCGTCGAACTGCAGATCACCGATGAGGACCGCGCGCTGCTGAAGGAGAACACGGTCGACTTCGTGTCGTTCAGCTACTACTCCTCGATCTGCGAGACGGCCGACCCGCAGCAGGGCGAGCAGGGTCAGGCCAACCTCTTCGGCGGCGTCAAGAACCCGACGCTGAAGGAATCGGAGTGGGGCTGGCAGATCGACCCGGTGGGCCTGCGGATCGTCCTCAACCAGTTCTGGGACCGCTGGCAGAAGCCGCTGTTCATCGTCGAGAACGGCCTGGGTGCCAAGGACGAGCTGGTCGAGGTCGACGGCGTGAAGACCGTCGTCGACGACTACCGCATCGCCTATCTGCAGGCGCACCTCGAGGCGGTCGGCGAGGCCATCGCCGACGGCGTGCAGCTCCTGGGCTACACGACGTGGGGCTGCATCGACGTCGTGTCGGCATCGACCGCGCAGCTCTCGAAGCGCTACGGCTTCATCTACGTCGACCGGAACGACGACGGCTCGGGCACGCTCGAGCGCTTCAAGAAGAAGTCGTTCGACTGGTATGCCGAGGTGATCCGCACGAACGGCGCCTCGCTGCAGTCGTGATCGCCCGCAGAGCCGTCTTCCTCGACGTCGACGGCACGATCATGCAGAACGGGCGCTACATCCCGCCGTCCGCGATCGAGGCGATCCGCGCGGCCCGCGCTCGGGGACATCTGGTGTTCCTGAGCACGGGCCGCGGGATGGCCGAGATCCAGGGCGAGCTGTGGGACATCGGCTTCGACGGGGCTGTGAGCAACGGCGGTGCCTTCGCGGCGGTCGGCGACGAGATCGTGGCCGGCACCCTGTTCACCCCCGCCGAGGTCGCGCGGCTGCAGGGATATCTGGAGCGCACCGGCATCCACGGCTACTTCCAGTCGTTCGACCAGATGTTCGCAACCCCCGCTCTGCCCGCGCTGATGGCGGCGAAGGTCGAGGGCACCGGGCTTCCGATGAAGGTGTTCCACGACCCCGCCGACTTCGACGACACGCAGATGGCGAAACTCGTCTTCGTGACCGAGGACGAGGATGCCGCGGCGCGCGCCCTCACCGAACTCGGCGAGGATTTCGCGGTCGTCGGCGGCACGATCCCCCTGCCCGGCTGGGCATCGGGCGAGGTCGCGCCGCGCGGCGTGCACAAAGGCGCCGCGATCCTCGCGCTGCTCGCGCACCTCGGCATCGATCCCGACGACGCGATCGGCATCGGCGACAACTGGAACGACGCCGAGATGTTCGAGGTGTGCGGAACGTCGATCGCGATGGGCAATGCCGCTCCGGGTGTGCAAGAGCTTGCCGACCAGGTGACGACCGCGATCGACGACGACGGCATCCGCAACGCGTTCCTCCGCAACGGCCTGATCTGAGCGGACCGTACGCTGGTGCCGTGGTCCCCCTCGACAATCTGATCGCCTTCACGCTGGCGGCGCTCGTGCTGATCCTGATCCCGGGCCCGGCCGTGCTGTTCTCGGTCGGCCGCACGCTCGCGCTCGGGCGGCGCGGAGGCATCCTGAGCGTGCTCGGCGTCTCGCTCGCGCTGATACCGATCACCGCGCTCGTCGCCCTCGGCGTGGGCTCGGTCATCGCGCGGTCGGTGCCGCTGTTCACCGCACTGAAGGTCGCCGGGGCGCTGTACCTCGTGTTCCTGGGCATCCAGACGATCCGACATCGGAAGGATGCCGCGGCGCCGGTCGACCTGCAGCGCCTGCCCGCCTCGCCGTGGCGTCAGCTGGGGCAGGGATTCGTCGTCGGCGTCACCAACCCGAAGACGATCGCGTTCTTCGTCGCCGTGCTGCCACAGTTCGTGTCGCTGCCGGCGGGGTCGGTGCCGCTGCAGATGCTCGAACTCGGTCTCGTCTTCGCCGTGATCGCCTTCGTCTCCGACTCGGTGTGGGTGCTGATCGCCGCCGCCGCGCGGGCGTGGTTCGCCCGCTCGCCGAAGCGCATCGAGCGGCTCACCGCGACCGGCGGCGGCATGATGATCGGCCTCGGCGGCGTGCTGCTCATCGCCGGCCCGCAGCACTGACCGCGGACGCCTGCATCGGGCGGCGACGGCGGCGAGAGCCCGCACGCCCAGCAGCCGTTCACCGGCATACGAAAGGATGGAGCATATGACTTCCCCGGATTCCCCCCAGCGCATCGTGTTCATCGACGTCGACGGGACGATCCTCGAGCACGGATCGATCGTCGCGCCGTCGACCGTGACGGCGATCCGCTCGGCCCGCGCGAACGGACACATCGTGTACCTGTGCACCGGTCGGTCGGCCGCCGACATCCACCCGTCGGTGCGCGAGATCGGCTTCGACGGCGCGATCACGAACGGCGGAGCCTTCGCCGTGCGCATCGACGCCGACGGCACGGAGGAGCAGCTCGCCTCACACCTCATGCCCCGCGAATCCGTCGAGCGCATGATCGGGTATTTCGAAGACCGAGGCATCCACTACTTCCTGCAGACGGATGACGGGGTCTTCGCGAGCGAGGGTGTCGCCGCCGTGGCCGAGGAGTTCTTCGCGCAGCGCCGCGCGCGTCACGCGGACGACCTGCGCGCGCTCGGCCTCGACGACGATGACCAGCCCCTGCCGATGATCAGCTATCGCCCGCGGAACGAGGTCGACCTCGACCAGGTCGTGAAGGCCACGTTCATCAGCGGCGACTCGGAGACCCTCGAGCGCGCCGAGGCCGACCTCGGCGACACGTTCCACGTGATTCCCGGCTCGATCCCGATGCCCGGCGGCTCGAACGGTGAGATCGCGATGCTCGGCGTGAACAAGGGGTCGGCGATCCTCGAGGTGCTCGAGGTGCTCGGCCGGGGTGCCGCCGATGCGATCGGCATCGGCGACAGCTGGAACGACGTCGAGATGTTCGCCGTCGTCGGCACCTCGGTCGCGATGGGCGGCGCCGACCCCGAACTGCAGGCCCAGGCCGACCTCGTGACGACCGGCGTGCTCGACGACGGCGTCTCGAACGCGCTGGTGCGGCTCGGGTTGGTCTGACCCGCCGCGTTTCGGCTCAGAGGAAGATGTCGGGGAACAGCTCGCTGTCGGGTGTGCCGGGCGTCGCGGCGTAGCCGGAGAAGTCGGTGACCCCGGCATCCCGCAGCACCTGCTCGACGATGAGCGTCTGGCCGGTGTACTCGCGCGCGGGCTTGAGGAGCACCTCGTAGGCGGCGTCGGCGTAGACCTCGGGCGTGCGGCTGACGCGCATCATGCGGTCGCCGCCGAGCGCGAACTGCACGGCGGCCGTCGCGATCGTCGTCTCGGGCCAGAGGGTGTTGGCGGCGATGCCGTCCTTCGCGAACTCCGCCGCCATGCCGAGGGTTGCCATCGTCATGCCGTACTTCGCGAGGGTGTAGCCCGTGTGCGCGCCGAGCCAGCGCGGCGTGAGGTTCAGCGGCGGCGACAGCGAGAGGATGTGCGGGTTCGGGGCATCCTTCAGGATCGGCACGGCCGCGCGGCTGAGCATGAACGTGCCGCGCACGTTGACGTCCTGCATGAGGTCGTACTTCTTCGCGGCGAGGTCCAGCGAGCCCGACAGGTCGATGACCGAGGCGTTGTTCACGACGATGTCGATGCCGCCGAACTCGCCCTGTGTCTTCAGCACGGCCTCGGTGATGTCGTCGTCGTTGCGGACGTCGCCGACGATCGGCAGCGCGCGACCACCCGCCGCCTCGATGGCCTCGGCGGCCGAGTGCACGGTGCCCTCGAGCTTCGGATGCGGGGTGTCGGTCTTGGCCATGAGCGCGATGTTGGCGCCGTCGCGCGCGGCGCGCAGGGCGATCGCGAGGCCGATTCCGCGGCTGCCGCCCGACATCAGGATGGTCTTTCCGGCGAGGCTGGTCATGCGTGCTCCTTGGTTGTGTCCGGTCCCTGAGCTTGTCGAAGGGTGCGGGATGCCGCGGCGAACGCCGCCACGCGCACCTGCGATTCGGAGGTGTCGAAGCGCGCGCCGATCGTGCGCGCCTCGTCGTCGAGGTTGTCTGTGAAGCTGCGCTGGGTGCCCGCGCGGATGAGCCGCTTGGCCTGGCCGAAAGCACCCGTGGCGCCCTCGAGCCAGAACGCCGCGACCTCGGCGGCGCGCGCACCGGGGTCATCCGCGATCTCGGCGATGAGGCCCCAGTCGAGCGCGGTCTCGGCGTCGATCGTGAGGTCCTGCAGCAGCATGCGCAGCGCGCGAGTCTGGCCGATCGCCGCGGGCAGCAGCGTCGAGACGCTGAGGTCGGGAGTCAGGCCGATGTTCGCGTACTTGCTGACGAAGCGCGCCCGGCCCGACGCGACGATGTAGTCGGCCGTGAGCATGAGGCCGAGGCCGCCGCCTGCGACGGCGCCCTGCACTGCCGCGACGACGGGCTTGCTGGACTCGACGAACGCGCGGATGCCCTCGTGGATGACCCCGGCCATCGCGGTGACGTGCGCGCCCCCTGCCCCCGAGGTCGCCATCTCGACGACATCGCCACCGGCGCAGAACGCGGGCCCGCTGGCATCCAGGATCACGGCGCCGACGGTGTCATCGGCCGTGACCTCGTGGGCGAGGTCACGCCAGCGCTGCCCCATCTCGAAGCCCATCGCGTTGAGCGAGGCGGGGCGGTTGAAGGTCAGGCGCGCGAGCGCGCCGTCGCGGGTGTAGAGGATCGAGTCGGTCATGCGGGGTCCTTTCGGAGGGAAGCCGTACCGTTTGCAGGATCACTGCGGTGCGAAGACCGCGCGAGGCCCGTGTTTCCGCGGAAACCGGCCCGCGCATGTTGAACAGGTCCTGCAATCGGTACGCAGGCGCCGGCGGACGGAGTCGAACCGGTCACTTCGGCGCCATGCGGATGGCGCCGTCGAGCCGGATGGTCTCGCCGTTGAGGTAGCCGTTGCGGACGATCTCGAGCACGAGACTCGCGTACTCATCGGGCCGGCCGAGCCGCGCCGGGTAGGGCACCTGCTGGCCGAGGCTCGCCTGCGCCGCCTCGGGCAGCCCGGCGAGCATGGGCGTCTCCATGATCCCGGGGGCGATCGTGCACACGCGGATGCCGTAGCGCGCCAGCTCGCGCGCGATCGGCAGCGTCATGGCATGCACGCCGCCCTTGCTCGCCGAGTAGGCCGGCTGGCCGATCTGGCCGTCGAAGGCCGCGACCGATGCCGTGTTGACGATGACGCCGCGGTCGCCGCCGCCGGTGGGCTCGGTGCGGGCGATGGCGGCGGATGCCTGCCCGATGACGTTGTAGGTGCCGATCAGGTTGACACGGATGATCTTCTCGAAGTCGGCAAGACTGCCGGGGTTCCCGTCTCGGTCGAGCACCTTCGCGGGCGGCGCGATGCCGGCGCAGTTGACGACGACGCGCAGCGGCCCGTGGTCGCCGGCGGTGGCGACCGCGGCGGCGATCTGCTCCGGGTCTGTGACGTCGGCCGGCGCGAACGTGCCATTCAGCTCGGCTGCGCGCTCGGCGCCCGGCGACGAGGGCAGGTCGACGATCACGACGTGGGCGCCGGCGGCGGCGAGCCGCGTCGCGGTCGCGAAACCGAGTCCGCTGGCACCGCCGGTGACGAGGGCGGATGCGCCGGTGATGTCCATGTGTGCTCTCCTTCGAACTCGCGCCCAGCCTACGCGATGGGATTGCGTATCAAAAGCAGAGATACTCAGTCTCAGCGTGAGCGCGTCACCGACGAGCGGCCGGACGCGCCAGCAGAGCGAGCACCTCGTCGGGGTCCGCGAGCAGCAGCCGAGAGGCCGGCACCGCCGTGAGATGCGCGAGCAGACGGTCGGCGCGAATCACGTCGCCCGGCCGGTAGCCCCACGCGTGATGGCCGTCGATCTGCCACTCGCGCGGTGTGCCATCATGCAACCGCACGCGCATCCTGCCCGTCATCGACGGCGCCGTCCCCGGCCCGAGGTAGGCCGCGATCAGGGCACCCAGCGCATCGCCGACGCGCGGCGACACCAGCCGCACACGAGGCAGCCGCACCGCTGCGGCATCCACCTGCGACCAGGCGACGGTGTCGTGCGGACGCTCGCCCGAGTACAGCGTGAGCGAGTCAGCGCTCAGGACGACGTGACGCTCGTACACGTCGCCGACGGCGAGCACCGGAACGGGGCCGGGAATCACGGTGAACGCGCCATGGCGGCGAGGCGCGGCATCGGGCATCCCCCATCTCATCACAGCCGCGACCCCGCCCCACGACAGCGCGCGGCAGGATGGATGCCATGGAGCACCCGCTCATGTTCGACGACGCCGATCCGCTGCTGGCACGGGTGCGGGCGCTCGCGCTGGCGCTGCCCGAGGCCGCCGAGAAGATCGCCCATGGGCGCCCGACGTTCTTCACGGTCAAGGTCTTCGCGTACTTCGGCGGCTCGCCGCGCGGCGAGGTCGGCGACCGACACGACAGCGCGCTGCTGTTCCGGCCCGATCCGGTCGACGAGCCCGCGCTGCGGCAGGATCGCCGGTTCTGGGAACCCGCGTACCTCTGGCCGCACGGATGGCTCGGGCTCGATCTCGGCGCCCGCACCGACTGGGACGAGGTCGCGGAACTGCTGGATGCCTCGTACCGCGCGACCGCGCCGCGACGGCTCGTGGCGCTGCTCGACGGGCGCTGAGCTCCTCGAGCGGAAGCCGCCCCCGCCGGTCACAGCGCGAACACGAACGTCCAGGTACCCGCGACGACGGCCGCGGTGACGGATGCCACGGCCACCGCGGCCGCGAGCAGCACGAGCACGCCGTCGCGGGGCCGCAGGCGCGACGTGCGCGCCCACGTCCGCCGCACGGGGGCACCGAACCCCCGTGCCTCCATCGCGGTCGCGAGCGCCGAAGCGCGCCGGATCGCGAGCACGAACAGGGCGAATGCCTGCCCGAAGAACCTCCGCACTCGGCCGTGGTCGGCGACGCCGCGCGCGCGGCGGGCGAGCGCGAGCTCGCGCCAGTCGGAGATCAGCAGCCCGACCAGCCGAAGCCCGGCCAGCGCCCCGAGCACGAAGCGCGCGGGCAGACGCGCGAGCTGCGCGAGCGCATCGGCGAGGTCGGTCGGGTCGGTCGTGGCGAACAAGACGACCGACGGGATCGCGATCGCCAGCACGCGCAGCACGATCGACAGCGCGAGCGCGATCGATCCGTCGGAGATCCGCACGAGCCCCCACTCGACGTAGACGGCTCCCGACGGGCGGCCGTACAGCACGGTCGCCGCACCGGCGATCACGGCCGACAGCACGATCGGCCACAGCCGCAGCCAGAGGTCGCGCACCCGCAGCCGCGCGAACGGCAGCAGCACCAGAGTCAGCGCGAGCGCGACGCCCGCCGACACCGGGTCGATCGAGAACAGCAGCGGCACACTGATCACCAGCGCCGCCACGAGCTTCGCGAGAGCGTTGACGGATGCCAGGGGGCTCCGCCGCACATCGACGACGAACAGACTCACGACGACGCCCCCGACGCTTCCGCCGCGTCCGGCGTCGGCGCCCCGCCGAGTCGCACGACCTCGCCCGCGCCGCCGCCGGTCAGCGCCTCGACGAGCGGCTCGTCGTGCGTCACGATGACGAGCGCCGTGCCGGCATCCTGCACCTCGATCATGAGCGCGACGAGCTCGCGCCACGTCCGGGCATCCTGGCCGAACGTCGGCTCATCGAGCACCAGCACGCGCGGGCGCGTGGCGAGGGCCGCGGCGACCGTCAGCCGGCGCTTCTCGCCGCCCGAGAGTGTGAAGGGGTTCACCGCGGCGAGGCGGCGCAGGCGCAGGCGGTCGAGCAGCGGCTCGACCCGCGCGGCGATCTCGTCGGCGCTCAGGCGCAGGGCGCGGGGGCCGACCTCGAGCTCCTCCCGCACCGTGCGCGCCAGCAGCTGGTGCTCGGGAGCCTGGAAGACCATGCCGACGCGCGTCAGCAGGTCGGACGAGCGCCACGACAGCGGGTCATCGCCCACCCCACCGCGCAGCGCGTCGCCTGCACGCACCGCGCCGGCCGCGGGCGGCAGCAATCCGGCGAGCGTCAGAGCGAGAGTCGACTTGCCCGTGCCGTTGGCCCCGACGATCGCCAGTGTGCGGCCCGCGCGGACGTCGAGCGTGATGTCGGATGCCGCGACGCGCGCGGTCTTCTCCCCGAACCCCCGTCGCCCGACCGCGAGCCCCCGGGCGCTCAGCAACACGTCGCCCGCATCCGCGCCGCCCGCGCCCGCGCCCGCACCCGCACTCGCTGCGCGGGTCACCACGGGCGGCCGACCCGGCACCCACACGCCCGCGGCGGTCAGTTCGTCTCCAAGGCGCGCGAACACGTCGTCGGGCGCACCGTCGGCGAGCACGCCGCCACCGTCGTCGGGCGCGGCGAGCACGATCACGCGATCGATGTGCGCGGCCCAGACATCCACACGATGCTCGACGACGACCAGGGTCGCTCCCGACTCGGCCACCGCGCGCAGCACGGCGTCGCGCACCTCGACGACTCCCGCGGGGTCGAGGTTCGCGGTCGGCTCGTCGAGCAGCAGCAGCCCCGGGCGCATCGCGAGGGCCCCGGCGAGCGCGAGGCGCTGCTTCTGGCCGCCCGACAGCGCCGACGTCGATCGATCGAGCGCGACGTCGAGGCCCACGGCATCGAGCGCGGTTCGAACGCGGGGCCAGATCTCGGCCTGCGGCACGCCGAGATTCTCGCACCCGAAGGCGACGTCGTCACCGACCCGCGCGAGGATCACCTGCGCATCGGGATCCTGCAGCACGAGTCCGGCGCGGCCCCGTGCCCGATCGGCCGGCGCTCCCCCGACCGTCAGCGCACCGGTCTGCTCGCCGTCCTCATCGCCGCCGAGAACCCCGGCGAGGCCGCGCAGCACCGTGCTCTTGCCCGATCCGCTCGCACCGAGCAGCAGCACCCGCTCGCCGGGCGCGATGTCGAGGTCGATCCCGGTCACGGCCCAGCGGCGCCGCCCGGCATGCCGCCAGCCCCAGCCGCGGGCGCTGACGCCGGCGGGTGGGGCAGGCGTCGAACTCACGCCGCGTCGGGATCGGCGATCGCGGGCGCGCGGCCCTCACGACCCGCCGCGAAGCGATCGAGCGCGCCCGTCGCGGCGAGCGCCCGCATGATCAGCCACGAGACGAATCCTGCGATGAGGATGCCCGAGGCCACCGCCGCGGCGAAGTAGATCGCCCGGGGCCCGAAGTCGTACGCCGCGATCGACGAGAAGTTCGTGTCGAGCACCGCGACGGCGACGCCGGCGAAGGCTCCCGAGACGAGCGCCGCGATGAGGCGGTAGTTGGCGTACGCGAACACGGCGAAGCCGAGCTCGGCGCCGATGCCCTGCACCACGCCCCAGATCAGTGTCGTGAACCCCCACTGGGTGCCGATGGCCATCGAGACGACCGCGGCCACGATCTCGGTGTAGAGCGCGGCACCGGGCTTGCGGATGATGAGACCACCCAGCACGCCAGCGAAGAGCCAGCCGCCGGCGAGCAGGCCCTCGAGCCCCGGCAGGAACGCGAGCGCGCTGCTGAGCGGGGTCCACGCCTGGCCCCACGCCCAGAACAGCACGCCGGCGGCGACGCCGATGACGCTGGCCACGACGATGTCGACGACGCGCCACTGGAAGCGGTGCGCGCCGCCGCGGGACGCGGCCGTGGCATCCGAAGAGCGGACGGTGGATGGGGACGCAGAAGCGTTCATTTTCTCTCCTCCCTGCGCCGGCATGATCCGGATCAGGTTCGACGGTCGAAGCGTGGATCGCTTCCTCTCAGCCCGGCTCACCGGACTCCCGTGGTTGTGTGCACGAGTATAGCGGCGGAGCAGGTAGTTTGAGCGAGTGACCATGGAAGGCGCTCCCCCGTCGTCGCGCCGCGCGCGCCGCCGCCGAGACGCGTCACCCGGCGAGGTCGCCACGGCCCGGCCGCAGGACGAGGCGGTGGCGGATGCCGAGGTCTCGGATGCCGCCGATGACGTCGCCGCCTGGGTGACGACACCCGAGGCCGCGCCGGGCCGGCGCATCGCACTCGGCTGGCTCGACGACGACGCCGTCACCGCTCGCACGTCACCCCCCGACCTCACCGACGGGGCGCATCCGTACCTGCTCGTCTCGCCCGACCTGCTGGCGCGCCGGCCGCGTCGCTCGCCGCTGCGGGCAGGCATCGTCGTGCCGACGCTGGGCGCGATCGCCCTCGTGGGTGCTTACGCCGCGACCACTCTGCTGTGGCCGCTGTACGCCGTGACGCCGTCGGTGACCCCGGTCGCGGTCGCCGATCTGGCCGCGCCGGCGACAGCCGTGGTGTGGCCCGCGGCGGGTTCGGCGGCGATCGGCGTCGCGGGCTTCGACGGATCGCCCGCGTCGAGTACCGATGCCAGGCCCATGGCGAGCATCACCAAGCTCGTCACCGCGATGATGATCCTCGAGCAGATGCCCCTCGCGGTCGGCGAGAGCGGCCCGACCTTCGCCTTCACCGCGCGCGATCGTCAGACGTACAACAACTACCTCGCGAAAGACGAGTCAGCGCTGAACGTACCGGTGGGCGGCACGCTCACCCAGTACCAGATGATGCAGGGCATGCTGATCGGCTCGGCCGGCAACTACACCGACCGGCTCGCCGGCTCGCTGTGGCCGACCGACCGCGTGTTCGAGACGGCCGCCAAAGAGTGGCTCACGCGGCACAACCTGCCCGGCATCACGGTCGTCGATCCGACCGGCATCGACAGCGCCAACGCGGGCGACCCGGCATCCCTCATCGCGCTCGCCCGCCTTGCGCTGGCCGATCCCGTCATCGCCGAGATCGTGCGCACGCCGTCGGTCACCCTGCCGGGCGCCGGCAATGTCGTCAACACGAACGATCTGCTCACCGATCCGGCCGTCGTCGGGCTGAAGACCGGCACTCTCAAGGGCGCGTACAACCTGCTCGCCGCACGCGAGCAGACGGTCGGCGACACCCCGGTGCGCGTCTACGCCGTCGCGCTCGGGCAGCCGAACGACCAGACGCGCGACGCCGAGACGTCCCGCCTGCTGACCGAGGTCACGGCCGAGGCATCCACGCCCACCGTGCTGCCGGCGGGAACCGTCGTCGGCACCGTCACGACGCTGTGGGGCACGTCGGTGCAGATCGTGACCGACGCCGACGCCTCGCTGCTGCTCTGGAACGGGGCGACCGCGCCGGTGACCTCCGATCTGTCGCTCGGCGACGCGCGCGCGGCGGGCGCAGCCGTCGGCACGGTATCGACCAAGGGCCCCATCGACTCCGCGTCGAGCGGGGTGCACCTGGCGGCGGAGATCCCCGATCCGGATGCCTGGTGGCGCCTCACCCACCCCCTGCAGCTGTTCGGCCTCGCCGACTGACCGGCGCCGCGCTGACGGCTTGACAGCCGTTTCGGTGGAATCTATCGTTTTTCGAGAGATATCACTCGCTAAACGATAGGCACGACCATGTCTCGGCTCCTGATCGTCACCATCAAGGTGCTCATCGTCCTCGCGGTCGCCGCCGTGCTGTTCTTCCAGCTCGTGATCGTCCCTGCCGCCGCGAGTCAGGTCTCGCAGGAGATGCCGGGCGTCGCGTACCTGCGGACGGCGGGGATCGTCGGATCGATCGCGCTCTTGGCATGCGTCCAGGTGGTGCTCGTGTGCGTCTGGCGACTCGTCGACCTGGCATCCGCCGGGCGACTGTTCGACCGGCGCGCGTTCGTCTGGGTAGACGGCGCCATCGCGGCGATCTGGGTGGCGGTGGGGCTCGTCATCGTCGGCTCGGTCGCTCTGACCGTGATCGGTGCCGGCCCGCCGGTGCTCTTCTTCGCCGCGCCCATCGCCGTGATCTTCGGCGCCGGTGCCGCCCTCGTCGTGGGGGTCATGCGTTCGCTCCTCCGACAGGCCGTGACGCTGCGGACCGAGCTCGACGAGGTGGTGTGATGGCGATACGGCTCGAGATCGACGTGCTGCTCGCCCAGCGACGCATGAGCGTCGGAGACTTCGCCGACGCGATCGGCATCACGCCCGCCAACGTCGCCGTCCTCAAGAACGGACGCGCGAAAGCCGTGCGATTCACCACTCTCGATGCGATCTGCCGAGTTCTGGAATGCCAGCCCGGCGACATCATGGTGTGGGTCCCGGATGCGTGACCGCATCTCGGTTCTCGGCATCCTGCTGATTCTGGGCGGCATCGCGTGGACGATGCTCGTCGTGAGCGGCACGTGGTACCTCGGCATCCGGGAATCAGCCGAGTACCGGTGCATGGTGGCATATGCGGGGCCTCCGTTGGCAGACTACGAGGCCGCAGGCATCAGCCCGGAGGACAGCTCTGTCTTGCACGCGTCGTTCGGCCTGTTGCCGCTGGGGTGGCGCTGTCGATGGACGCTGGGCGAGAGCGTGTACGACTTCGGCCCGGGCGACGTGCCCACCGCGTTCGCGCTGATCGGTGCGACAGCTGTCGTCGCGGGCGCGATCGTGCTCGTCAGAACGGCCAGACGAGCGGCACGTAGAGCACGGCCACCACGAGGTAGATCAGCATGAGCGGCGTGCCCAGGCGCCAGTAGTCGCCGAAGCGGTAGCCACCCGGCTGCAGCACCATCAGGTTCGCCGGCGTCGCGATCGGGGTCAGGAACGACGCGGCCCCCGCGACGGTGAGCGCCATCATGAACGGCAGGATGCTGAGCTCGAGGCTCTGCGAGATCGCCACGGCGATCGGCGTGACGATCAGCACGGTCGCGACGTTGGAGATGAACTGGCCGAGCACCATCGTGAGCAGACACAGCACCAGCAGCGCGAGCTGCGGCGAGGCCCTGCCGATGACACCCAGCACGGCGTCGGCGACGCGCGCGGCGGCGCCGGTCGCGATGAACGCCGACGAGAGGGGCACCATGCCCGCGATGAGGATCACCGTCGTCCACGAGATCGCGCGGTACGACTGCGGGATCGTCAGCACCCGCGTGAGCACGAGCGCGCCCGCCGCGAGCAGGCTCGCGACCGCGGGCGGCACGACTCCGGTCGCGAGAAGAACGACCATGACCCCGAGGATCACGAGCGCGCGCTTCGCTCCGCGCCCGAGCGGCACGCCGCGCTGGATCGTCTGGGGCGGGGTGACGGCGATGACGTCGGGTGACTGCGTGTAGCGCGTGAGCGCGGCCCACGGCCCCTGGACGAGCACGGCGTCACCGGCCTGCAGCGTGAGCGATCCGCTGACGCCCGCACCCCGGGAGGTGTTCGGGCCTTCGTCGTCGCCGCGGCGCACCGCGAGGATCACGAGGTTCTCGTCGCGGGTCGTCATGCCCGCCGACACGGTGCGCCCGATGAGCCTCGAGCGCGGCGCGACCAGCACCTCGGCGACCCCGTCGCGGGCGCTGAAGAGGATGCCCGTGTCGAGGTCGACGGCATAGCTGTCGCGCAGGCTCTGCGCGAGCTCGCTCGGGTCGGGGGCGTCGCCGAAGTGCTCCGGCGAGCGCGCCGGCAGCAGCCGGTCGCCGCCGAGCGCGACCGTCAGCACGGTGAGGATCACGAGCGGGATGCCCACGAGCGCGAACTCGAAGAAGCCGAACTCCCGGCCGCCCGCGGCCGCCGCCGCTTCGGAGACGACGATGTTGACCGGGGTGCCGGTGAGGGTCAGCAGCGACCCGGCGCTCGCGGCGAAGGCGAGCGGGATCAGCATCTTCGACGGGACGAGCCCCGCGCGCACCGCTACGACGACCGCGACCGGCAGCAGCGCCGCGACAGCCCCGTTGATCGAGATGAACGCGGCGAGCACGGCGGCCATCGTGCCGATGACGACGGTCAGGCGCAGGCGCCCGCGGCCCGCCCGCGCCACGACCTGTTGGCCCAGCCACGCCGTCACGCCCGTGGCGTCCAGCGACTCGCTCACGACGAACAGGCTCGCGATGAACAGGACGGTCGGGTCGCCGAAACCCGACAGCGCTTGCGCCAGCGTCAGCACGCCGGTCGCCCAGAGCGCCAGCGCGACGCCGATCGAGACGACCGCGAGCGGGACGCGCCCGCTCATGAAGGCGACGATCGCGAGCGCGAGGATCAGGAACGTCCACCCGGCGGGGTCCATGCGTCGAGCCTAGCCCCGGCCCGTCAGAGCGGTCCGGAGCGTCACAGTCCGAGCAGCCACGTCGCGATGAGGAAGTAGATGATCAGGCTCGTCGCATCGCAGAACGTCGAGATGAACGGGGTCGAGAACACCGCGGGGTCGGCGCGTACGGCGCGCGCGAGCATCGGCATCGCGCCGCCGACGGTCGCGGCGAGCGTGCACACGGCGACGAGGGTGAGGCCGATCACCGCGCCGAAGTGGACGTCGAAGACGAGGGATGCCAGGGCGAAGCCGAGCGCCCCGAGCAGGGTGCCGAGCAGGAAGCCGACGCGCACTTCGCGCCACGCGACGGCGAGCACGTCGCCCGACCGCACTTCGCCGAGCGCCAACGCACGCGTGACCGTCGTCGCCGCCTGGGCCCCGGTGTTGCCCGCGGTGCCGGTGAGCAGCGGGATGAACAGGGCGAGGGTGACGACCTGCTCGAGGGTGTCTTCGAACACGCCCAGCACCTGCACGGTGAGCAGCGCCGAGATCGCGAGCACGAGCAGCCACACCACGCGCGACCGCACGATTCCGAACACAGGCACCGTGAGATAGGGGCGCCGCAGCGGCTCGGCGGCGCCCTGGCGCGCGGCATCCTCGTCGTCGGCGAGCTCGAGAATGCGCGACGCATCGTCGACCGTGAGGATGCCGACGAGCCGGCCCTCACCGTCGACGACCGGGGCCGCGAGCAGCTGCTCGTCGACGACGCGGCGGGCCGCCGCCTCGGCATCCTCCGTCGCCGTCACCGTGCGCGCCTCGACCATGAGGTCGCCGATGAGCTCATCGGCGGCCGCCATCACGAGCTCCCGCAGCCCGACGACGCCCTCGACGCGACGCTCGTCGTCGGTGACGGGCAGCATGTAGATCGTCTCGGCGTCAGTGCCGCGGTGGCGGATGTGACTCAGGGCGTCGCCGACCGTGAGCCGCGCGCGCAGGCGGACGTACTCGGGGCTCATGTAGCGGCCGATGCTGCGCTTCGGATAGCCGAGCAGCGGCAGCGTCAGCTCGCGCTCGTCGGCCGAGAGCCCGTGCAGCAGCTTCTGCGCGACGCCCGCGGGCAGCTCGTCGAGCAGCTGCACGCGGTCGTCCGGGTCGATCTCCTCGAACAGGCGCGCCACATCGTCATCGCGCAGCCCGTCGATCAGCTCGCGGCGCTGCCCGGGTTCGAGCAGTTCGAACACCTCGACCGCCTGATCCCGCTCGAGCAGGCGATACAGCACCGCCCGGTCGGCGGCGTGCGGTTCGCGCTCGAGCAGATCCGCGATCTCGGGCGGCTCGTGCTCGGCGAGCAGCGCACCGAGCACGCCGAGCTCGCGCGCCCGGAGTGCCTGCTCGGCCTGCTCGCGCAACTGGTCAGTGTCGGGGGTCATGCAGGCATCCTGACAGAGGCGGATGAACGATTGCCGAACCGACCTGCTCAGCCCTCCCCGGCCTCCTCGAGCCGGCGCTGCAGACCGCCGATCATCAGCGTCACGCCGAAGCGGAACTCGACCTCGGCCTCCGCCGCGGTGTCTGCGGATGCCTCGCCGGCCGCGCTGTCACCGGATGCCACGCCGGCCGCGCTGTCACCGGATGCCTCGCCGGCCGCGCTGTCACCGGATGCCACGCCGGCCGCGCTGTCACCGGATGCCACGCCGCCGCCGAGCAGGCTCGCGTACAGGCGCTGCTGCTGCTCGTGGGTGACGTGGCCGAGCACGAAGCGCAGCAGCACGCTCGCGGCGCGCCGGGCGGTCGCGTCGTCGAAGCCGCCGGCGCCGATGGCATCCACCAGCACCCGCCCCGCGGCGGATACGTCCGGTGCATCGGGGGCACCCGATGCATCCGGGGCACCCAGCGTGCCGAGTCCGAGCGCCAGGGTGCTCGCGACGACCTCGGCGCCATCGCGGTGGGCGAGCAGCGCCGCGCGCAGGGCGAACGCGTCGAACGCCACGCGCTCGGGCCAATCGAGCCCGGGCGGTGCGGCCTCGACATCGGCGATGATCCGCCCGGAGACCTCGGCCAGCAGCGACTGCTTGTTCGGGAAGTGCCAGTACAGCGCGCTGGGCTGCACGTCGAGCTCGGCGGCGAGGCGCCGCATGGTGAGGTCGGGCAGTCCGAACCGGTCGAGGATGTCGAGCGCGGCTCGCGCGACGTCGTCGCGCGAGTGCCTCCGACCGCTTCCGTCTCTCGCCACGGCGTCCACACTACCGAGGCTGAGGCTATAGTGAACGCTGTTCAGGTGAACAGTGTTCAGGTGGTGCGCGCGCCGCTCCCCCACGTCGACGAAGGGCCTCCCGTGGCATCCACTTCCGCTCCCTCCGCACCGCTCACGTCGTCCGCGCGACGGCTGGGCGCATCCGACCT
This sequence comes from Microbacteriaceae bacterium PS02068, assembly GCA_029959325.1. Lineage (GTDB taxonomy): Bacteria > Actinomycetota > Actinomycetes > Actinomycetales > Microbacteriaceae > Microbacterium. Next base: position 50,670 of record JASCPF010000008.1, read on the forward strand.
CGCGCGCGTCGCGGTGTTCGCCGCGATCATCGCGGTGCTCGGCCTGCCCGGCGGCTTCGCGGTGTTCGGCGTGGTGCCGATCACGGCGCAGACGCTCGGGGTCATGCTCGCGGGGGCGATCCTCGGCCCGTGGCTCGGCGCCGCCTCGGTGGCGGTCCTGCTCGGCGCGGTGGCCGTCGGCATGCCGCTGCTCGCCGGCGGCCGCGGCGGATTCGCCGTGTTCCTGGGGCCCAGCGCGGGGTACCTCGTGGGCTGGATCGTCGGGGCGATCGTCATCGGACTGATCGTGCACGCCGGCGGCCGGCGGCCCGTGGCCTGGCGCACCTTCGTGGCGATGGTCGTCGGCGGCATCCTCACGATCTACGCGTTCGGCATTCCGGTGCAGAGCCTGGTGACGCGTCTGCCTCTGCCCGAAACCGCTCTGATGAGCCTCGGATTCCTGCCCGGAGACCTGATCAAGGCCGTGATCGCAACCCTCATCGTGACGACCCTCGTGCGGGCCTATCCGCGGGCCTTCCGCCGCGAATGGAGCGTTCCGGTCGCCGACAGCACGCCGTGATCGTCCCGATCGACGCGGATGCCGCAGACCTGCTCGACCGGCTGCGCGCGGTGCGCGATGCCGACGACGTCCCGCTCGTCCTCGATCCGCGGGCGCCCGCGGCCTACGGCGAGAGCGTGACCCGCGTCGCCGCCCAGGCAGCCGAGCTGGACGGCATCGCGTGGGCGAGCGTGACCTCGGGCTCATCCGGCAGGCCGCGCGTCGTGCTGCGGAGCGCGGCGTCATGGTCGGCGTCGTTCGCGGCGATCGAATCGCTGATCGGCCGCGCGCCCGACGCGGCGGTGTCGCTGCCCGCGCCCCCGTCGTCGTCGCTCACGCTCTTCTCGCTCGCGCACGCGATCGGCGGTGGACCGAGGCCTGTGCTCGGACCGGCGGCACGTTCGGATGCCACGTGCCTGCACGGCACGCCGCAGGCCCTGCGCGAGCTGCTCGACCGTGGTGCGCCGCCGTCGCTGCGGACGGCCCTCATCGGCGGATCGCACCTCGACGCCGGGTTGCGCGCCCGGGCGGAAGCGGCGGGGATCGAGGTCATCTCGTACTACGGCGCCGCCGAGCTATCGTTCGTCGCCCTCGATCGCGGTGACGGCCTGCGCGCCTTCCCCGGCGTCGAGCTGCAGGTGCGACGCGGCGTGCTCTGGGTGCGCTCGCCGTTCGTGGCGGCGCGATACGCCGGCGAGCCCGGCCCGCTGCGCTCGCACGACGGCTGGGCGAGCGTCGGTGATAGGGCCGAGCTGACCGACGGGGTGCTGCGCCTGCGCGGACGCGCCGACGGCGCGATCCTGAGCGCCTCAGCCACGATCATCCCGGAAGAGGTGGAAGAGGTGCTGCGGTCGGCGCCGGGCGTCCGCGACGCCGTCGTCTTCGCGCTGCCTCGAGAGCGGGTCGGCGCGCTGGTGGCGGCGTTCGTCGAGCTCGAGGCAGGCGGGGATGCCTCCGACCTGGATGAGGTCGCACGGACGCGCCTCGCCCCCACGCATCGCCCGCGGCGCTGGTTCGTCGGAGAGCTTCCCCGCACCGCCTCGGGCAAGCCGGCCCGCCGGGAAGCGGCTGAGCGGGCCCTGCGCGGGGAGGTGGCCCGCCTTGTCGTCTGACCGCGATCCGGTGATCGTCAGCGCCCGCCGCACCCCCATCGGCACGCGCGGCCGCGGGCTCGCGCGACTGCGTCTCGAGGATCTCGCCGCACCCGTGATCCGCGTCGCGCTGACCGATGCCGAAGCGGCCCTCGGCGCGGCGCCGACGGTGGCGGACGTCGTGCTCGGCAACTGCACGGGCCCCGGCGGCAACGCCGGGCGCATCGCGGCGCTCGCGGCAGGCCTCGACGTCACGATCCCGGGCGGGACGGTCGATCGCCAATGCGGCAGCGGGCTGGCCGCTGTGCTGGATGCCACCGCGGCGATCCGCGCGGGCGACCCGCGCCCGCGCGTGGCCGGAGGCGTCGAGAGCGCCTCGACGGCGCCCGAGCGCTCGGCCGATGGCATCCCCTACGATCGAGCGCCCTTCACCCCCGCCGCGTTCCCCGACCCGGGCATGCCCGAGGCCGCACAGGCACTGGCCGCGGCCGACGGCATCTCCCGCGCTCGCCAGGATGCGCACGCCGCGCGCAGCCACCGGCGCGCGCTCGCGGCGCGCGCGGGCGGGCGATTCACGGCCGAGATCGTGCCGCTCGCGGGCATAGGCGACGACGACGCGATCGGCCGGGCCGAGCCGCTGCTGGCGCGCCTGCCGACCTTGTTCCCCGGTGGCACGGTCACGGCCGGCACCTCGACGCGCATCAGCGACGGCGCGGCGGCGGTCGTCGTCGCGCCCGCGGGCTCTGCACCGGGGCTCGCCGTGCGCGCGGGCGCGATGGTGGGCTGCGACCCGGCCCTGCCGGGCATCGGTGCAGCCGCCGCGATCCGTGCGGCGCTCGATCAGTTCGGCGCGGCAGTCGGGGACATCGCCGCGTTCGAGATCGTCGAGGCGTTCGCCGCGCAGAGCCTGGCGGTGCTCGGCCGGCTGGGCATCGCCGATGACGACGAGCGCGTCTGCGCCGATGGCGGGGCGCTCGCCCTCGGGCATCCGTGGGGGGCAAGCGGCGCCGTCGCGGTCGTCCGCCTGTTCTCACGACTGGTGCGCGCCGGCGCGCCGGCCGGCACCCTCGGCATCGCCGCGGCATCGGTCGGCGGCGGCATGGGCGTCGCCGCAGTGGTCGAGGTCGTTCGGTGAGCATCCACTCGTCCTCGATCGACGTGCGCATCGGCGGCACCCCGGTGCTGCACGACGTGACGCTGAGCCTCGAGGCGCGCACCGTCGCCGTCGTGGGCGAGAACGGGTCAGGAAAGTCGAGCTTCGCGCGTCTGCTGGGAGGGCTGGTCAAGCCCTCGGCTGGCGAACTGCGCATCTTCGGGCTCGACATCGTCACCCAGGCCGCGGAACTGCGCCGACGCACGGCGCTGGTCTTCAGCAACCCCGACGCGCAGATCATCATGCCCACCGTCGCCGAAGACGTCGCCTTCTCGCTGCGTGCCGCGCGGCTGCGCCCCGCCGAGAAGCAGGAGCGCGTCGCCGCCGCGCTCGACGCGTTCGGGCTCACCGCCCTGGCGGAGGCATCCGCCCACGACCTCTCCGGCGGGCAGAAGCAGCTCTTGGCGCTGTGCGGCGCGTTCGTCCGCGAACCCGACCTGGTCATCGCCGACGAGCCGACCGCGTACCTCGATGCGCGGAACTCCCGGGTCGTCGCCGACCATCTGTTCGCGGATGCCGGGCACCAGCTGATCCTCGTGACGCACGACCTGGCGCTCGCGCGGCGCTGCGAGCAGGCGGTGCTCTTCGAAGGCGGGCGGGTGCGATCCGTCGGCGACGCGGCGGAGATCGTCGCGCAGTACGAGGCGATGCTGCAGTGCTGACCCTCTACCGCCCCGGCCACCGCGGGCTGTACCGCCTGCCGGCGGGACCGAAGCTCGTGCTGCTCGGCGCCCTGGCGTTCGGGGTGCTGCTGCTGCCCACTCAGTGGTGGTCGGGGGGCGCCGCCGCTCTCGCCGTCGTCATCTCCTACGCGCTCTCGGGCGTCGCGGACGGGTGGGGCGGCATGCGTGAGATCGCCACGCAGCTGCTCGCGCTGCGCTGGGTCATCGCGATCACGCTGATCGGTCAGCTGCTGTTCCTCGGTCCCGAGGCGGCGATCGCGAACACCGCGCGGCTCGCCGCCGCGATGCTGCTCGCCGGACTCGTCGTCCTCACGACGCGAATGAGTGACCTCCTGACCGCCCTCGAACGGGGCCTCACGCCACTGCGCCCGCTCGGGGTCGACCCCGAGCGGGTCGCCCTGCTGCTGATGATCACCATCGGCACGGTGCCCGTGCTGGCCCGTCTGGCGGGCGACGTGCGCGATGCGCAACGTGCACGCGGGGCGCGGGCGAGTCTGCGCGCCTTCGTGGTGCCGTTCCTGGTCGTGTCGCTGAAGCACGCCGATCAGCTGGGCGACGCGCTGACCGCTCGCGGGGTCGACTGACGCCTGACTCGGGGTGGGAAGATCCGTCTCAAGATGGATGCCGGGGCTCCGGCCTTTCCGTAGCGTGGAGCCATGATCGAGATCGAACGCCTGAGCAAACGGTACGGATCGAAGCTGGCGGTGGACGATGTCTCGTTCACCGTGCAGCCCGGAAAGGTCACCGGCTTTCTCGGCCCGAACGGCGCCGGCAAGTCGACGACGATGCGGATGATCGTCGGCCTCGACCGCCCGACCGCCGGCCAGGCGAGGGTCAACGGCAAGCTCTACGCGAGTCACCGCGACCCCCTGCACCAGGTGGGTGCCCTGCTCGAGGCGAAGGCGGTGCACACCGGACGCAGCGCGTACAACCACCTGCTCGCGCTCGCGGCGACGCACTCGATCCCGAAGACGCGCGTGCGCGAGGTCATCGAACTGACGGGGCTCGAGGCCGTGGCATCCAAGCGGGTCGGCGGCTTCTCGCTCGGCATGGGCCAGCGCCTCGGGATCGCCGCCGCCCTTCTCGGCGACCCGCAGACGCTGATCCTCGACGAGCCCGTGAACGGGCTCGACCCCGACGGGGTGCTGTGGGTGCGCGGGCTCACGCGGCACCTCGCCGCGCAGGGACGCACCGTGTTCCTCTCCAGCCACCTGATGAGCGAGATGGCTCTCACCGCCGATCACGTGATCGTCCTCGGTCGCGGGCGCGTGCTGGCCGACGCGCCGATGGCAGAGCTCATCGACAGCGCCGCGACGAATCGGGTGACGGTGCGCACGCCCACTCCGGCGCCCCTGATCGAGGCGCTCACCTCGCCCGACATCACGGTGACGTCACAGGATGACGGCGCACTCTCGGTCTCCGGCATCGATATCGAGCGGGTGGGTGAGGCGGCCTTCCGGGCAGGGGTCATCCTGCACGAGCTCACCCCCGCGAAAGCGAGCCTCGAAGAGGCCTATCTCGAACTCACACAAGATTCCGTCGAGTACCGATCGGAGGTGGCTGGCTGATGTCCACCACAATCACACCCACCCGCGACCGCACCCGTCCCGCCGCCCGCGGTCGGCTCACCGCAGGGGGCATCCTCGCCTCGGAGTGGATCAAGATCCGCACCGTCCGCTCGACGATCTGGTGCTTCGGCATCCTCATCCTGCTCATCGTCGGCATCGGCATGCTGATCGCCACCCTCACCGAGGTCGGCGACCAGAGCTTCGACGCTGACACGTCGCGCTCGCTCAGCGTGCTGATCGGCACGGCAGGCGTGAACGTCGCCGTGCTGATCGCCGCCGTGTTGGGCGCGCTGATCATCACCGGCGAGTACTCGACGGGCATGATCCGATCGACCTTCACGGCGGTGCCGCGCCGCACCGGGGCGGTCCTGGCGAAGATCGTCGTGCTCACCGTGACGACCTTCGTCGCGACGGAGGTCGGCGTGTGGCTGGCCGTGCTCGCCACCGCGCCGATCCTGAGCGGCCGGGGCGTCGAAGTGCAGCTCGGACATCCATCGGTGGTCATGCCGCTGCTGGGCGCGGGTGTCTACGTCGCTCTGATCGCGCTGCTCGCGTTCGCGGTCGGCGCGATCCTGCGCAGCACGGCCGGAGCGCTGGCCACGGTGCTCGGCCTGATCCTCGTCGCGCCCGTCGTTCTTGCGATTCTCGCGGGGCTCACGAACGCTGAGTGGATCGCCACCGTCAACTCCCTCCTGCCGCAGAACGCGGGCGCCCAGCTCTACCAGTACGCGCCCTCGATCGACGTGCCGGTGCCGGTGGGTCCCGATGGCCAGGAACCGCCACGGGCCACCGGTGTCATCCTCAACGGGTGGGGCGGGTTCGGCGTGCTGGCGGCCTGGAATGCCGTGGTGCTCGCCCTCGCGTTCGTGCTGGTGAAGCGCCGCGACGCGTGAGCTGACGCGTCGGAGTCCGGCGCGCGTGCACTGCCCGGGTCGGATCGTCGAAATACTTTCCCGAGTCGCGTCATAGAGTGAGCGATTCCCCGTCGTCTAGACGACGGCGGTGCGCTGTCAGAAGAGTGAATGAGGAATCGTCCGATGGATGCAGGGGGAATGCTGCGCGCGCCCGCGCGGCGCGCAGGGGTCTCCGTCGAGTCGGCCGCGACGCGCGGAGCACCAGGGCCGGGCCGTTTGTCACGCAGGTTGGCGATGTGGCTCAGCGCGGTGAGCATGGTCGCCGTACTCACGGCGCTGGGCGCCCCCGCCGCGGTCGCTGTGGTCGCCAGCCCGATCGTGGCTTCGACTCCGGCCGGGACGACGAGCGTGGTCCCGACTGCGGGCAAAGCTCGGGGTTCGGGGCTGTGGGGTTTCGCGGGTGACGTGCGAACTCAGGCTTCCGGTGGTGTCTTCAACTACGACCTGGATGTGAGCCCGACGGATGGCAGCCTCTGGGTCAGTGACTCGGCGAAGGTCTTGTACACCTCCAGCGCCTTCCTGTGCACCCTTTCCGGGGGCGTAAAGATCAGTGCCAGTGCGTGCCTCGTCGGCGAATCGCGGCTATCGCACTACCCCGTCGTCGGCACGGACTGGGGCACGGGGCAGTACCTCGTCAACGGTGCCTATTCGGTTCCCGCGGCCGGAAGCAACGCGGGTGTCGGAGCGAACTATGCCGCGCTCGGTCAGGCCCAGAAGACCAACGGCTCTGACCTGACGAACGGCCGGTTCGGAGGCATCCGGGGCCTGGCGACAACACTGACGGGCGACGTGTGGGCGGTCGACGCCGACTACGCCCTCACTCCGGTCGCGACAAGCTTCAAGGGCGTGCGCGTGGTGCGCGGCGACTTCACCGAGGGGCCGTCTTTCGGCAAGGCCGTGTGGAGTTCTGGCACGACGTGGACGAACCGCAACGATCCGGAATCACTCGACTACCCGGTGGGTGCCGCCCGAATGCTCAATGGGGACATGATCGTCACGTCGCAGACCCCCGAGCTGCTCAAGCAGTACAAGCCGGACGGAACGTTCGTCCGCAACATCTCCCTGCACCAGCCCGCGGGGACCGCAGGACCAGGAGACGCGGGATACCGGTCGCCGTACGCCGTCGCCGTTGACCCCACGAGCGGCGACCTGCTCGTCGGGTACATCGATCCGGGCAACGGGAACCGCAGCTTCGTGGAAAGAATCGCGACGACGGGATGCACGACTGAGCCCACGGCGAATCCGGCAGGTTCGTCGCGAGACCTCTGCCCCGTGAAGGACGTCATCGGGTGGGGCGATCTTGCTACCGGAGACGGCCAGACGTGGGCGACCTTCGCGATCGCGGTCGAGCCTCGTACGGGCGACGTCTATGTCTCCCAGCGCTCCGGACAGGTGGCCGTGTTCGCTTCGGACGGCACCTATCGGGGCAGGTTCTCCGCCTTTGGTGGCGGCACCGGCAACGGGCAGGTGGCGACCGTGCGCGGGATGGTGTTCGACGCGCGCGGGTTCCTCTATGCCACGGTGAGCGAGGGCACCGCGAACGCGCGAGTCGAGATCTTCGCCCGCACCCCTGACCCGATCACGGGCCTCTCCGCCACCTACACCGATCAGACGAAGACCGCTGCCACGCTCACCTGGAACCCGCTCGCCGAGGGCGTCACCGCTGACAGCCAGGCCCCCCTGAAGGACTACGTGATCGAGCAGTCTGTCGACGGTGGCACGACGTGGTCGACAGTTCCAACCCCGGCGAACACGACAGCACATCAGGAGATCACCGGGCTCGATGCGGCGAAGCAGTACGTCTTCCGCGTGTCCGCCTGGAACGAAGCGGGCAACGGCGACACCGCAACGGCGGCCCCCACGCCTGCGCAGCCGGGCAGCCTGACGCTGGTCAAAGCAGGAAACGGTCAGATCGCGGCAACCAGCAGCGATGCGCTGACGCTCAGCTCTGGAAGCACCGTGACCTTCACCTACACGGTGACCAACAATGGACCCTCCCCCGTCACGGGCATCACGGTGAACGACTCGGTTCTGGGCGCCATCGCGGCCCCCGCCGGTTTCACCGGCAGCCTCGGGACAGGTGACACGGTGACGTTCACCGCATCGGGCGCCATCGGTGAGGGCAGCTATCACAACGAGGCAACCGCCACAGGCACCAGCGTGGGAGTGCCCGTGGCCGCACGCGACGACTGGTACGCATTCGGCGCACGGGCCGCCATCACCGTGACCAAGTCAGGTGATGGCGTCACGGCGCCGACGCAGGACACGGCGCAGCACGTCACCCAAGGGTCCGTGGTGCCGTTCACCTACCTCGTCACGAACACCGGGAACGTCCCGGTGACGATCTCAGACGTGCTCGACGACAAGCTCGGCAGCATCGCCGCCCCGCAAGGCTTCAGCGGCACATTGGCCGCCGGGGCAAGCGTGACGTACACGTCCTCCGGAGTGATCGGCAAGGGTCCGTACAAGAACACCGTCACGGTATCCGCGACGGCGGGCGGTTCGACTCTGTCCGCAACCGATCGGTGGTTCGGATACGGGGATGCACCTGCGGTGGCAGCCGCGGCCGCTTCCTCGAGTGATGGCGCGCTTGCCGCCACCGGCGCCCCATTCCTCGGATGGATTCCGTTGCTCGGCGGCGCGCTCGTCCTGCTCGGCGCAGCTCTCTTCATCGCCCGCTCACGCCGAGCGTGATCGGGTGGCCGCTGCGTGCAGGAGTTCTTGCTCTCTCCGCGCCAAGTCGCGTCACAGAGCTGAGACTTCGGCGTCTCTTTCATGGCGGCACAGTGCAGCCACGAAGAGCAGAGGTACTCGCCGATGGCTGCACAGCGCATCCTGCGCACTCCCGCACCGCTTGAGGACCCCGCACCCGTCGAGGTGGGGATCACGGTCCGTGACAACGCCGGAGTCGTCTACGCGTACGAGAACTTCAAGGTGGACATCGAAGCGTTCCACGAGGTCTTGATACTTCTCGCTGAGAAGCGTCGAGAGCTCGACCGTCAGAGCGCAAACATGACGCTCGCGCCGGCGAGGTACGTGACCCCCGAGATCGCCGACATCATGAGCGGCGCTCGACGGACGGCATAGGTGCTGGGTCGCTCACGGCGAGTATCCTCTCCCCGTCGTTGCTCTCTCACACGTGGGACGCCATCTCGCGGGCACTCAACCCTGCCGCGACCGTGGCTGAGGCGAAGGAACGGTTCCTCGAGTTCTGCCCGTTTGGGGAAAGAAAAACCCCCGATAAACGGGGGTTTTCTGGCGGTGACGGTGGGATTTGAACCCACGGTAGGGGGTTACCCTACACAACTTTTCGAGAGTTGCACCTTCGGCCGCTCGGACACGTCACCGTCGTCAATCTTACGACACGCCGGGGCGTGCCGCGAACCGGGGCGTAAGTTGGCGAGATGACAGCCGAACGGATGACCGGGCAACAGCGACTTGTCCTCACGATCGCGGTGCTCGGCTCGTTCGTCGCGTTCCTCGACGGCACGGTCGTGAACGTGGCACTGCCGGCCATCGAGCGCGAGCTCGGCGGCGGGCTGTCGACGCAGCAGTGGACGGTCGACGCCTACCTCGTCACCCTCGGCGCACTGATCCTCGTCGCGGGCGCGGTCAGCGACGCGTACGGGCGCATCCTCGTGCTGCGGATCGGACTGATCGGATTCGGGGTCTCCTCGCTCGCCGTCGCGGCGGCACCCAGCATCGAGCTGCTCATCGCCGCGCGCGCGCTGCAGGGCGTCGCGGGGGCCTTTCTCGTCCCGAGCTCGCTCGCGCTCATCACCTCCACGATGGACGAGCCCGTGCGCTCGCGCGCCATCGGCCTGTGGACGGCCCTCACGACCGGCGCCCTCATCGTCGGCCCGCTGCTCGGCGGCGTGATCGTCGACAGCGTCTCGTGGCGGTGGGTGTTCCTCATCAACGTGTTCCCGATCGGAGCGGCGCTCGTGCTGCTCACCCGCCTCGAGGCGCGCGACCACCGCCGGCAGGGCGCCCGCATCGACTGGCTGGGCGCGATCCTGTGCACGGCGGGCCTCGGCCTCGCCGTCCTGGCCCTGATCGAACTGCCGAACGGCGGGCCCGCCGCCGGTTGGCTCTGGACGGCGCTCGCCCTCGGCATCCTGCTGTTCGCGGGCTTCATCCTGCGTCAGCGCGTCGCACCGCAGCCGCTGCTGCCGCTCGACCTCTTCCGCAGCCGCACCTTCTCGAGCGGCAACATCACGACGTTCTTCATGTACGCGGCGCTTTCACTCAACGGCTTCGTGGTTGCCGTCTACCTGCAGCAGGGCGCGGGCCTCTCCGCCACGCTCGCCGGGCTGGCGAGCCTGCCGACGACGATCCTCGTGGTCGCGCTCAGCCCCCGCATCGGCATACTCTCGGGGCGCCTCGGACCCCGCCTGTTCATGACGATCGGCCCCCTGGTGATGGCGGTGGGATGCCTCTTACTGCTCAGTGTCGGCACCGACTTCAACTATTGGTGGCAAGTGCTGCCGGCCATGATCGTGCTCGGCGTCGGAGTCGGAATCACCGTCTCTCCACTGACGGCGGCCATCCTCGGCTCGGCCGACACGGCGCGCTCGGGCATCGCCTCGGCCGTCAACAACGCGGTCGCCCGCGTGGCCGGCCTGCTCTCGATCGCCTTCCTCGCCGCGATCACCGGCGGCGCGCTCGATCTGGCGGGCTTCCACCGCGCCAGCGTGGTCGCGGCAGCCCTGCTGGTCGTCGGCGCGATCGTCGCCGCTCTCGGAGTGCGGAACCCCGAGCACCCTGCCAGACTGGGCGCATGAGCGCGATCGAGAACTCGAAACTGACCGTCGTCGGCGCGGGCGCCGTGGGATCATCCGTGGCATACGCCGCCCTCATCCGCGAGTCGGCGCGCCACGTCGCGCTGTACGACATCGCGGCAGAGCGCACCGAAGCCGAGGTGCTCGACCTCGCGCACGGCTCGCAGTTCACCGGATCGAGCGACATCATCGGCGGCGCCGACATGGCTCTGACGGCCGGCTCGCACGTCGTCGTCATCACGGCAGGCGCGAAGCAGAAGCCCGGCCAGACCCGCACCGAACTCGCGGGCGTGAACGCGAACATCCTGCGCGGCATGGTGCCGAAGCTGCTCGAGCTGTCGCCGAACGCCACCTTCGTCATCGTGACGAACCCCGCCGACGTGATGGCCGTCGTCGCGTACGAGGCCAGCGGCCTGCCGCGCGAGCGCGTCTTCAGCTCGGGCACGGTGCTCGACACGTCGCGCCTGCGCTGGAAGCTCGCGAAGCGCGCCGGCGTCTCGATCTCGAGCGTGCACGCCTACATCGTCGGCGAACACGGCGACACCGAATTCCCGCTGTGGTCGCACGCGACGATCGGCACGGTCCCGATCCTCGACTGGGTGCCGCTCGACGGCCAGCCGAAGTTCACCGTCGACGAGCTCGATCAGATCGCCGTCGATGTGCGGGATGCCGCGTACAAGGTCATCCAGGGCAAGGGTGCGACCAACTACGCGATCGGCCTCTCGGGCGCGCGCATCGTCGAGGCGCTGCTGAGCGACGAGCACACCGTCATGCCCGTCTCGACGGTGCTCGACGACTTCCACGGCGTCAGCGGCGTCGCCCTCTCGGTGCCGTCGATCGTGTCGTCGGCCGGGGCGCAGCCCATCCGCCAGACATCGTTCTCGCCGTCTGAGCTCGCGCTGTTCCGCCGCTCGGCCGACGCCCTGCGCGAGGTCAAGGACTCGCTCGACTGATTCCCCTGCGCCGCGGCGCAGCCGAGGTAGCCGCGCCGCGACGACGAGCGTCGGATGCCACGGCTAGCCTTGCGGCATGGCATCCAAACGCGCGGCGAGCACCCTGGCGTACCGCTGCACCGAGTGCGGGTGGACGAGCGTCAAGTGGGTCGGGCGCTGCGGTGAGTGCCAGCAGTGGGGCACCGTCGTCGAGGCGACGACGGCCACGGGCATCGCGAGCACGGGCGTCGCTCCCCTCGCGCCGACGCGCGCGGCACGGCCCATCACCGAGATCGACACCCGCGAGACCCCGCGTCGCACGACGGGCGTCGGCGAGTTCGACCGCGTGCTGGGCGGGGGCATCGTCCCGGGCGCCGCGATCCTGCTGTCGGGCGAGCCGGGTGTCGGCAAGTCGACCCTGCTGCTCGACGTGGCCGCCAAGACGGCCGCGGCCGGGCGCCGCGTGCTGTACGTCAGCGCCGAAGAGTCGCTGGGGCAGGTGCGACTGCGGGCAGAGCGCACGGGCGCCCTGCACCCCGAGCTGTACCTCGCGAGCGAGACGGATCTTGCCACCGTCCTCGGCCACGTCGACGAGACCGCGCCCGAGCTGCTGATCGTCGACTCGGTGCAGACCGTGTCGTCGAGCCTCGTCGACGGGGCCGCGGGGCATCCGAGTCAGGTGCGCGAAGTGGCATCCACCCTCATCCGCATCGCGAAGCAGCGTTCGCTGCCGGTCATCCTGGTGGGGCACGTGACCAAAGACGGGCAGGTCGCGGGGCCGCGGATCCTCGAGCACCTCGTCGACGTGGTCTGCCACTTCGAGGGCGACCGACAGACCTCGCTGCGCTTCGTGCGCGCGCTCAAGAACCGGTTCGGCGCGACCGATGAGGTCGGCTGCTTCGAGCAGACGCAGCACGGCATCGCCGAGGTGCCCGACCCGAGTGCGCTGTTCCTCGGGCACGGCTCGCGCGAGCCCGGCACGTGCGTGACGGTCGCTCTCGAGGGTCGGCGCGCGCTGCCGGTCGAGGTGCAGGCCCTGACGCTCGCCGGATCGGGCCCGAATCCGCGGCGCATCGTGAGCGGCGTCGATGCCGCCCGCGTCGCGATGGTGCTCGCCGTGCTCGAGAAGCGAGCGCGCATCAAAGTGTCTGATCAAGACGTCTACGTCTCGACCGTCGGGGGCGTGCGGCTCACCGAGCCGGCGGCCGACCTCGCGATCGCCCTCGCGGTGGCGAGCGCCGTCTCGAACCGGGCGAACCCGGCGAACCTCGTCGCGATCGGCGAGCTGAGCCTTGCCGGCGAGGTGCGCGCGGTCACGCAGCACGAACAGCGTCGAGGCGAGGCGACGCGCCTCGGCTACCGGTCGATCGTCGACACCACCTCACGCACTCTGGGCGGGGCGCTGCGCGATCTGACCCGCCTGCATCCCCGCGACTCTCAGGACGACCCGTCGTTCTGACGCCCGACATGCGGCCCAGGCGGGCAGCCACTCGCTACGCGTCGAGCGCCGCGATGAGATCGGCCGGGGATGCCTGCATGGCGTGCGGTCCCGCGATGTCGAAGAACACCGTCGTGAGCTCGTCTGCGTGCACCTCGAGGAAAGCGCGCAGCCACGCAGGCGACTGCAGGCCGACGGCCGGCGGCAGCGCCGCGGGCTTGTGGGCCGCGTCGCTGAACAGCAAGAGTGCGACATCGCCCGTCGCCGCGTCGCGGTACGTCCACACGTCTCCGCTGTCGCGCGGGTCGTCGCGCTGGCCCGTGCGCATCAGGGGAACCACCGTCGGCCCGTGCCGCAGAGCGAAGGCAAGAGCCGCCATGTCCTGCGTCTGCAGCGCATCCGCGAGCTGAGGACTCCGGAACTCGAGGGGCGGTTTCGCGCGTTTCTTGCCGGCCATGGCATCCAGCCTAGGAGAGGGCGGTCGACCGCAGGGTCGGCCGGCGAACAAGGGGGGGCCCTCTCGATCCCCACATTGGGGACTGGGAGAATCGAGAGGGCCAGAGCTCACTCCGCGATATATCCAACGATCGAAACCCTGGGGAGGTCTCGAAGCCGCTGCTGGGGACAACGGGGGACTCGCGAGGAGCTGTTTCCAGGGTACGCAGGTATTGCCGGTATTTGTCCCCCAGAACGGTGGACAAGCGATGAGAATGTTCTCAGAAGTCGATATATCGTTCAGTCAACTTTCAGGGTCCGATCTGCGGGATTTCAGGCTCGCTGAAGCCGCACGGCTCGCATCAGCGCAGGCGGAACATCCTCGTATCGGCACCCTGGATGCCCCCGATCGAGACCTGCAGATGGAAGTATCCCGCGGGCGCGTTCGGCCGTGACGTCCCGCCGCACGTGTCGACAGACGACCGCGTGCGGTCCCACGCCAGGGGGGTCACGCTCGAGACCGTCTGTCCGGCGGCGAGCTGCACGACCTGATCCGTCGACTCAGACTGGCAGTCCGTCGAGCGCCACCAGATGTCGCTGCCGCTCGAGATCACGAACGACTGCGTGGCGGTGCCCACGTTGATCAGACACGGGTTCGCCGAGGTGTTCGACAGCGTGATCGAGAGCTGCGGCAGCTCGCCTGAGCCGTAGGAATCCTTGTCGGTGACCGCGAGCACGGAGATGTCGCCGGTCGTGCAGGGCGCGATTCCGGGATCGGTGCCGGATGCCGACGGCGCCGGCGGCGGCGGAGCGGGCGCCGCGGAAGCGCTCTCGGCCGGCGTCTCGCTGGGCGCGGTCGGCAAGGCGGGAACGGACGGCGACGTCGACCCCGACGGCGCCGGCGTCTGCGCGGCACCCGGAGCGGCGACACTGCGCCACGGCTGCCAGATCGCGAGCACGACCGCCGTGACGACGGCGACGAGCACCAGAAGCAGCACGAGTCGACGGCGCCGGTAGACGGCGGGCGAAGGTCGGCGTCGCGGAGTGCTCACCGCTCCAGGCTAAGCGCCGCCCCGGCTCAGAGCAGTTTGAGCATGCGGGTGTTGCCGAGCGTGTTCGGCTTCACGTGTGCGAGATCGAGGAACTCGGCGACGCCCTCGTCGGGGCTGCGCAGCAGCTGCGAGTAGACATCCGGGTCGACGACCTGCTCGCCGATGGGCGCGAAGCCTCGCCGCGTGAAGAACGGCACCTCGAAGGTGAGGCAGAACAGGCGCGAGAGCCCCAGAGCGCGGGCGTTCTCTTCGAGCCGGTCGACCAGCGCACCGCCGACGCCGTGCTGCAGCCAGGCATCCGCCACGATGAGCGTGCGCACCTCACCCAGGTCTTCCCACATGACGTGCAGGGCGCCGCATCCGACGAGTTCGCCGTCTGCCTCGGCGACGACGAACTCCTGAACGGCCTCGTAGACGGTGACGACGTCCTTGCCGAGCAGGATCCTCCGCTGCACCCACGGGTCAAGGAGGGCGAGGATGCCACGCACGTCAGACGTGCGGGCCGAGCGGACGGTGAACGCAGACACGGCACCACAGTAGTGCCGCGCCGTAACGCGCCCGCAACGGCGATCCCCCATGCTGTAACCATGTCGATCAAGGTCGCTCTCGAGCACTACACCAGTTACCGCTTCGCGCACCCCGTCAACGTGGCCCCGCATGTGATCCGGTTGCGACCCGCGCCGCACAGCCGAACGCCGATCGAGGCGTACTCGCTCGACATCCAGCCGCCCAACCATTTCATCAACTGGCAGCAGGATCCGTTCGGCAACTGGCTCGCGCGGGTCGTCTTCCCCGAGAAGGTCGATCGGCTCGAGATCACGGTCGGGCTCGTCGCCGACATGATGGTGATCAACCCGCTCGACTTCTTCGTCGAGGAGTACGCCGAGCGCTTCCCCTTCACGTACGACAGCGCGCTCGCGGCCGACCTCGCGCCGTACCTTCGCCCCGTGGGCGACAGCGCCGCCGCTGCCGCATGGCGCGACGGCCTGATCGCGATCCCCGAGGGCGGGATGCCTACGGTGCAGTTCCTCTCGGCGCTCAACCGGGCCGTCAACGGCGCCGTCGAGTACAGCGTGCGGATGGAGCCGGGGGTGCAGACACCCGATCACACGCTGCAGGTGGGCATCGGTTCGTGCCGCGACAGCGCGTGGCTGCTCGTCAGCCTGCTGCGGCAGTACGGCCTGGCCGCCCGGTTCGTGTCGGGCTACCTCGTGCAGCTGACCTCCGATCAGGCATCCCTCGACGGCCCGAGCGGCCCCACCGAAGACTTCACCGACCTGCACGCGTGGGCCGAGGTGTTCATCCCGGGCGCGGGCTGGATCGGCCTCGATGCCACCAGCGCCCTGTTCGCGGGCGAAGGGCACATCCCCCTGTCGGCGACGCCGCAGCCCTCGTCGGCGGCCCCGATCTCGGGCGCGACGGACCCCGTCGAGGTCACGTTCGACTTCCACAACACCGTGCGTCGCGTCCACGAAGACCCCCGCACGACCAAGCCCTACACCGACGAGCAGTGGGTGCGGATCGACGCCGCGGGCGAGGCCGTCGACGAGCGTCTGCGCCGCGATGACGTGCGTCTGACGATGGGCGGCGAACCGACCTTCGTGGCCCTCGACGACGCGACGAGCGCGGAGTGGAACACCGCCGCCGACGGCCCTCACAAGCGCGAACTGGCCGGGCTGCTCGCCGAGCGGCTGCGGCAGACCTACGCGCTCGGCGGCGTCGTCCACCGCGGCCAGGGCAAGTGGTACCCGGGCGAGCCCCTCCCCCGCTGGAACATCGCGCTGCAGTGGCGCACCGACGGGCTGCCGCTGTGGCAGCACGCCGAGCTGTTCGCCGACCCCTGGGGCGGTGAGCCGGATGCCACGGCCCCGGCCCGCGCCGAAGCGCTCGCCCGTCGTGTCGCGGCGCTGCTCGGCGCCCCCGCTTCGCATGTGCACTCGGCGTGGGAAGACCCGCTCACGGCGTACAGCAGCCACCTGCGGCTGCCCGACGGGCCGGCGAGCGAGACCCAGGGCGCCGAGGCCGAGCTCGCGCTCGCTGCGCAGGTCGAGCGCGCGCGTTCGGGGACCGCGCCGACCGGATGGGTGCTGCCGCTCGTCACGGGCGAGCAGTGGCAGAGCCCGCAGTGGCGTTTCCGACGCGGCCGCCTCGTGACGATCGCGGGGTCGAGCCCGCTCGGCCTGCGGCTGCCGCTCGACTCGATCTCGTGGACCGACCCCGAGTGGCAGGGCGAACCCTCGTACCTCGACGCCGGGCCCGCCCTCGAGGCATCCGACCACCCGACCGTCGAGGTCGTGCCCGCCGACGGCGAGGTGCCGACCGCACTGACCTTCGAGGCGCGCGACGGCTTCGTCTTCGTCTTCCTGCCCCCCGTGCAGCGCCTCGAGGACTACGCGGCGCTGCTGCACGTCATCGAGGCCGCCGCGATCGAGGTCGGCGGCCCGATCGTTCTCGAGGGCTACGCACCGCCGCCGGACGCCCGCCTGACGCAGCTGATCGTGACGCCCGACCCGGGCGTCATCGAGGTGAATGTGCAGCCCACGAGGTCGTGGGACGAGCAGCGGGCGCTGACCTTCGACCTCTACGAGCAGGCCCGCCAGGCGCGGCTCGCCACCGAGAAGTTCGACCTCGACGGCACCCACACGGGCACCGGCGGCGGCAACCACATCACGCTGGGCGGCACCGAGCCCGTGGACTCGCCGCTGCTGCGCCGGCCCGACCTGTTGGCATCCCTCATCACGCATTGGCAGCGGCACCCCTCGCTGTCGTATCTGTTCTCGGGGCGCTTCATCGGCCCGACGAGTCAGGCGCCGCGGTTCGACGAGGGCCGGCCCGAAGCGGTCTACGAGATGGAGATCGCGCTGCAGGAGGTGCGCCGCCTCGCCGCGCAGACGGCCGAGCCGCGCCCCTGGCTCGTCGATCGGGCGCTGCGGCACCTGCTCACGGACATGACCGGCAACACGCACCGCGCCGAGTTCTGCATCGACAAGATGTACAGCCCCGACTCGAGTCGCGGCCGGCTCGGGCTGCTCGAGCTGCGCGGGTTCGAGATGCCGCCGCATCCGCAGCTCGCCCTCGTGCAGGCCCTGCTGGTGCGGGGGCTCGTCGCCCGGTTCTGGGAGTCGCCGCTCGAGGCGCCGCTCGTGCGCTGGGGCACCGCCCTGCACGAGGACTTCCTGCTCTCGCAGGGCGCACGGCGAGACATCCACGAGGTCGTCGCCGACCTGCGCGCCCACGGGATCCCCTTCGAGGAGAGCTGGCTCGAGCCGTTCGTCGAGTTCCGCTTCCCGCGGATCGGCTTCACCCGCATCGAGCCGGGCATCGAGATGGAGCTGCGGCAGGCGATCGAGCCGTGGCACGTTCTCGGTGAAGAGGCGAGCGCGAGCGGCACGTCGCGCTACGTCGATTCGTCGCTCGAGCGCATCGAGGTGACCGTCGGCGGAATCGACCTCGACCGCCACCTCGTCACCTGCAACGGCGTCGCGGTGCCGCTGACTCCCACCGGGCGTCTGGGCGAGTACTACGCGGGCGTCCGCTATCGCGCGTGGCAGCCGTGGTCGGCGCTGCACCCGTCGATCGAGATCCACGCGCCACTGACGTTCGAGGTGGTCGACATCGGGTCGGCGGCGAGCCTCGGCGGCGCCACCTATCGCGTCGTCCACCCCGGCGGCCGCTCGTACGAGCACCCCCCGATCAACGCCAACGAGGCCGAAGCGCGTCGCTCGGGACGCTTCGAGGCGATCGGGCACACCCCCGGCCGCATCGACGTCGCCGCAGCGCGTGAGGCCGCCGCGCGCGCCGCGACGGTCGACTATCCCCGTACGCTGGACCTCAGGAGGGTCCCCCGAACGTGAGTGTGCTGCGCGACTATGCGACGGCCGTGTCGCAGCCGACACTGCCGCTGTCGATCGCATCCGAGGAGCAGCGCTACGACGAGGTCATCGACGCCGAAGGCGGGTTGCGGCCGGCGTGGAAGTCGCTGGCATCCCTCGCTCTGTCGCTCACCCCCGACGAGCTCGAGCGCGTCGACGGCGAGATCGCGCGCTTCCTGGCCGACGACGGCGTCAGCTACCTCCGCCGCGGCGGGCAGGCGGTGCCGTGGCAGCTCGACCCCGTGCCGCTCGTGCTCGACGCCGCGGGCTGGGGCACGATCGACATCGGCCTCGCGCAGCGCGCCGAACTGCTCAACGCGATCCTGCTCGATCTGTACGGGCCGCGCACGCTGCTGCGCGATGGCATCATCCCCGCGGCGATCATCTACGGGCACTCCGGCTTCATCCGGTCGGTCGCCCGCGCGAAGCCGGTCGAGACCCACCCGCTGCTGCTGTCGGCGACCGACCTCGGTCGCGACACCGCGGGCGAATGGCACGTGCTCGCCGACCGCGTGGGGGCGCCTTCGGGCCTGGGCTTCGCCGCCGAGAACCGCCGCGTCATCTCGCAGGTGCTGCCGGACCTCTTCCAAGAGAGCAGCCCGCACCGGATGGATCCCTACTTCGCGGCGCTGCGTGCGGCGCTGCTCGGCACGTCGGCAGACGGTGTCGAGGATCCGCGGGTCGTCGTGATGTCGCCCGGCACGATGAGTGAGAGCGCCTTCGACCAGGCCTTCCTCGCCTCGACGCTCGGCTTCCCGCTCGTGCAGGGCAGCGACCTCGTCGTGCAGAACGGCTGCGTGTGGATGAAGCCCTCGCGGTGGCCCAAGACGAAGCCGACAGAGCGTATCGACGTCATCGTGCGGCGCGTGGATGCCGAGTGGTCCGACCCCCTCGAACTGCGCGCCGACTCGCGCCTGGGCGTGGCGGGGCTTTCCGAAGCGGTGCGCCGCGGCACCGTGCGGCTCGTCAACGGGCTCGGCGCGGGTGTGCTCGAGAACCCCGCCCTGGTGCCGTTCCTGCCCGCGATCTGCGAGCACCTGCTCGGCGAGCAGCTGCGGCTGCCGTCGGTGCCCACGCTGTGGTGCGGCGACGACGCCTCGCGCCGCGAGGTCATCTCGCGCGTGAGCGCCGCCGACCCGACGCTGTTCGTCCGCACGATCGACGAGCCGCGCAAGACGTTCTCGAAGCTGTCGACCGCCGAGCTCATCGCACGCATCGACGCCGCACCGCACCGGTTCGTCGGGCAGCAGCTGCTGCCGCTGTCGCAGGCGCCGGTGTGGGATGCCACGGGGCGCGCGACAGCGGTGCCCCTGACCTTCCGGGCGTTCACCCTGCGGTACGGCTCGGCCTATCGCCCGCTCGTCGGGGGCCTCGCCACCGTGCGCGAGACGGTCGACGCGCTGCCGCGCACCAAGGACGTCTGGGTGCTGAAGGCGGCGAGCGCCGACGCCGACCAGAACCTCGCCGAGATCACGCCGCTGCCGACCGCCGGTTCCGTGCCGCCGCTCTCGCCCCGCGCACTCGCCGACATGTTCTGGGCAGGTCGCTACGCCGAGCGCGCCGAAGACCTGCTGCGGCTGCTGCTCACGACGCAGACGCATCTCGATCAACCGGGCATCCATACCGCGTCCGGCATGGCGCCCAGCGCCCGCATCCTCATGGACGCGCTTGCGCACGTCGGCGGGCGGGGCCCCGGCGATCCCGAAGAGGAGTTCCGCGCCCTGTTGCTCGACGCGGGGCGGCTCGGCACGGTCGCACAGTCGATCGTGCGACTTCGCGATGCGATGGAGGGGGTGCGCGACCAGCTCTCGGGCGACACCTGGCGCGTGTTCTCGAACATCGATCGCGCCACCCGGTCGCTGCGCTCCTCGGGGCGCGCGCACCGGACGTCGGAATCGGCGGGGCGCATGCTCTCGGCGATGCTCTCGCTCTACGGCATCACGGCGAACATGATCCGCGACGACGGCTGGCAGATGATCGAGGCCGGTCGATACCTCGAGCGTGGGGTGCAGCTCGCGCACCTGCTCACGGTCGCCCTCGCCGAGCGCCACGACGCGCGCACCGGCCGCGAGGTGCTCGAGGCCGTTCTGCTGTCGGCCGAGAGCGTCGTCACCTACCGCCGGCGCTACCGCGGCTCGGTGCGGCCGGCCGACGTGCTCGATCTGCTGCTGCGCGACGCGAACAACCCGCGATCGCTCGCCTTCGCGCTGGCGCGCCTGCGCGAGCGCCTCGCCGCGCTGCCGGCCTCGACCGGATCGACCCGCGCAGAGCGCCTGCTCGACCACCTCGAATCCGAGCTGCTCGCGGCGGACATGACCGAACTCGGCGCCGTGCGCGGGGGGCGTCGCACGCGGCTCATCCACTTCCTCGCCGACGTGATCGACCGGCTGCAGCGGCTCTCCGACGCCGTCGGCGATCTGCACTTCCAGAGCGGCCCCGCACCGCGGCCGCTGAGCGAGCTGTCGCTGATCGAGTTGATGGAGGCGCGCGCGTGAAGCACTACCGCGTCTGGCATCGCACGGCGTATGCCTACAGCAAGCCCGTGCAGGACAGTGTCGGCCTCTTCCACCTGGTGCCGCGGTCGCTGGGATGGCAGCAGGTCACGGCATCCGATGTGACCGTCTCGCCGCAGCCGGGCGACATGTCGGTGAGCGTCGACTACTTCGGCAACTCGTCGACGTACTTCCACCTCACCGATTCGCACGCCGAGCTCAGCATCGAGGCATCCAGCGACGTCCGCGTCGACGTGCCGGTGTACGACCCCGAGGCGCTGGCGCGTCCGTGGGAGGACGCTCGCCCGCTCGAGCATCCGGAGCTGGCCCACGCGTGGCACGCCACCGAATACGCGCTCGAGTCGGCCCGGGCGCGCCACGACCCCGCCGCGACGGCCTACGCCGCCGAGTCGCTCACGCCGGGGCGACCGATCGGCGAGGCGGTGACCGACCTGATGCAGCGGATCCACCGCGACTTCGCCTACGACAAGACCGCGACGACGGTCACCAGCACGGTCGCCGACGCCATGCGCAAGCGGGCGGGCGTCTGTCAGGACTTCGCGCACGTCGCCCTCGCCGCGCTGCGCGCGCACGGCGTCGCGGCACGGTACGTCTCGGGGTACCTCGCGACGCAGCCGCCGCCCGGCAAGCAGCGGGTGTTCGGAGCGGATGCCTCGCACGCCTGGCTCGCGGTCTGGCTGCCGGGCACCGATCAGTGGCTCGCGATCGACCCGACGAACGACCAGTGGGCGAACGACCGCTACGTGACAGTGGCGTGGGGCCGCGACTACGGCGATGTGTCGCCGGTGAAGGGCATCATCTTCACGAAGGCGAAGAAGTCGACGCTGCGCGTGCAGGTCGACGTCGCGCCCGTCGACTGAGGCACCTGTCAACCCTCGCGGGCGAACCCGCAGACTGTGTCACTCTGGAGACGTGAAGGCTTACACGTGCAGGGTCTGCGGCAATGCGCTCTATTTCGAGAACTCGGTGTGCGTCGCGTGCCGCACCCCACTCGGCTATTCGCGCGCCGAGCGCGACATCGTGCCGGTGGATGCCAAAGGGGTCTACGTCGACGCGGACGGCTTGATCTGGCACGTGTGCCGCAATCTCAACCTGTCGGGGTGCACCTGGCTCGCGCCCCTCGCGGGCGGTCAGTGCGCCTCGTGCGACCTCACGCGCACTCGGCCCGCCAACGATGACACAAAGGGCCTGAAGAGCTTCCCGGTGGCAGAGCGCGCGAAGCGCCACCTGATCCGCGAGCTCGACGAGTTGGGCTTCCCGCTCGTCGGCAAGAAGGACGATCCGGTGAACGGCCTCGCGTTCGACCTGCTGTCGAGCACCCTGTCGCCCGTCCTGATCGCGCACGCCGACGGCATCGTCACGATCGACCTCGCCGAGGGCGACGACTCGCACCGCGAGCGCGTGCGGCAGCAGCTCGACGAGCCCTACCGCACGATGCTCGGGCACTTCCGTCACGAAGTCGGCCACTACATGGAATGGCAGCTGGTCGAGCGCCACCCCGACGTCCTGAAGGCCGCCCGCGCGCTGTTCGGCGACGAGACCGCCGACTACGAGGCGGCGGCGCGGCGTCACTACGACCAGGGTCCGCCCGCCCGCTGGAAGGCGGAGTACATCTCGAGCTACGCGACGATGCACCCGTACGAGGACTTCGCCGAGACCTGGGCCCACTACCTGCACATCTGCGACACCGTCGAGACGGCGATCGCCTACGGGCTGCTGCCCGCGACCGACATCGTCGGGCTCGACTTCCGGGGACTCGTCGAGCGGGTGTGGATCCCGCTGTCGACCGCGCTGAACCTCGTGAACCGCTCGATGGGCGCCGGCGACCTCTATCCGTTCGTTCTGCCGCCGCGCGTGCTCGACAAGCTCGTCTTCGTCGCGTCGCTACGTCCCGTCCACGCGGGTGATGTCCAGGCCGAGCCCCAACCGGCTTGATAGGGTCGGGGCCGTGCCGTCCGCCGCCCCCACCCGAGCAGCGCGCCGCCGCCGCATCGCGCGCCGACGGCGGTTCGTGGCGAGCGTCGTCTCGGTGGTCGTGCTCGTGGCGCTCACGGTCGGGGTCTTCGGATTCGTGCGCTCACTGGGCGAGCGCCCGCAGCCGAAGCCTTCCGGGGCCGCGGCAGCCGGCGCGCTGAGCGCGGCCACGAGCCCGACGCCGGCACCTTCGGCCACGGTCGACCCGCCCACCTTCGACACCGCGGCGGCCGCCGATGCGGCACTCGCCGTGCTCGGCGACTACTCCGATGCGGCCCGCGCCACCGAAGACGCCCTCTCCGCGGCATCCGAGAAGCTCCGCGCCGCGACGACCTCCGCCGCCGCCGACGCGGCGCAGGCCGAGGTCACGGCGGCGGCCGAGGCCGTGAAGGCGGATGCCACGGCCTACCGCGCCCAGATCGCCGCAGATGCCGCCGGCACCAACACCCAGCCGACCGGCGGCGACGTCGCCGCTCAGATGGCCTACCTGCACCAGTATGTGTTCGCCTACAACAGCGCCGAGTGGGGCGACTACAACGCGTACGGCGGCGACTGCACGAACTTCGCGAGCCAGGGGCTCATCGCCCGCGGCTGGCACATCGACAAGACCTGGTACTCGAAGGGCAAGATGTGGACGGCGTCGAAGCCGTGGATCGCCACCGCCCCGATGGCGGCCTACTTCGACAAGCTGGGGTTCGGATACTCGACCGAGGCCGACCTCGATCGAGTGCGCGTGGGGGATGTCGGCGTGTTCAGCTGGGGCGAGACGCAGGCCGGCATGGACCACACGATGACCGTCTCGAAGGTCGAGTACGTGCCCGGCGGGCCGCCGAAGGTGTACTTCATCAGCCACAACTACGACGGCGAATACCGCGAGCTCACCCATGCGCTCTACGTCGAGCATCAGAACTCGACGGTGCGGATCTACCACATCCCCTGATCTCGGGCGTTCTGCACGTTCCGAAAGCAGGCTCTATCGACGATCTCGAGCCGTGGCGGACGCGGAAGGGACGGTCCAGCCTGCTTTCGGAACGCCGAGCACGCACAGAGAAGGGGCCGGCTGCCATGGCATCCGGCCCCGTCGGTCGATGTGCGGGCGATGCCCCCCCCGCGATGTCGGGG
>JASCPF010000090.1 GCA_029959325.1 Microbacteriaceae bacterium PS02068
CCTCGGCGTACGGCGAGGTCAAGGCGGCCGAGGCCCGCGCGCAGATCGCGGCGCAGGAGGCCGAGGCCACGCGACTGCGCGCCCAGGCCGAGGCCGACGCCGTGCGCCTCGTCGGCGAGGCCCGCGCGGCCGCGATCGAGGCCGAAGCCGAGGCGCTGTCGAAGAACCAGCAGGCGCTGCTCGCGCAGCGCGCGCTCGAGGCCCTCGTGCCGATGATGACGGAGTTCGCGCGCGGCTTCGAGAAGGTCGGCTCGATCACGGTGCTGGGCGGCGAGGGCGCCTCGTCGCACATGGCCGCTGAATCGGCGTCGGGCATGCGCGCGAGCTTCGACGCGATCGAGGCGGCGACGGGTATCGATCTGCGCCAGATCATCCAGGGCCAGGCGACCGGCCGCGGCGTCGCGCAGGGTCTCGCGCACGAGCAGGCGGCCACGGCGTCGCCGGCAGCGGAACCCACCGTGCCGGCACCGACTGCGCCCGTGCCGGCTGCCGCCGAGGAGCCCACCCCCGGTCGTTGAGCGAGCCCACCCCCGGTCGTTGAGCGAGCCCACCCCCGGTCGTTGAGCGAGCGCACCCCCGGTCGTTGAGCGAGCGCAGCGAGTCGAAACGCCCGCTGCACGCACGTCACCGCCGCAGTTCGACGCGATCGACCGTGGCATCCTCCAGCGCGACCGGGTCGATCTCGACGCCGATGCCCGGGCCGGTCGGCACGCGCACGTGGCCATCTTCGAGCACGATGGGCTCGGTCACGATGTCCCGGGTGTAGAAGCGGTCGGATGCCGAGATGTCGCCCGGCAGCGTGAAGCCCGGCAGCGCCGCCAGCGCCGCATTCGCCGCGCGGCCGATGCCGGTCTCGAGCATGCCGCCGCACCACACCGGCATGCCCGCCTCGCGGCACAGGTCGTGGATGCGCACGGCCTCGAGGTAGCCGCCGACCCGCCCGGCCTTGATGTTGATGATGGATGCCGCGCGCAGCGCGAGCGCGTCGGCGGCGGCCTTGGCCGACACGATCGACTCGTCGAGGCAGATCGGGGTGCGCAGCCGCGCCGCGAGGGTCGCGTGGTCGACGATGTCGTCTTCCTGCAGCGGCTGCTCGATCAGCAGCAGGTCGAAGCGGTCGAGCTCGGCGAGCGTGGCCGCATCGGCGAGCGTGTAGGCCGAGTTCGCGTCGACCTGCAGGGGGATCGCGCCGAAGGCATCCCGCACCGCGGCCGTGTCGGCGATGTCGCGACCGGGCTTGATCTTGATCTTGATGCGCACGTAGCCCTGGTCGAGGTAGCCGCCGACCGCGTCGACGAGCGCGGCGGCATCGCGCTGGATGCCCACGCTCACGCCGCTCGGCACCCGCGGGGCGGTCGCGCCGAGGTACTCGCCGAGCGGTCGCCCCTCGGCGCGCAGCGCGGCGTCGAGCACCGCGAGTTCGAGACCCGCCTTGACCATGCGATGCCCGACGAACGGCTCGAGGACGCCGGCGACCTGCTCGGGCGCAAGCGTGCCGGCCTCGAGCAGCGCCGGGACGAGGAAACGCTCTGCGACATCCCACGCGCCCCGCGTGTACTCGCTCGAGTAGAGCGGCGCGTGCTGCGTGACGATCTCGCCCCAGCCATCGCCGCCTGCCGTGCGCGCCCGCACGATGATGACCTCGCGCACGGTCTCGGTGCCGAACGAGGTCGTGAACGGCGAGACGAGCGGCAGGTGCAGCACCCGCAGCTCGATCGCCTCGAGGTCGACAGGTGCGGCGGGTGCGGCGGGTGCGGCGGCTCGGACGATCGGCATGCCGCCAGGCTACGCCCGCTCGCCGCCGCGCCGCCCTCCGCGCCCGAACTCCTCCACATGTCCGGAGGAACGCGCTAAATCGGCAGATTCCGCGCGCCCGGCGGCGAACTGGAGGAGTTCGGGCAGCCGCGGCTCGCCGCCGACCTCAGTTCAGGACGCGCGTGCCCTCGGGCAAGCCGCCGCCGGCGTGCACGTCGCGGACGAGATCCTGCAGGGCGGTCAGCGCGACGCGCTGGCTCCACGGGCCGTACGAGACCCGCGCGACGCCGAGCTCCTGCAGCCGTGCGAGCGGCAGCGAGCCGGGGACGCCGATCATGGTCAGCCGCTGCGGGCCGAAGGCGTCGACGAGCGTCGTCACCTGCGCCTCGTCGAGCAGGCCGGGCACGAACACGACCGGGGCCCCGGCATCGAGGTACGCGCGGCCGCGCGTCACCGCGTCGGCGAGGTTCTCTTCGGGCGAGCGGTCGCCGCCGCGCACGAACGCGTCGGTGCGCGCGTTGAGGACGAAGCGGATGCCTTCGGCCTCGGCGGCGCGCATCGCCGCCTCGACCCCGCGCACGGCCTCGTCGAGAGGCTTCAACTGGTCTTCGATGTTGGCGCCGACGACACCCACGCCGATCGCGCGGCGGACGGTCTCGCCGATGTCGCCATAGCCCGCCTCGAGGTCGGCCGAGACCGGCACCGAGGAGGCCTCGACGATGCGGGCGATCATCTGCAGGTGCAGGTCGAGCGGGATGTTCTCGCCGTCGGCGTACCCGAAGGTCGCGGCGATGGAGTGGCTCGCGGTCGCGAGAGCGGTCGTGCCGGGCTCGGCGGCGACGGCGGTCGCCGACACGGCATCCCACACGTTGACGACGGTGAGGAGTTCGGATGCCTCGTGCAGGCTCAGCAGGCGTGCGGCATCGGTCTGGACGGTCATGGGTGGTTCCTTCGGTGGGGTCGGGTGGCGGTGGAGTGAGTCGGCGGCGGGGAGTCAGTCGTCGACGACGGTGACGGTCACGTCGATGTTGCCGCGGGTCGCGTTCGAGTACGGGCACACCTGGTGCGCCGCGTCGGCGAGCTGCTGCGCGACGTCGTGCGCGACCTCGGGGATGTTCACCTCGAGCTCGACGGCGAGGCCGAAGCCGCCCTGGCCGTTCGGGCCGATGCCGACGCGCGAGCCGACGCTCGACCCCTCGATCGAGACCTTCTGCGCACGGGCGACGCCCTGCAGCGCGCTGTGGAAGCACGCGGCGTACCCGGCGGCGAAGAGAAGCTCGGGGTTCGGGGCTCCGCCCGCACCGCCCATCTCTTTCGGGATGCGCACGTCCGTGTCGACGAGGCCGTCGCTCGTGCGGACGTGACCGTTGCGGCCATCGCCCGTGGCGAGCGCTTCTGCGGTGTAGAGGATGTCCATGGTGGTTCCTTTCGTGGAGGTTCTCGGGAGGTTCGGCGCCGGTCAGGCGGCCGTGCGGAGATCGGCGGCGAGCGCGCGCATGTTCCCGGTGATGGCGGCCAGCTGAGCGAGCAGGTCGGCGAGGCTGCGACCGCTGTCGACGAAGGCGGGGACGAGGCATCCGACCGCCTCGACCACCTCGGCGTGCGCCTCGCGCCCGGCATCGGTGAGGCTCACGCGCACGACGCGTTCGTCGTCGCCATCGCGCCGGCGCGCGACGAGACCCCGCGCCTCGAGGCGGCGCAGCAGCGGTGACAGCGTGCCCGAGTCGAGCGACAGCGCGTCGCCGAGCTCGCTGACGGTGTGCTCACCCGTGGCCAGCACGACAAGTGCGAGGTATTGCGGGTACGTGAGGTTCCACGGCTTCAGCACCTCGCGATAGGCCTGCGTCGTGGCGTGCGACGCCGTGTACATCGCGAAGCAGACGAGATCGTCGAGGGGAGCGCTCATGTGGGTAAGTATTGCACGCAATTGAATTGCGCACAAGGTTTATGGCGAACGTGCGCGACCGGGCGCGACGGATCACCCCGAGAACGTGATCACGTCGCTCAGCGCAGCTGTGCGAACGCCCGCACGGGGAACGTCCCGAAGCCCTCGACGGCGGGCGGCACTGCGGTGAACAGCGCGCCCGTCGGCGGCAGGTCGCCCAGGCGCGTGAGGTGCTCGACGACGTGCACGCCCGCGGCGAGCAGCAGCGAGTGCGCGGGGCGCTCGCCGCCCGATTCGGTGTCGTCGATGTTGAGCGAGTCGATGCCGACGAGCACGGCGCCGGCGTCGATCAGCCACTGTGCACCCTCGCCGGTCAGGAATGGAGCGCCGGTCGCGTACTCCGGGGTGCCGAAGTGCCGGTCCCAGCCCGTGTGCAGCAGCACCGCCGCGCCACGCACATCACGATCGGCGAGGGTCTCTGCCCGGATGCCGCGGCGCTCCGCGGTCCAGACATCCTCGAGGTAGAACACCTCGGCGCGCAGAC
Organism: Microbacteriaceae bacterium PS02068; assembly: GCA_029959325.1. Classification (GTDB taxonomy): domain Bacteria; phylum Actinomycetota; class Actinomycetes; order Actinomycetales; family Microbacteriaceae; genus Microbacterium. The sequence goes on from JASCPF010000090.1 coordinate 4,185, forward strand.
CCACCAGGGTCGCGAGGTCGAGCCCCGCGAGGTCGGCGCCGTCGGCGTAGCGGTGGAACGGCGAATCGAGGTAGGTGCCCGTGTTGCCGATCATGGTGATGACATCCATGGCGAACTCGGTGCCGGACGCATACATCCCCCGCGAGTCGGCGCGCGTCAGGTGCGGAGTGATCTTCGGCGCCGGCAGGCCCGGGTAGGTCACGAGTCCGGCGCGGATGGGATGGCTGAGGTCGATCACGGTCACGGCGCCAGCCTAGGGAGACGCCGCGCGGCGGCGAGCCCGAACTCCTCCAGATGTCCGGGAAAGGGCGTCAGATCGGCAGGATCCGCGTGTTCGACTGCGAATTGGAGGAGTTCGGGCAGCGCCCGCGCGGCAGCAGCCCGCCGACCCGCCGACTCGCCCCGGCTCAGCCCCGCGTGAACAGGTAGCCGCGCTCGTCGAAGCCGGCGGCGACGAAGCCGTCCTGGTACAGGCCGCCGAAGGCGTCGCGCACGCGGTAGCGCCACTCGAGCGCCTCGGGCGGGTCGGTCCGTCGCAGGCTCTCGATGTCGTGCGGCACCGGCACGCTCGTCACGACGGATGCCTCGTCGGGCGGCGACGCCGGAGCTGCGAGCGCCCACGTCACCATGAGCCGGTCAGTCTCGTCGCCGCGGTTGACGCCGTCGTCCATCGGGCCGTAGTGATCGACGAGGTACTCGTCGACGCGCGCCCCGAGCACCCGCAGGTTGAAATGCGCGTTGCGCGCGACGAGCGGGTCGAACGTCCACGTGATGTGGCCGACATCGCGCGCGAAGGCCCACGCGCGCTGGTGGCTCTTGAGCATCCGCCCCAGCCCCTGCGAGCGGTACGAGGGGAGGATGCCGGTGACGTGCGAGTGCATCGAGCGCGCAGCTGGCGCGGCGAAGAACGCGATGGATGCCCCGATCATCCGCTCCTCGTCACCCGATGTGTCGTACAACCCGACGGCGTAGTTCCCCGCGTGCGCGAGGGCGCGCAGCAGGTTCGGCGGCATGCCGCCGCGATCGCCGCCCCACACCTCGTCGAGAACGGCCGAGGCCGCGAAGACCTGCTCGATCGATTCCAGAGGACGGATCGTGATGCCTTCCGGCGCCGATGCGTCGTCGATGTCCACCATGGACGCCACGCTACCCCGGCGGCTGAGCCTGACGGTGTCACCACCCGGGCAGGACTAGGTTCAAGGCATGAGCACGACGAGTGACGCCGGCACGGCGCGTCCGGACGACCGCGCCGACGCCCGCTTCTTCGGGCAGCCGTGGGCGCTCGCGCACGTGTTCGGCGTCGAGATGTGGGAGCGGTTCAGCTTCTACGGCATGCAGGGCATCCTGCTCATCTACCTGTACTACTCGGCCACCCAGGGCGGGCTGGGCATGGACCAGACCGTCGCCGCCGGCATCGTCGGGGCGTACGGCGGCGCCGTCTACCTCTCGACGATCCTGGGCGCGTGGGTCGCCGATCGCATCGCCGGCGCCGAGCGCATCCTCTTCGTCAGCGCGATCGTGATCATGGGCGGGCATATCGCCCTCGCCCTGTTGCCGGGCTTCGTGGGCGTCGGCGTCGGCCTCGTGCTCGTGGCCGTCGGATCGGGCGGCCTCAAGGCCACCGCGACCAGCGTCGTCGGCACGCTGTACGGCCGAGACGATCCGCGACGGGATGCCGGTTTCTCGCTCTTCTACCTGGGCATCAACCTGGGCGCTTTCGCGGGCCCGCTGCTGACCGGCCTGCTGCAGTCGACGCTCGGCTTCCACTGGGGCTTCGGCCTGGCCGCCGTCGGCATGGCGCTCGGCCTGCTGCAGTACTCGTTCGGTCGCAAGGACTTGCCGGCCGAAGCGCGCCGCGTGCCCAATCCGCTGCCGCGCGAGCGGTATCCGGTCATGATCGGCATCGCCATCGCGGCGGTGATCCTGATCGTGGTGCTCGTACTCGTCGGCGTGATCCGCGCCGACAACCTCGCTCTCGTCGTGATCATCGCGGTGATCGGCGCCACGATCGCCTATTTCGCGGTGATCCTGTCGAGTCGCCGCGTGAGCACCGACGAGCGCAGCCGGGTCTGGGGGTTCCTGCCTCTGTTCCTCACCTCGGTCGCGTTCTGGTCGCTGTACCAGCAGCAGTTCACGGTGCTGACGATCTACTCCGACAAGCGGCTGAACCGCGACCTCTTCGGCTGGGAGATGCCGGTGTCGTGGGTGCAGTCGATCAACCCGGTCTTCATCATCGTGCTGTCGGGCGTGTTCGCGGCGATCTGGACGAAGCTCGGCACCCGCCAGCCGTCGACGCCGGTGAAGTTCGGTCTCGCGGCGATCGTGATGGGGGCGGCATTCCTGCTCTTCGTGCCGTTCGCGGGAACGGGGGCGAACGGCACGCCGGTGCTGGCGATCGTCGGCATCCTGTTCGTCTTCACGGTCGCCGAACTGCTGCTCTCGCCCGTCGGTCTCTCGGTGGCGACCAAGCTCGCTCCCGAGGCGTTCCACACGCAGATGATCGCGCTGTTCTTCCTGTCGGTGTCGCTCGGCACGGCGATCGCGGGGCAGCTCGCAGAGCTGTACAACCCCGCCGACGAGGTGCCGTACTTCGCCACCCTGGGCCTCATCGCCGCGGCGGTCGGCGTGCTGCTGCTGGTCGTCGCAAGGCCCGTGCTGAAGCTCATGAAGGGCGTGCGCTGAGGCCGGCGGGCCTCGGGCAGAATGAACACATGCCCCCGGTCCACAATCCGCACCTCCTGCCCGCCCACGCCGCACTGATCGTGCACGGGACGGACACCCCGGGCATCGTCGCGGCCGTGTCGGCGATGATCACGCGGATCGGTGGCAACATCGTCGCGTTCGACCAGTACTCCGACGACCACCGCGGCGGCGCCTATTTCCAGCGGGTCGTGTTCCACCGGCCGGACTTCGCCGCCGACCGCCCCGCGATCGAGGCCGAGATCGCCGCGACGCTCGCCCCGTTCGAGCTCGAGTGGTCGCTGACCGACCAGTCGGTGCCCAAGCGCATGGCCATTCTCGCGTCGAAGCAGGACCACTGCCTGCTCGACCTGCTGTGGCGGCACCGCCGGGGCGATCTGCCGGTGACGATCCCGATGGTGATCTCGAACCACCAGTCGACCGCCGAAGACGTCCGCAGCTTCGGCGTGCCCTTCTTCCACGTGCCGTCGGTCGCGGGACCCGACAAGTCGGCGTCGGAGGCCGAGATCCTGAAGCTGCTGGTCGGCAACGTCGACTTCGTCGTGCTGGCGCGCTACATGCAGATCCTCTCGCCCGAGTTCCTCGAGCAGCTCGGGGTGCCGGTGATCAACATCCACCACTCGTTCCTGCCGGCCTTCATCGGCGCCGAGCCCTACAAGAAGGCGAAGGAGCGCGGGGTCAAGCTGATCGGCGCGACGTCGCACTATGTGACCGGAGACCTCGACGAGGGCCCGATCATCGAACAGGACACCGTGCGCGTCACGCACGCCGAGTCGGCGACCGAGCTCGCCCGCCGCGGCGCCGACGTCGAGCGTCAGGTGCTCTCGCGCGCCGTGCTGTGGCACGCGCAGGACCGCGTGATCCGGCACGGCAACCACACGATCGTCTTCTGACGCTCCCACCCGCGCGCCCGTCGGGCGGGGGCCCGGCCGCCCGGTCAGGTCGGGTCGTGCACCAGTTCCCAGTTCTTCGGCGAGCGCCAGAGCGCACTCGTCGTGAGTGACCGGATGCCCTCCATCTCCTTGGGCAGCCGGGTGTAGAGCTTCATGAAGAGCTCTTCGACGTCGAGCAGCTCGGCCGTCCAGTCGCGCCGGTTGATCGCCATGCAGGTGAAGAAGTCCTCTTCGCTGAAGTCGAGGCCCTCCCAATCGAGATCCTCGTACTGAGGCATCCACCCGATCGGACTCTCCACACCCAGCGCGCGGCCGCGCGAGCGGTCGACGATCCACTGCAGCACGCGCATGTTCTCGCCGAAGCCGGGCCACAGGAACTTTCCGTCTTCGCCGCGGCGGAACCAGTTGACCTGGAAGATGCGCGGCGGGTTGCGGACCGACCGCCCGAGGGCCAGCCAATGGTTGATGTAGTCGCCCATGTGGTAGCCCGCGAACGGCAGCATCGCGAACGGGTCGCGACGCACGACGCCCTGCGCGCCGAAGGCCGCGGCGGTCGTCTCCGACCCCATGGTCGCGGCCATGTAGACGCCGTATGCCCAGTTGAAGCTCTGCGCGACGAGCGGGATCGTCCCCGCCCGACGTCCGCCGAAGATGAAGGCCCGGATCGGCACGCCGGCGGGGTCGTCCCACGCGTCGTCGAGGGCGGGGTTGAGCACCGCGGGCGAGGTGAAGCGCGAGTTGGGGTGCGCCGCCTTCGTGCCCGAATCGGGCGTCCAGTCGTTCCCCTGCCAGTCGATCGCGTGCGCTGGGGCATCCCCATCCATGCCCTCCCACCAGACGTCGCCGTCATCGGTGAGGGCGACGTTCGTGAAGATCGTGTCGCGGCGGATCGACTCCATCGCGTTGGGGTTGGTGGCGTACGACGTGCCCGGCGCCACGCCGAAATACCCCGCCTCGGGGTTGATCGCGCGCAGCTTGCCGTCAGAGCCGGGCTTGATCCAGGCGATGTCGTCGCCGACCGTCGTGACCTTCCACCCCTTGTCGGCGAAGGCGGGCGGCGGCACGAGCATCGCGAAGTTCGTCTTGCCGCAGGCGCTCGGGAACGCGGCGGCGACGTAGGTCTTCTCGCCCTGCGGGTCTTCGACGCCGAGGATCAGCATGTGCTCGGCGAGCCAGCCGTCGTCGCGCGCCATCGTCGACGCGATGCGGAGGGCCAGGCACTTCTTGCCCAGCAGGGCATTGCCGCCATAGCCCGACCCGTACGACCAGATCTCGCGGGTCTCGGGGAAGTGCACGATGTACTTCTCGTCGGGGTTGCACGGCCACGGCACATCGGCCTCGCCGGGCGCGAGCGGTGCTCCGACGGTGTGCATGCAGGGCACGAACTCGCCGTCGGCGCCGAGCACCTCGGCGGCGGGACGGCCCATCCGGGTCATGATCTTCATGCTGACCGCGACGTACGGCGAGTCGGTCAGCTGCACGCCGAGCTGTGCGATCGGCGAGCCAAGCGGACCCATGCTGAACGGGATCACGTACATCGTGCGACCCGCCATCGACCCCGCGAACAGACCGCGCAGCAGCGGCGTCATCTGGCGCGGGTCCATCCAGTTGTTCGTGGGTCCGGCATCGTCTTCGCTGCGGGCGCAGATGAACGTGCGCTCTTCGACCCGCGCCACATCGCTCGGATCGCTGCGCGCCAGGAAGCTGTCGGGTCGCAGCTCGGGATTCAACCGGATGAACGTGCCCGCCTCGACCATCTGCTCGCACAGCGCACGGTATTCCTCGTCGGATCCGTCGCACCAGTGGATGTCGTCCGGCGTGCACAGCTGCGCCATCTCGGCCACCCAGGCCGTCAGTTCTCGACTGTGAATCCACTCCGGCGTGTCCATGACCCCACTCTGCCCCCAATGGGCGCGCGAGGCCAGTGATCAAATCAGGCGTTGCGGGCAGGACGGGCGGCACGCGATCAGTACACGTACTCCATGAGGTCGGCGCCGAGCGCGCGGAAGGCCTCGTGCGCACGCAGGCGGTGGGCGATCGACAGGTCGTCGAAACCGACGATGAGGGCATAGGCGGCACCGCCGCGCGGGCCGGCGAGCACGCCTGCCTCGGCGCGGATGCCGTCGGCGCGGCCGGTCTTGTTGACGAACAGCAGTCGGTGCCGGTCGTCTTCGTGCGCGAACGGGTCGAGCGCCGTGGCCGCGCCGACCAAAGCGAGATCCTGATTGAGGTTCAGCCATTCGCCGACCTGGGCGCTGACCGCCGGCGACACGACGTGCGCGTTGACGATCGCCGCGAACAGCGCCGACAGCTCGCCCGCCGACGACAGCGCGACCTGCGGCGCGTGGTCGAGGCCGCGCACGTCGCGAAACTGGTCGAGCAGCGCGGTCTTCTCGAGCCCGATGTCATCCATCCGCGACCGCACCGCATCGAGCCCGACGCGCCCCAGCAGCGCATTGGCGGCAGAGGCGTCGGATGCCGCGGCGGCCAGCACCGCGAGATCGACGACCGGCAGCGCCGGGGCCTTCAGGTGCTGCCAGATTCCGGCCACTCCGACGGGGTCGATCGACCCGCGGTCGATGACCTCGAGCGGGTCGAGGCTCCCGAACTCGATCTGCGCCGCGACCTCGATCAGCAGCGGCACGACGCCGAGCCCGCCGACCGGCAGGGTCAGATGATCATCGCCCGTCAGCACGTCTTCGCCGCTGTCGAGGTCGGAGACCCGCACCGACACCTGCGCACCCGCCGCCGAGAGCACGTCGAGCGCCTTGAGCGTGCCGATGAACGAGCGCTGCCGCAAGGACGCGCGGCGCGGGGCGGCCTGCGCGGCGGGCGCCGCCGAGCGACGGGTGGCGCGCTCGGTCGGCACAGCGTCGGCACCCGCTCCGCCGCCCACACC
>JASCPF010000091.1 GCA_029959325.1 Microbacteriaceae bacterium PS02068
ACCCCCCCCCACCCCTCCGAAAAACACACCCCCCGGGGGGGGGCCCCCCCGGGGGGGCCCCCCCCCGCCGACCACCCGCTCACTCCCTCACGACCACGAAAGGATCTAGATCATGGCATCCCCCGTATCAACGTCGATGCGCCCCGTGGACATCGACTTCGCCCCCCGGAAGCCCCGCCGCCGCTGGGGAGACACCCGCGACGGTGTTCTCATGTCGCTTCCCGCGCTGATCGGACTCATCGCCTTCGTCGCGGTCCCGTTCATCGCGGCCATCGTGCTCTCGCTCTACAACGTCCAGGTCGATCAGGCCCGGCCGCCCAAGTTCTGGGGCCTCACGAACTACATCCGACTGTTCACCGATCCGGTGGTCTCGGGCGCGTTCCTGCGCTCGCTCGTCAACAACTTCGTCTTCGCGATCGTCGTGATCCCGGTGCAGACCGGACTCGCACTGATGCTGGCGGTGCTGCTGAACCGGAAGCTGCGCGGAGTGAAGTTCTTCCGCACGTTCTTCTTCATGCCGGTCGTCTTCCCGATGGCCCTCGTCGCCGTGATCTGGCGCCTCATCCTCGACCGCAGCTCCGACGGGCTGCTCAACTCGTCGGTGTCGTTCCTCACGGGCGGGCTGGTGCCCGCGCACGACTGGCTGGGGTCGTCGGCGACGGCGCTCGGCTCGGTCATCCTGCTGTCGATCTGGCAGGGCGTCGGGTTCCAGATGGTGATCCTCCTCGCGGCGCTGCAGGAGATCCCCGAAGAACGCTACGAGGCCGCGCGCCTGGATCGTGCGAACGGATGGCAGCAGTTCCTGAATGTCACGGTGCCCGGTATCCGCAACACGTTGATCTTCGTGGTGCTGCTGACGACGATCCTGGCGTTCCGGGTCTACGACCAGGTGTTCATTCTCATTCGCACCGCCGGCGCCAATGAGGAGGCGACGCAGACCCTGCTCTACAACGCCACACAGGCGATCTACAGCGAGAACAACCTGGGCCGTGCCTCGGCGATCTCGGTCGTGTTGTTCCTGATCATCGTGGTCATCACGCTGATCCAACGTCGGGTTCTGCGCCAGAGGAGTGACGGATGAGTACCGCAAAATCGCAGAGAAGGACCGCGACCATCCGCGACTACACGCTGATGATCATCGCCGCCGTCCTCATGTTCGCGCCGATCTATTACCTGCTGATCGGCAGTCTGAAGCCCTCCGCCGACGTGCTCGACGGCTTCGCCGGCTTCCTGCCGACGAACCTGTCGTTCGACAACTACATCGGCGTGCTCGGTGCGCTGAACTCCGACGCGACCGGCTACTTCTGGCAGTTCTTCTTCAACTCGTTCGCCATCTCGGCGGTCGTGGTGCTCGCGGGCCTCGTCGTGAACTCCATGGCCGGCTACGCGTTCGCGCGACTCGAGTGGGTGGGGCGTGACAAGGTCTTCATCCTGATCGTGCTGCTCGTCATCGTGCCGTTCGAGTCGGTCGCGATCCCGCTGATGTCGCTGATGCAGAGTCAGCGAGACACCCTGTTCGTGCAGATGATCCCCTTCATCGCGAACGCATTCTCGGTGTTCCTCTTCTACACGTTCTTCCTCAACCTGCCCAAGAGCATGGAAGAGGCGGCGCGCCTGGATGGCCTCGGGTCATGGGGAACGTTCGTGCGGATCGTCATCCCGAACGCGAAGCCCGTCTTCGCCACGGTGGCGATCCTCACCTTCCTCAGCTCGTGGGGCCAGTTCCTGTGGCCGTCGCTCGTGACATCCGACCCCGCCGTTCGCCCGCTGCCGCTCGAGATGGGTGTCTTCTCGTCGCAGGTTCCGCCGGACTGGGGTCAGGTGTTCGCCTTCGGCACCCTGCTGGTGCTTCCCGTGCTGATCATCTTCCTGATCTTCCAGCGCTACTTCGTGCAGTCGGTTGCCGGCTCGGCGGTGAAGGGCTGACGTGACGCACGACAGCGTGTTGCATCTGCGCGGTGAGGGCACCAGCGTCGTCATCGACCTCGAGACGCCGTACGGTCCGTCGATCGTCCACTGGGGAGTGGAGCTGAGCGAATCCGATGACGGGTCGCTGGGTGCGATCGCCCTCGCCGCGCGGCCCCAGCAGGTGACCGGAGGAATGGATGCCCCGCCTCGGCTCGCCGTCGTACCGACGTCGAGTTCGGGGTGGGCGGGCGCGCCCGGTGTCGAGGGGTATCGTGCCCGCGGCGAGCACTTCAGCGTGCTGCTGGCGTTGGTCGATGCGACCAGCGATTCCCGTTCCGCGACGCTCACGCTCGAAGACGACGAGTCGCTGATCCGCGTGCGGGTCGATCTCGGGGTCGGCGCGGGTGGGGTGTTCACGCAGCGGCTCACCCTCACCAACCTCGGCCGCGACGACTATGTCGTGAACACGCTGCACGCCACCTTCCCGACGCCGTGGGACTCGACCGAACTGCTCGACACCACGGGCAGGCACCTCCGGGAACGCACGCCGCAGCGACGCGCGTTCACGATGGGTTCGCACGTGCGCGAGAGTCGGCGCGGCCGGCCCGGTGCCGACTCGACCCTGCTGCTGGCAGCGGGGCGCCCCGGGTTCGGTTTCGAGAGCGGTGTGGTCCATGGCATCCACGTCGGGTGGAGTGGCAATCATCGCGTCATCGCGGAGCGCACGATGACCGGCGAGTCGTTCCTGGCCGGTGGCGAGCTGTTCCTGCCCGGCGAGATCACCCTCGGTCCCGGCCAGCACATCAGTACGCCGACGGTCTACGGATCGTGGGGGCAGGGGCTGGACGAGCTCGCGGCGCGGTTCCACACCCACTGGCGCGCACGGCCGCAGCACCCGACGAGGCCACGCCCCATCACGCTGAACACGTGGGAGGCGGTCTACTTCGACCACGATCTGCGGCGCCTGACCGCGCTCGCCGATGCGGCCGCCGACGTCGGCGTCGAGCGCTTCGTGCTCGACGACGGCTGGTTCCGCGGGCGCCGCGACGACACCGCCGGCCTCGGCGACTGGTACGTCGACGAGGAGGTCTGGCCTGACGGCCTCGATCCGCTCATCGATCACGTCATCGATCGGGGCATGGAGTTCGGCCTGTGGGTGGAACCTGAGATGGTGAACCCCGACAGCGACCTCGCCCGGGCGCATCCCGAGTGGATCCTGCGGGCGCGTGCCGGCCTTCCCGCAGCGGGACGGAACCAGCAGGTGATCAATCTCGCGCACCCGGATGCCTACGCCTACATCTACGACCGCCTGCACGACCTGCTGAGCACGTACCGGATCGCCTATCTCAAGTGGGACCACAACCGCGACCTGGTCGACCCGGGGGCGGGAGCCGGCGGAGCGGCGCACGTGCACGCGCACACGCTCGCGTTCTACCGCCTGCTCGATGAGCTGCGCCTCGCCCACCCCGGGCTCGAGATCGAGTCGTGCGCGTCGGGCGGCGCCCGCGTCGATCTCGGCGTGCTCGATCGCACGGAGCGCATCTGGGTGAGCGACGACCTCGACCCCATCGAGCGGCTGCGCAACCAGCGATACACGGCGCTCGTCGTGCCGCCGGAGATGCTCGGCGCGCACATCACGAGCCCCGCCGTGCACACGACGGGGCGCACTGTCGAGCTGTCGTTCAGCGCGGCGGTCGCCCTGTTCGGGCATGTCGGCATCGAGTGGGATCTCGCCGCGATCGATCCCGAGACGCGTGCCGAGCTGGCGGGCTGGGTCGCGGTGGCGAAGCAGATCCGGCCGCTCGTGGCGCACGGGCGCCTGGTGAACGCCGACGTGGCCGACCCCGCGATCGATGTGCGGGGCATGATCAGCCGAGGCGGCGCGGAGGCGGTGTTCGTGATCTCGCACGTCGAGATGAGCACCGCGTACCCGTCGGGCCGCGTCACGCTGCCGGGTCTCGATCCGATGCGGCGCTACCGGCTCGAGCAGCTCGGCGCGACCGGCGCGCGCGGCTCGGGACTGTCGGACCTTGAATGGCTGCGGGAACCTTTGGTCGTCTCCGGGCGCGAACTCGGCGCGGTCGGGGTTCGCCCGCTCACCGACGTACCGCAGCGGTCGCTCGTCCTGCGGGTGACCGCGGTCGACTGATCCGCCGCGCGGTGAGTCGCGCACGCCGTCACGGCGAGAGCCACGCCGTGCTTCAGTTATACTGAAGGTATGTTCCGCACCCCACTCACGCTGTTCCGCACGCTCGCCATCGCCGAGGCCGTCTCGTGGACGCTCCTGATCGCCGGCCTGATCGTCCGCGCCACCACGGGGTGGGCTGCCGCGGTGACGATCGGCGGAGGCATCCACGGTTTCGTCTTCCTCTCGTACGGCGCGACGGTGATCCTGGTGGCGCTCAACAACCGCTGGACGGCCGGGCCGACGGTCGCCGCACTGATCAGCGCGATCGTGCCGTACGCCACGATCCCGGCCGAAGTGTGGCTGCACCGTCGCGGACTGCTCGCGGGGCAGTGGCGACGCGATGTCGACCCCGCCGCGGCCTATGCGCGCTGGTACGACCGACCGCTCGCGTGGTTCCTGGCGCGGCCGTGGGCGCTCGTTCTGATCATCGCCGCGCTCGTCATCGGGCTGTTCGCTGTGCTGCTGCTCGTCGGCCCTCCCGGCGGGAAGAGCTGACGGCCAGGCCATCACTGCGCAGGGCCGGCTCGCGAACTCACGGTCAGCCGACCCGCTGACAGGCCCGCCCCTCGCTACCATGTGCCTATGACCCAACAGACCCCGCGCTTCAGCCCCGTCATCGCGCTGCTCGCGGTGTCGGCGATGTGGGAGGGCCAGCTGTCGGCGATTCTGAAGGACCTCGGCATCACGACCCGCAAGTTCGGCCTGCTCGGCCACATCTACGCCGAGCCCGGCATCTCGTTCTCCGAGCTCGCGCGCCGATCGCACATCACGGTGCAGTCCGCCCACACCGCGGTGCGCACGCTCGTCGACGACGGGTTGGTGGAGGATGCCACCTCGCACGCCGGCGCCGCCAGCGATCTGCACGTCACCGACTCGGGCGCGCGCGTGCTGCAGGATGCCCGTGACCGCCTCTTCGCACTCGACGACGTTCTCGCCGAGCGGCTGCCGAACGTCGCAGCGTCACTGGATGGCATCCGCGCGGGCATCGTCTGATGCGCACCGCCCTGCGGTGGGCGCTCGCCGCGTTGCTCGCGGCCGCCGGCGTCGCACACCTCACGACGCTGCGCCGAGGGTTCCGCATCGTCGTTCCCGACTGGGCGACGCGCGCCCTGCACACCGACAAGGACACGATCGTCGTGGCATCCGGCGTCGTCGAAGTCGGCTTGGCCGTGGCGCTCGTCGCTCTGCCGCGTGAGCGCGCGCGGGTCGGAGCCGCCGTCGCGGCGTTCTTCGTCGCGGTGTTCCCCGGGAATGTGCACCAGTGGCGCACCGGCGCGTCGGCGCCGGGACTCGACACCGACGCCCGCCGGTTCGGGCGACTCTTCCTGCAGCCGGTGCTCGTGGCGTGGGCCCTGTGGGCCACGCGCGGCGACGAGGCGCTCGGGCGCTGACCCCGAATTACCGCCGCGTCGAGACGGTGACGGTGAACTTCGCGTCGCGCGCGATCTGGCGGGTCGAGCCGACGATGCGCTCGAGCAGGGGTCGGTAGCGCAGCGGCGAGTTCCAGACCGTCCAGAGCTCCCCGCCCGGGCGGAGTACGCGTGCGGCGTCGGCGAACAGATGCGGGGCGATGCGGTCGGTCACGGCGGCGCCGGAGTGGAACGGCGGGTTCAGCGTGATGAGCGACGCGCTCGCATCGGGCCGCCCCGACAGCGCGTCATCGCGGACCACCCGCACGCGACCCTCGACGCCGTTCGCCGCGGCCGTCGCGCGGGCCGACGCGACAGCGGCCGCCGACTGATCCGACGACCAGACGAAGGCGGTGGGATGCCTCGTCGCCAGCCACGCCCCGATGACGCCGTTTCCGCACGCGAGGTCGACGAACGGATCATCGCGGGTGCCACCGGGAAGGAGGTCGGGCAGGGATGCCAGCAGCAGACGCGTGCCCGCGTCGAGGCGGGCGCCGCCGAATACGCCGCCGAAGGCGCGCAGCTCGAGGCCGTCGACGGATGCCGATGCCGGCTCGAGATCCCTGTTGCCTGTCCCCGCTCGGGGCCCGCGTGCGACAAGCACGCGCGATTTCTGCCGCGCGTGGGTGACGTCGACGCGCTCGAAGACGTCGGCGAGCACGTCGTTCATGGCGAGGGTCATGTGCTTGATGCGTGCGCCGGCATAGACGACTACCGCCGAGTCGGCGTGCGCGGCGATCAGGCCGGCGATGTCACGCAGGGCCTCGAGCGAGCGTGGCAGTCGCACCAACACGACGCGCGCTCCGCGCACGAGGTCGGCGTCGAGCGTGGTGTGCGAGGCGACTGCCCCCGAGAGGTCGAGCGCCGCCGCGTTGCGCGCCAGCGCCCGCTCGCCGGTCAGGGCGTCTTGGTGCACGCGGATGCCCCGGCATCCCTCCCATGCGGCGCCGAGCGCCAGAGCGCCATAGGCGTCGCCGATCACGACGAGCTCGCCGTCGCGGGCCTCGCGCCGGGCATCGACTGACTCGTCGAGGATCAGGCGATCGGCGGCATCCGAGGCGACGAGCCCCTCGCCCTCGACGTCGGGCGCGCGCCGCAGGGCGTCGAACGGGAAGGTCACGTGTCGTCCGCGTCGCGCGCCGCCTCGGCGTAGCGCAGGTGCGCGTCGGCGGGCGTGCATTCGTCGCCGATGCGGATGTCCGGTGCGATGGCCCCGGCATCCCGCAGTGCGGTCAGCGACGCGACCGCGCGACGCCGAAGCTCCCACGGATCGATCGTGTTCACGTAGATCTTCGTGCCGCCTTCGAAACCCGCGGGGTTCGAGATGCGCCACTTCAGCACGACCCGCCACGGCATGGGCCACGGGGCGCCGGGCGGCCGATAGTGCCATTCCTCGTTCGTCGGAACGAGCGGACCGGTGGCCGCGTGCAGGGCGTGCACCAGGTCGGAGACGGCACGTATGCCGGCGGCGGAATGCTCCTGTGGCAGGTTCGCGCTCGAGGTCGAGTACACCTCGAACGCGGGGTAGCGGTGCCCGACGCCGGCGAACGCCACGGCGCCCTCGGTCGCGGCGACCACGAGCCCCTGTTCGACGGCGAGGTCGGCGATCTCGTGCTGGTACAGCGCGCGGTCGTGCGAGAGCAGGCGCAGTTCGTGGTCGACCTGGGGGCCGTGCTCGTCGACCGCGACGAGCTGTTTGTGCAGATGCTCGAACGACGCGCCAGCGGGACGCAGCCAGTTCTGGAAGACCGCAACGTAGGCGGCGTGCGGCTGCGCAACCTGGATCTCGGCGAGAGAGCGCACCGTGTACGCGATGTACGCCGCGTGCTCATCGGGAGTGAGAGTGCCTGACGACGCGAGCCGGTCGTCGCTCGTCGCGCCGTCGACGACGTGACGCCGCGCGACGATCACATCGTGCGACCCGCCGAGCAGATCGAGCGCCGCCTCTTCGAGGGAGACGTGTTCGCCGCTCGAGGCCGCGCGGATCGCCGCGAGCGACTCGAGGTGCGCGCGACCCTCGGGGGTGGAGAGGTAGCGCTGAGCCCACTCGACGACCGCGGCGGGCTGGCGGAAGCCGTGATTCTCGCGCCAGTACTCGGCCGAGACGATCTCGAAGAGGTTGGCGAACCGGCGGAACTCGGCGACCGTGTCGAAGAGCTCGCCCGCGGGCACGTGGCGCAGTTCGGCGAAGTCGGTGCCGACGAGGCGGGTCTTCTCGGGCGTGGTCTCGAGGTACCGGCCCGCGCAGAAGGCGCACAGGCGGTCATGGTCGCCGGAAGCGAGCGGTCGGGGCTCGTCGCGAGGTGCGGCAAGGGGACGATGCGCACGGCCGGGGACGGTCCAGACTCGAGTGTCGGTGAGCGGACCCACCTGCTTCACCGTGCCGTCGGGCATCCTGCGGATTGCCGGCGCTCCCTCGCTCACGATCTTCAGCCTACCGAGGTCGGAACGACGTGCGGCGTCTGCGAAGGGACGGTCATTCTCGAGATGCATCTTGAGCGATCTCCCTCCGTCGCAAGGAGGACGTTGCACGATCTGGGCCGGGTTGCCTCGCCGGGTATGCCTACATTTGCTGTCATGTCTGCTTACCCTCAGCGCGCCTCAGCGCGCCGCCGGACGCTCACGAGCTGGGCCGCGGCCACCATCGCACTCGGCGCCCTGGTGGCGCCCCTGCTCACGGCATGCTCTCCGGCCGACTCTGGGGCCGTCGATTTCAGCGAAGGGGCCAACGGGGCTCGGATTCAGGAGTGGATCGATGGTCAGGGTGTCGACACGATCGACTGGACTGACTGCAGCGATGAGATGGCCGAGGCGTATCCCGCAGACGATGGCGATCACCGCGCGTTCCCCCGCGTTCAGTGTGGCTCGATGGTCGTTCCCGTCGACTGGTTCGCACCCCTCTCCCAGAAGTCCACGACCACCACGGTGGCACTGTTACGGGCCGTCTCGCCCGACGCTTCGCACGGCGACCTGATCATCAACCCGGGCGGCCCCGGAGGATCCGGGGTCACCGAAGCGGTGAATCTTGCGCTGAGCGATGCGGGCGAGCCCGTGCGGCAGAACTTCAACATCGTGGGATTCGACCCCCGCGGCGTCCGTTCCGTGTTGGGCGTCGGCGACCCTTTCGGCTGTGACGACCTGTCGGAGGACGTCTGCACGCCGTCGAAGAAGCTCGCTCACTTCGCCTCGACGCCCTACGTCGCTCACGACATGGAGTATCTGCGGATGCTTCTCGGCGGAGCACCGGTGAACTACCTCGGCTATTCCTACGGCACCTACCTGGGCTCGATGTATGCGACGCTCTTCCCGTCTTCTGTGGGAGCCATGGTCTTCGACGGGCCGGCACCGGCATCGCTCGAGACGGATCTCGCGGTTCAGAACGCCGCGATCGATGCGGTGACGTCGCGGTTCCTGAGTGCGTGTGCGGCTGGAGAGCTGGGCCCGTGCCCGTTCTCGGGGAATCTGATGCAAGCGCGCGAGCAGCTTGCGGAGTGGGCGGACGAGCTGGGACAGAACCCCGTCACGATCGACGAGACGGCCACGGTGGATGAGTACAGCATCGACTCGTACCTCACGAGCGCGCTCTACGCTCCGCGCAGCCAGTGGCCGACGATTGCCGACACCCTGGTGAAGGCGAAAGCCGGTGACATGGCCGCGCTCGAGCAGCTCGCCACCGAGTCGGCCGCCGTGGAGGACGGCTTCGGGCAGGCTGTCACGTGTGCCATGGCCGGTACGCAGGACCTGGATGGATGCGAGTCTGTGCCCCTGGTCGATCCCGAGGTCGACTATGCGGGGACCTCGCCCATCCTGGTGTTCGCCAACACCGGAGATCCCGCCACGCCGTACGCGACCGCAGCCGACCTGGTTGACAGCCTCCACAACGCTGTGCTGGTCACGGTGAACGCGGAGGGACACACGTCGCTCTTCTCGCAGTCGGCATGCGCATCGCAGATCGCCATGGACTATCTGACATCCCGGGTGCTTCCAGTGGCGGGAACACGCTGCGAGGCGGACGGTTGATGCACATACCTCCGACAGTGGAACCGGTTGCGGGTGGGGTTATCCACAGAAAGAAGCCCTGATGAGGGTTAGGAAAGTCTCACCGGGTGGGGAACAGAAATACTAGTCTTCGTGAGGTGTGGGGAGTATCTTGTGAGGTATGAGTTCCTCTCTCGCTTCGTTGACTGACGCGGTTGCCGCGTTGGGTGCGGCGTGGCCCGACGGTGCGGTGGAGGGATGCGCGGCGGGGCGGCTGGTGGAACTGAATCGGCTTCTCGGGCAGGCGCGACGGTTGTTGGATGCTGCGGCCGTGCAGGTCGCGTCGGAGGTCGCGCGGCAGTCCCGTCCGGAGCTGGGGGCGGATTCGCTCGCGAAGCGGCAGGGGCATCGGAACGCGACGATCATGATCGCGACCACCCTGGGCACCTCGACGTCGGAGGCCGCGAAGCTGGTGGAGGTGGGGGAAGCGACCGCACCCCGACTGCTGTTGTCGGGGGAATCAGCGCCGGCGCGGCACCCGCACGTGGGTGAGGCGGTGCGGGCGGGGCGATTGGGGCGGGATGCCGCGGCCGCGATCATCACCCTGCTCGACGGTATCTCTGACCGTGTCGCGTTCGATGTCCTCGATGAGGCGGAACGCGCTTTGGCGGAGCAGGCGGTGGGACTGGATCTGCAGATGCTGCGGAGGGTGTTGCTGCGTGCGGAAGCGCACCTCGACCCCGACGGGGTGGAACCGAAGGAAGAGGACCTGCGGGCGCGGACGTTCCTGTCGACCCGGCAGGAACGGGATGGGGCGATCTCGGTCAAAGGATTGTTCGACCCCGCCCGCGGTGCGGTGTTGCTGAGTCTGATCGACGCGATGGTGACTGCGGAACTGCACGCGCAGCGTGATGCGG
>JASCPF010000092.1 GCA_029959325.1 Microbacteriaceae bacterium PS02068
GAAGAGTGGATGCCTCGCACGAGGCATCCACTCTTCTGTGTATCAGGCGCGGTGTCGGGCGGCGTTGCCCGAGCCTCGCGTCAAAGCGTGTTCGGCGCTTCGCCCTCGCCCTGGGTCAGGGTCTGGCCCTCGTGCTCCTCGAAGCGGGTGAACGCCTCGGCGACGAGGCGCTCGGCCTCGGCGGCATCGGCCCACTCGTCAACCTTGACCCACTTGCCGGGCTCGAGGTCCTTGTAGTGCTCGAAGAAGTGGCCGATCTCGCCCTTGGTCCACTCGTCGATGTCGGCGACGTCCTGGATGTGGTTCCAGCGCGGGTCCTTCGCGATCACGGCCACGACCTTGTCGTCGCCGCCGGCCTCGTCGCTCATCTTCAGCACGCCGACGGGCCGCACCTTCGCGATGATGCCGGGAGCCAGGTCGTGGTCGAGCAGCACGAGCACGTCGAGCGGGTCGCCGTCTTCGCCGAGGGTGTTCTCGAAGAACCCGTAGTTGGCCGGGTAGCCCATCGGCGTGAACAGGATGCGGTCGAGGAACACGCGGCCGGTGCCGTGGTCGACCTCGTACTTGATCTTGCTGTTGCGCGGGATCTCGATGACGGCGTCGTATGCGCCCATGCTGTTGCTCCTTCAGGAGGTGGAATGGTCTGCGGATGGCCGGGGTCAAGCCTAGCCGCGGCGGCACGCGTACCGTTTGCAGGACCGATGCTCGAATATCGCCCGTCAGACACCCCTTCTGGGCCCGCGAGCAGGATCGATCCTGCAAACGGTACAGGCACGGCGATACACACGCCGCCGCGCGAGCCGCGGTGTGTCGACTCGCGTTGACTAGCGTGGATGCCATGGAGCACCGCCCGGGCCTCGACCCCGCCGTCGCCGAGATCCGTCGCGCGGTGCGCACGGCGCTCGGGGCGATCGCCGGCCCGGTGCTGGTCGGGCTCTCGGGCGGAGCCGACTCGCTTGCGCTCGCCGCGGCGGTCGCGGTCGAGGCGCCGAAGGCGGGTATCGCGGCATGGGCCGTCGTGATCGACCACGGGCTGCAGGAGGGTTCCGACCGGGTTGCGGCGCGCGCAGCGGTCGCGGCCGCTGAGCTGGGACTGGATGCCCGCGTCGTGCGCGTCGAGGTCGCGGCGCCGTCCGAGGCGGGCGGCCCCGAGGCGGCAGCCCGCGACGCGCGCCGCGCGGCACTGCTCACCGCCGCACGGGAGGCGGGCGCCGAGGCGATCCTGCTCGCGCACACACTCGACGACCAGGCCGAGACCGTGCTGATCGGGCTCACCCGCGGCTCGGGGGCGGCGAGCCTCGGCGGCATGTCTCCGGATCGCGTCGAAGAGGGCATCCGGATCGTCCGTCCGCTGCTCGACGTCCGCCGCGCCACCACGCGCGCCGCGTGCGCCGCCGAGGGCCTGCCCGTGTGGGAAGACCCGCACAACCTCGACCGCCGGTTCTTGCGGGTGCGCGTGCGGCAGGACGTCATGCCGGTGCTCGAGGCCGAGCTCGGGCCCGGCATCGCCGAGGCGCTCGCCCGCACGAGCGACCAGCTGCGCGAGGATGCCGCGGCCTTCAGCGAGATGATCGACGAGACCATCGAAGACATCGTCGAGCACGCCGAAGCGGGCATCGCTGTCTCGGTCGCGGCCCTCGCCGCGAACCCCCCGGCGCTGCGCCACCGGATCATCCGGCACGTCGTGGCGAGTGAGTTCGGGGCATCCCTCACCCGCACGCAGACCCTCGAGGTCGCGCGCCTGGTGACCGACTGGCGCGGCCAGGGCCCGATCGATCTGCCCGGATGCCGCGCGCTCCGCGCCGGCACCCGCCTCGAGTTCACAGCGCGCTGAGCGCCCCTACTTCTTGCCGCCGAGCAAGCCGCCCAGCAGGCCGCCGATATCGAGGCCGCCGCCGGACGAGGCGCCGGAGCCGCCCGAGCCGAGGCCGCCCAGCAGCCCGCCGATGAGGTCGCCGATGCCGCCGCCGTTGCCTGATCCGGCGTCGGACGGAGCCGGTGTGGATGCCGAGGACTGGCCCTTCGCGAGCATCCCCATGACGATCGGGGCGAGCATCGGCAGCAGCTTGCCGAAGTCGATGCCGGCCGTCTGCGGGTCCTGCGTCAGCGTCTGCGCCACGTGCTGCTCGTTGCCGCCGAACACGTGGCTCAGGATCTTGTCTCCGTCGGCCGTGTCGACCGCCGCGAGGTCGGTGACATCCCCGGCATCCGCGTGCTTGCCGAGAGCGGCCTCGATGGCCGCCGACCCCTGCGGCGTCGCCGCATTCGCCTGCAGTCCGGTGAGGATCGCGCCGCCGCCCTGCGCGACGGCCGCCTGCGCCGTGTCCGGATCGACGCCCAGCTGCGCGGCGATCTGGTCGATCGGAAGGGACTTCAGAATGTCATCGAGTCCAGCCATGGGATGCTCCGCCCGTCGGATGAGGGCGCCGTCGCCCGCATGCTGGCGTCAGCCTATTGCCGGTGCGTTCCGGAGCACAGCCCCCGCCTTCTCTAGACTCGGGGCATGCGCGCAGCCGACATCGCGGACCAGCTCACCACCGTCCTCGTCACCGAGGAACAGATCCACGAGAAGCTCGACGAGCTCGCGCGGCGTGTCGAGGTCGATTACGCGGGCAAGGACCTGCTGCTCGTCGGGGTGCTGAAGGGCGCCGTCATGGTCATGGCCGACTTCGCCCGCGCGCTGCGCCGTGACGTCACGATCGACTGGATGGCGGTGTCGTCCTACGGCGCCGGCACGAAGTCGAGCGGCGTCGTGCAGATCCGGAAAGACCTCGACACCGATCTGCACGGAAAGCACGTGCTGATCGTCGAGGACATCATCGACTCGGGCCTCACGCTGTCATGGCTGCTCGAGAACTTCGCCTCGCGCGGCGCCGAGTCGATCGAGATTCTGGCCCTGCTGCGCAAGCCCGAGGCGGCGAAGGTCGAGATCGACTCAAGGTACGTGGGCTTCGACATCCCCACCGACTTCGTCGTGGGCTACGGCCTCGACTACAACGAGCGCTACCGCAACCTGCGGGATGTCGCGGTGCTCGCGCCGCACGTGTACAGCTGACCCTTCGTTCGCCGTGGGCGAATGCACAGTCCTGGCATAGATGGGCCGGGGTAGCCTGAGCGCACCATGGATTTCAAGAAGCTCACGCGCAACCCCTTCGTGTACGTGCTGCTCATCGGTGCCCTGCTGGTGCTCGGTGTCTCACTCATCACGTCGCTGACCGGCGCCAAGCAGATCACGACGCAGCAGGGCCTCACCCTCCTCAAGGGCAACACCGTCACCGAGGTCACCAACACCGACGGTGACCAGCGCGTCGACCTCACGCTCTCTGAGTCGTTCGAGGGGTCGAAGCAGGTGCAGTTCTACTACGTGGGCGCGCGGGCTGATGAGGTCGTCTCGGCGATCGATGCCTCGAACCCCAAGGACGGGTTCGACGACGTCGTGCCGCGCACGACCTTCTTCGAGAGCATGATCTCGCTGCTGCTCCCGCTGCTGCTGCTGGGTCTGCTCTTCTGGTTCTTCTTCTCGGCCGCGCAGGGCGGCAACAGCAAGGTGATGCAGTTCGGCAAGTCGCGCGCCAAGCTCGTGACCAAGGAGACCCCGACCGTCACCTTCGACGACGTCGCCGGTGCCGACGAGGCCATCGAAGAGATGCAGGAGATCAAGGACTTCCTGAAGGACCCGGCGAAGTTCCAGGCCGTCGGCGCGCGTATCCCGAAGGGCGTGCTGCTGTACGGCCCTCCCGGGACCGGCAAGACCCTGCTCGCCCGCGCCGTCGCCGGCGAGGCGGGCGTGCCCTTCTATGCGATCTCGGGCTCGGACTTCGTCGAGATGTTCGTCGGCGTCGGCGCGAGCCGCGTGCGCGACCTGTTCACGCAGGCCAAAGAGAATGCCCCCGCGATCATCTTCATCGACGAGATCGACGCCGTCGGTCGCCACCGCGGCGCCGGCATGGGCGGCGGTCACGATGAGCGCGAGCAGACCCTCAACCAGATGCTCGTCGAGATGGACGGCTTCGACCCGAAGGTCTCGGTGCTCGTCATCGCGGCGACCAACCGCCCCGACATCCTCGACCCGGCGCTGCTGCGCCCCGGCCGCTTCGACCGGCAGATCGGTGTGGATGCCCCCGACCTCAAGGGCCGGCAGAAGATCCTTGAGGTGCACGGCCGCGGCAAGCCGCTCTCGCCCTCGGTCGACCTGTCGGTCATCGCGCGGAAGACCCCCGGCTTCACCGGCGCCGACCTGGCCAACGTGCTCAACGAGGCAGCCCTGCTGACCGCTCGCTCGAACGCGCAGCTGATCGACATGCGCGCGCTCGACGAGGCGATCGACCGCGTCATCGCCGGCCCGCAGCGCCGCACCCGCGTCATGCGCGACAAGGAGAAGCTCATCACGGCGTACCACGAGGGTGGCCACGCCCTCGCCGCCGCCGCGATGAACAACACCGACCCCGTGACGAAGGTCACGATCCTGCCGCGCGGCAAGGCCCTCGGCTACACGATGGTGCTGCCGCTCGAGGACAAGTACTCGGTCACCCGCAACGAGCTGCAGGACCAGCTCGCCTACGCGATGGGTGGCCGCGTCGCGGAAGAGATCGTCTTCCACGATCCGACGACCGGGGCATCCAACGACATCGAGAAGGCGACCTCGATCGCCCGCAAGATGGTCACCGAGTACGGCATGACCACCGAGGTCGGCCCGGTGAAGCTCGGCCAGTCGTCGGGCGAGGTCTTCATGGGCCGCGACATGGGTCACGGTCGCGACTTCAGCGAGCGCATCGCCGAGCGGGTGGATGCCGAGGTGCGCCACCTCATCGAGCAGGCCCACAACGAGGCGTACGAGGTCATCACCAACAACCGGCACGTCCTCGACCGTCTCGCGCTCGCGCTGCTCGAGAAAGAGACCCTCGACCACCTCGAGCTGGCCGAGATCTTCAGCGACGTCACCAAGCTGCCGCCGCGCCCGCAGTGGCTTTCGAGCCAGGAGCGTCCCGTCTCGACGCTGCCGCCCGTCGAGGTGCCGCGCCGTCAGGGCGAGGCCGGCCTCGCGGCATCCACGGCCGCCGACTCCGCCGAGCAGGCGCACGCGGCGGAGAAGGCGCACGCCCCCCGCCAGGCCGGGCAGGCGCGCCCCGCGACCGCCTAGGCTCGGGGTCGTGGCCGTCGATCGAGACCGCGTCGCCGCTGCGGTGCGCGAGATCCTCGAGGCGATCGGGGAAGACCCCGACCGTCCGGGGCTGAAGGCGACCCCGCAGCGCGTCGCCGACGCGTACGCCGAGTTCTTCGCGGGTGTGGGGCAGGATGCCTCGGCGCCGCTCGCCCACACGATCTCGGTCTCGCGGGGCCCGGCTCCTGACACCCTGCCGTCGGGCGCGGTGCTGCTGCGGGGCATCCGCTTCCGCTCGGTGTGCGAGCACCATCTGCTGCCGTTCGCCGGCCGCGCGCACATCGCCTACCTGCCGGGCGAGCAGGTTGTCGGCCTCGGTGCGCTGCCGAAGGTCGTCGAGGTGCTCGCCTCGCGCCCGCAGGTGCAGGAGCGACTCGGCGAGCAGATCGCCGACACCATTGCGGCGTCGCTCGATGCGCGGGGCGTGCTGGTCGTGCTCGACGCGCGGCACGAGTGCGTCACGATGCGCGGCGAACGGCAGACGGATGCCTCGACCGTGACGATCGCCGCCCGCGGCGAGCTGTCCGAACCCGCCGCGCGGGCCGAGATCGTGATGCTCGTGACGGGGGCGGCATGACGCTCGTGATGGGGATCGTCAACGTGACGCCCGACTCGTTCAGCGACGGCGGGCGGTATCTCGACGTCGAGGCGGCCATCGCGCACGGCCGCGCCCTGCGCGCGGCGGGCGCCGACCTGATCGACGTGGGCGGCGAGTCGACGCGCCCGGGTGCCGAGCGCGTCGCGCCGGCGCTCGAGCAGGAGCGCGTGCTGCCCGTGGTCTCGGCGCTGGCTCAGGACGGCGTGATCGTCAGCATCGACACGATGAACGCGACGACCGCGCTCGCCGCGGTGGATGCCGGGGCACGCATCGTCAACGACGTGTCGGGGGGCCTCGCCGACCCCGAGATGCTCGGTGCGGTCGCGTCATCGGGTGCCGACGTCGTGCTGCAGCACTGGCGCGGGCCCTCGGCCGACATGTACGCGGATGCCTCGTACGGCGACCTCGCGCACGAGCTCGTCGACGAACTGCAGGGCCGCGTGCGGGCCGCCGCGGCGGCGGGGATCTCGCCCGACCGGGTCATCCTCGACCCCGGCATCGGCTTCGGCAAGCGCGGTGCGCAGAACTGGCAGGCGCTGCACGCCCTCGACCGGATCGTCGCGATCGGCCCGCGCGTGCTGGTCGGCACCAGCCGCAAGCGCTTCCTCGCCGAGACGCTGAGCGCCGCAGACGCCGTCCTGGCCGGATCCGCTCGCGGCGGCGAGGTGAGCGACGTCGGCGAGGTGAGCGAGGAGCGCCGCGATCTCGCGACCGCGGTCACGAGCGTGCTGGCCGCACAGGCCGGTGCGTGGGCCGTGCGCGTGCACGATGTGGCCGCGACCCGTGACGCGCTGACCGTCTGGCAGAACTGGCAGAACGGGGAGACGTCGGCATGACCGATCGGATCGCACTCACCGGCATCCGCGCCACCGGCTATCACGGGGTCTACCCCGACGAGCGCCGCGACGGGCAGCCGTTCATCGCCGATGTGACCCTCGAGCTGTCGCTGTCGGGCGCCGCGCGCAGCGACGACGTGACCGACACCGTGCACTACGGCGAACTGGCCGACGCCGTCGCCGCCGTCCTCGCGGGCGAGCCGGTGAACCTCCTCGAGACCCTCGCGCAGCGGGTCGCCGACGTGGCGCTCGGCGACCCGCGCGTGGATGCCGCGGAGGTCACGATCCACAAGCCGCAGGCGCCGATCGCGGTGCCGTTCGACGACGTGAGCGTCACGATCCGCCGCGAACGGAGCAGGTCATGAACCGCCGCCTGGCACAGGGATTCCAGGGTGAGGCGTCCGCCGTGCCGCACGACGAGACCCGCGCCGTCATCGCGCTGGGGTCGAACCTCGGCGATCGTGCGGCGACGATCGAGGCGGCACTACAGGGCCTCGCTCGCCTGCCCCTGACGACCGAGGTCCGTGCGGCCGAGCCGATCGAGTCGGTCGCGATGACGCTCGACGGGCCGGATGCCGAGGCGCCGGCGTACCTCAACACCGTGGCGATTCTCACGACGCGCCTCGCGCCGAGCGTGCTGCTCGGCTACCTGCACGCGATCGAGGAGCGGCACGGGCGCGCCCCGCGACAGGCGGGGGAACCGCGCTGGCAGGACCGCACGCTCGATCTCGACCTCATCGCGTACGGCGACGTGCGCAGCACCGACCCGGCGCTGCAGCTGCCGCATCCCCGAGCCGCCGAGCGCGACTTCGTGCTCGCGCCGTGGCTCGTGGTCGTTCCCGATGCCGTGCTGCCCGGCGCGGGGCCTGTCGCCGACCTGCTCGCTGCGCTGCGGGCCGAGGCGGGGGGTCGGTCGTGAAACGCACGAGCGCCGGCGTGCTGGCTGTCGCCGCCCTCATCGGAGCTGTCGTGGGGTTCGGCGTCGACCAGCTGCTGACCTCTGCCGGGCGGGCGACGTTCACCCCCTCGCTGCTGCTGCCGGTGCTGCTCGTGCTGCTGAGCGCGGCCGTGATCCTGTTCGCGCTGCCGATCCGGCGGGCCATCGTCGGATCCGACCCGACGCCGATCGATCCGTTCCGCGCCGTGCGCGTGGTGATGCTCGCCAAGGCATCCAGCATCGTCGGCGCCGCCGTCGCGGGGGTCGGCCTGGGGCTGCTGGTGTTCCTGCTCACGCGGCCCGTCGCCCCCGTAGGCTCGGTGGCAGCCGTGATCGCAACGGTCGTCACCGCGCTCGTGCTGCTGGTGGCGGCACTCGTGGCCGAGCGCCTGTGCACCCTCCGGAAGGACGACGATGACGAACAGCCCGGACCCCCTGAGCCCGGACTCGGACTCTCCCACCACGACTGACCCCTCGACAGGCTCGGGGACCGGTGCAGGCTCGGGTACCGGGGCAGGCTCGGGGACCGGGGCAGGCTCGGGGACCGGTGCAGGCTCGGGTACCGGGGCAGGCTCGGGGACCGGGGCAGGCTCTGACCTCGACGCGGGCACCTACGACGCGCTGCTCGAGCCGCGCAGCGAGAACCGGCTGCCGCTGGGCGACGGGGTGTGGCATCAGATCTCGCGCCGGTACGTGACGGTGCAGCTGATCTCGACCGGCGCGTTCCTCGCCCTCGTGCTCGCGGTCGCGCTCGTGCTCTCGCTCGCGCTCGGCCAGGTGTGGGTGTGGATCCCGGCGGGCGTCGTGCTGGCGATCACGCTGTGGACGCTCGCGATCCTGCCGCGCCAGGCGCGCGCCTACGGCTATCAGCTGCGCACCGACGATCTGGTGTTCCGCCGGGGCATCCTGTGGCAGCGCATGGTCGCCGTGCCGTACGGGCGCATGCAGCTCGTCGACATCACCCACGGGCCGCTCGATCGCGGGTTCGGCATCGCGCAGCTCAAGCTCGTGACGGCGGCCGCCGCGACGGGAGTGACGATCCCGGGGCTCAGTCAAGACGCGGCGGAGCGCCTGCGCGACACCCTGATCGCCGTCGCCGAGACCCGCCGGACCGGACTGTGAGCGACCCCTCGACGGGCTCGGGGACCGGGGGGAGCTCGGGGACCGGGGGGAGCTCGGGGGCCGGCGGTGCGGCGCCGCCGCAGGCGGTCGCGGAGGTGCGGTCGCCGCTCAGCGACGGCGAGTGGCATCGGCTGCATCCGCTGACGCCCGTGCTGCGCGGCGGGCTCTTCCTGATCGTCATCATCGGCCTCGTCGTGACGAACCTGCGCGATCGCCTGATCACGTGGTTCATCCCGGGGCTCGCCGAGATCGAGCAGTACGAGGGCGACCCTGTCGACTATGTCGCCGACAACAACCTCTGGCTGATCGCTCTGCTCGTCGTGCTCGGCGTCCTGCTGATCCTGCTCGCGATCTTCTGGACGTCGTGGCGATTCCACACCTTCCGCATCACGGGCGACGACGTCGAGGTGCGCAGCGGCGTGCTCTTCCGCACGCACCGGCGGGCGCCGCTCGACCGTGTGCAGGGGGTGAATCTGACCCGCCCCATGGTCGCCCGGCTGCTGGGAGCCGCCAAGCTCGAGGTTGTGGGAGCGGGCTTGGATGCCAACGTCAAGCTCGAGTACCTGTCGACGAGCAATGCCGAGGCGGTGCGCGCCGACATCCTGCGTCTGGCATCGGGGCGTCAGCTGGCCGAGGCGCAGGCCGCGGGTGCGGACGCGGCGACGAGTGCGGCGAGCGGTGGTCGGCTCACGCGCGCGGCCGCAGACGCCGTGACCGCGGGGCTCTCGGGGCTCACGGGACTGATCGACGGCGTCGACGGGGCGGAGAGCGAACCGGCATCCATCGTCCACATTCCGCCCGGGCGGCTGATCGCCTCGCACCTGCTGTCGAGCTCGACCATCTGGCTGCTGCTGCTGATCGCCGCGGTGATCGTCGGGTCGATCGTCGGGACGCCGTGGGTGCTGTTCAGCATCATCCCGGCCCTGATCGGCTTCGGCACGTACTGGTTCCGATCGATCACTCGCGCGCTGCGCTACTCGATCGCGCCCACGCGCGCCGGGGTGCGCATCACCTTCGGGCTGTTCACGACCATCACCGAGACGCTGCCGCCGGGGCGCGTGCACGCGTTCGAGATCCGTCAGCCGCTGCTCTGGCGCGCGTTCGGCTGGTGGCAGCTGCGCGTCAACCGGCTGTCGGGTCGGTCTGCCACCGACAGCCAGTCGCTGCAGTTCGCCGACGTCCTGCCGGTCGGATCCCGCGAGGATGTCGAGCGGGTGCTGACGCTGTTCCTGCCCGGCATCACGCCGCAGGAGTGGGCGCAGCTCGCCGAAGACGGGCTGCTCGGGCCGCGGTCTGCGGCCAGCGGGGTCGACCCGTACACGACGACCCCCCGGCGGGCGCGCTGGTTCATGCCGCTCTCGTGGCGGCGGAACGGCTTCCTGCTCTCGCCGGCGGCTCTGCTGCTGCGCCGCGGATGGCTGCGCCGCGACCTCGCGATCCTGCCGCTCGCGCGGATGCAGTCGGTGCACGTGCGCCAGGGGCCGCTCGCCCGCTGGCGCGACGTCGCGAACGTGACTGCCGACACCGTGCTCGGCGTGGTCTCGGGCCGGCTCGGCGCGATCGACAGGCGCGCCGCGATGGCGCTCTGGCAGGATGCCTCGGTCGCGAGCGTCGCGGCATCCGCCGGCGACCGCTCGCACCGCTGGGGCGCCGAGCCGGCCCTGGAGCCGACGTCCGCGGAGCAGGCGCCCCCGGCGGGACCCGCGCCCCGCGCGTCCGACGCCGCCGAGGA
>JASCPF010000093.1 GCA_029959325.1 Microbacteriaceae bacterium PS02068
GCTCGGGGCGCGCTTTCTCGGCCCGCGCACGGGCGGCGGCCAGCTCACGGGCGGCGGCCGCGTCGGCCTTGGCCTGCAGGGTCGCGGCGGCGAGCTCGGCGCGCGTGCGCTCGAGTTCAGCCTGCTCGCGCTCTGACTGCGCCGCCTTGGCGAGACGCTGCTGCGCGAGCGCCGTGCGGGCGTTGAGTTCGAGCCGGACAGCGTCGGGGGTCTCGCTGGTCTCTGCGAGCACGCGCAGCGCCTGGTTCAGCCGCACGGCGTTGCGCTCGGCCGCGTTGAACTGGTGCCTGCCGTGCCACGAGGGCAGCAGATACACGAGCCACAGCGCGACTGCGACGAGGACGATGACACCACCGCCGAGAACCTGGCCTCCCATGGGGTCCACGGTACGGCCGCCGGGGCGCACGGCCCTTCAGCCGCGCCGCGTGTCTGACCTTCGAGTTCAACCTGAACCTCGACGACGCAGCGCGAGGCATCTCCGCGCAGCGCGCGATCAGCCGCCGAAGCGGTCGGCGAGAGGCACGTTCGCGGCGTCGGCAGGCACCTGACCGCTCACCCAGCGACGCAGCACGCCGTCGGGGACATCCTCGCGCACGAGCGCGAACGCGTAGTGGTCGCGCCAGTCCCCTGCGATGTGGATGAAGCGTCGCCGCAGCCCCTCGTAGCGGAAGCCGAGCTTCTCGACGACGCGCAGGCTCGCCTTGTTCTCGGGCCGGATGCAGATCTCCATGCGGTGCAGCCCGAGCTCGCGGAAGCAGATGTCGGTGGCGAGCGCGACGCTCGTGGGCGTGATGCTCTTGCCGGCGAAACGCTCGCTGACCCAGTATCCGATCGTCGCCGACGAGAGCGAGCCGCGCGACACGCCCCAGACGTTGAGCTGGCCCGCGACCTCGCCGTCGTACTCCATCACGAACGGCACACCCCCGCCGTCGCGATACTGCTGCAGCAGACGGCGGATGCCGAGGCGCATATCGAACGACACCGGACCATCGGGGCTGGTCGCCTCCCACGGCCGCAGCCACGAGCGGTTCCCCAGCAGCTCCGCCTGCAGCGCGCGCGCGTCACGTTGCTTGATCAGGCGGATCGCGATGCGCCCGTGCTGCCGCGGCACCGTCAGATCCACGGGCTCCCCCTCACGCGCGCGCCGCGCGGCATCCGAGCTGCGGGGCGCTAGAGCTCTGCAGCGAAATCCTTGAGCCAGGGACGCAGCTCGGGGCCGAGATCGCCGCGGTCGGCGGCCAGCTGCACGATGGCTTTGATGTAGTCCAGCTTATCGCCGGTGTCGTAGCGGCGACCGCGGAACACGACGCCGAGCACGCCGTCGGTGACGGCGAGTTCCTGCAGCGCGTCGGTCAGCTGGATCTCACCGCCCTTGCCGGGCTCGGTGCGCGCGAGGATGTCGAAGATGTTCGGCGTCAGCACGTAACGGCCGATGACCGCATAGTTCGACGGGGCATCCTCCTTCTTCGGCTTCTCGACGAGTCCCGTCACCCGCACGACGTCGGGGGTGTCGGTCTCTTCGACGGCGGCGACGCCGTAGAGGTGGATGTGGTCGGCATCCACCTCCATCAGCGCGACGACGGTGAGACCCGACTTCTCGTTCTCGGCGATCATGGTCGTCAGCAGCGGGTCACGGTCGTCGATCAGGTCGTCACCGAGCAGCACGGCGAACGTCGAATCGCCCACGTGGCGGTGCGCACGCAGCACGGCATGGCCGAGGCCTCTCGGCTCGCCTTGCCGCACGAAGTGGATGTCGGCGAGCCCCGACGACTGCTGAACGTGCCGCAGCTTGACGAGGTCGCCCTTGTTGGTCAGCGTCGACTCGAGCTCGGGCACCGAATCGAAGTGGTTCGAGATCGTGTTCTTGTTGCGCCCGAGGATGATCAGGATGTCTTCGACGCCGGCGCCGACCGCTTCTTCGACGACGTACTGGATCGCCGGCTTGTCGACGACGGGAAGCATCTCCTTCGGCATGGCCTTGGTGGCGGGGAGGAAGCGAGTGCCCAGCCCGGCGGCAGGAATGACGGCCTTGATACGCGACGAGGTCATACCCTCACCCTACCGGCCGCGTGTTTCGGACATCAGAACGGGCGGTTACGGCTGCATCGGCCGCGCGGCGGGCGCGGCCCCTACAATCGGACCATGCCCGATGCGATCGCCGACGCGAAGCGCGCGATGCGCGCCGACCTGCGTGAGCGACGACAGCAACGCTCCGAGGCGGCGCGGGAAGAGGCCGCCGCCGGTGTGAAGACCCAGCTCGATCTGCTCGTGGCGTCGGTCGGAGCACGTTCGGTGTCATGCTTCCTGTCGACGCCGACCGAACCGGGGACGCAGCCGTTCATCCGGGATGCCGTGGCGCGCGGCATCCGCGTGCTGCTGCCCATCACCCGCGCCGACGGACTGATGGACTGGGCCATCGCTGATCCCGACGGCGACATCGCCGTGGGGCTGTTCGGCACACCCGAGCCCGTGGGCGAGGTGCTGAGCCCCCTCGCCGTGAACGACGTCGACCTGCTGATCGTGCCGGCCGCCGCCGTCGACCGCCGCGGCATGCGGCTCGGGTGGGGTCGGGGCTACTTCGACAAGACGATCGGCTCGATGGAGCGCTGCCCACCCGTCTACGCCGTGATCTTCGACACCGAGCTCGTCGACGATGTGCCCCGCGAGGTGCACGACCAGCCCGTCACCGGCGTCGTCACGCCGACCCAGACCGTCACGCTCGCGCCGTCCCGGCGCTGACCCGCTCCGCACGACCCAGAGGACCCCATGCCTACCTACGCCTACGCCTGCACAGAGTGCGGCCACCGTTTCGACGCCGTTCAGTCCTTCAGCGACGCCGCGCTCACCGAATGCCCCGTCTGCGGCGGCCCGGTACGCAAGCAGTACGGGTCGATCGGCGTCACGTTCAACGGGTCGGGCTTCTACCGCACCGACTCGCGGAGCGGTTCGACAAGCGGTTCGACCAGCGGTTCGGCGTCCGGCGGCGCGGGTGGTGGCGCCGACTCGAAGCCTGCGACATCATCGAAGTCCGAGGCGAAAGCCTCACCTGCGCCGTCGGGATCATAGACCGACCGCAGGCACAGACAACGTCCGGCCGAGGCCGGCTATCAAGGGGGACTTCACGTGATCAAGGGCTTCAAAGACTTCATCATGCGCGGCAACGTCATCGACCTGGCGGTCGCTGTCGTCATCGGCGCCGCATTCACGGCGATCGTCACGGCGCTCGTCGACGGATTCATCAACCCGCTCGTCGGGATCGTGCTGCAGACGGGCGACCTGCAGAACTGGGTCGTCACCGTGCCGACGTTCTTCGGCGCAGCGACGTTCGCACCGGGAGCCATCCTGCTCGCGATCATCAACTTCGTCTCCGTCGCTGCCGTGGTCTACTTCCTGCTCGTCATGCCGATGAACAAGCTCAAAGAGCGCCAGGCGGCGAAGGCCGGCGTCGTCGAGGCGGCGGAAGAGAAGCTGCCGACCGAGCAAGAGCTGCTCACTCAGATCCGCGACCTGCTCGAGAAGAACGGCGCCGCTCGCTGAGCCGTTTCGACTCGCTGCGCTCGCTCAACGACCGGGGAGTGACGCCGCACCAGACTCGCTGCGCTCGCGGGGCGACCGGGAGGGGCGCCGCCTCCCCGGTCGTCCCGCGAGGGAGCGCAGCGACCGAGTCGAAACGTCGCGACTCAGTAGTGCGGCGGCACGTCCTGCCGCATGCGCTCGTCGTTCGGGCCCGATGCCCCCGCTGCGGAGCCGTCCGCGGCGGGGGCATCTCCGTGTCCGCGCGGGGCGAGATCGGGATCGGGATCCGTGCCGGGCGCCGGGGTCAGTCGCGCGCGACGCGATCCGCGCACGCGCACGACCTGCTGCCGCGGCCCAGGCTCTGCGGCAGGGCCAGAGCCCGATCCCGAGCCCGTGGCATCCTCAGTCGACAAGGTCGATGGGCTGGGTCTGGCCCTCGGCACTCGGGCGCTCGGGCGGCACGCCCAGAATCGCCGCGATCCGCTCGGCGACGCCGGCCGGGTCGCTGTACAGGTCGAAGGCGTGCACGCGAATGTAGTGCCAGCCCAGGCGCCGCAGGATCTGCGGGCGCAGTCGCAGCGTCTCGCGCAGGGTGTCATGGGCGGTGTCCGAGTCGCTCTCGGCGACGACGGCCTTGCCCTGATACTGCGCGACGATCGGCAGCTGCCCGCGGTAGTCCACGTCGACCGACACGCCCCGCGCGCGCAGGTGCCGCGCGAGCGCGAGCGTCAGCGGGTCGGCGAGGTCTTCGAGCCGCGCCTCGCGCGAACGGGCCGCAATGCCGCCGAGGATCGACATGAGGGTGGATGCCCCTGACTCCAGTCGTCCTTCGTCGAACGCCGACGGGCGGATCGACGACACGATCACCATCGAGCGGCGGGCCCGGGTCATGCCGACGCGCAGCAGCCGCTCGCCGTCTTCACCCGACAGGTCGCCGAAGTCGCTGAGCACACGGCCGTGCTTGGTGAGCCCGAACCCGAGCGAGAAGACGACACGGTCGCGGCTCTCGGCGACCGATTCCTCGAGGCCGAGCACGGCGAACGGCTCGGCGGTGTCGCGCCCGACGAAGTCGCTGACGTCCGACCGCCCCGCGAAGGCCGCGGCAACCGCCGCGCGCACTCGCTCAGCGTGGCGCGTCGAGGCCGTCACGACCATGAGCGTCTCGTTCGGGCGGTTGACGGCGTGCTCGACGACGAGCGTGACGACGCGCGCGACCTCGGCATCGGGGCTCTCGACGGCGCCGGTGACAGGGTCGGGCGTTCCGTGGCCGCCCTCGACGTAGTCGACGCTCAGGCTGCCGCGCCCGAGGTACGAGCCGGCCCACGGCAGCGAGACGAGCCGTCCGCCGTAGAACGCGGTGTTGACGAGTTCGGCGAGGTCTTCGCCGCCCGCGCGGTAGCTGCGCGTGAGCGTCTCGGTCGGCACGAGCTCGGCGAGGCGCTCGAAGACACTCACGTCATCGAAGTCGACCTCGGGTTCGTCATCGGGCTGGGCGGCGCCCGAGCCGACGCGGAACGGCGTCGGCTTCTGCGTCACCGGGTCGCCGAAGACCACGACCTGCGCGGCGCGGCGCAGGGCCGGGGCCGCTTCCGCGAGGCAGAGCGCCGCGGCATCCGCGATCACGACGACATCGAAGCCCGCCTCGACGGGAATGCGCGGCACCTCGTAGGGCGACGCGATCCACACCGGCGCGAGCGTGCGCAGCAACGCGGGGGCCGCACGCACGAGCTCTGCCGGGCCGGTCACCGCCGAGCGGAGCGCCTGCTTGAGGGCCGCCGCCTCGTGCGCCTCGTCGACGACGGCGATCTTCCACTTCGTCGCGAGCTCTGCCGCGAGCAGGGGTCCGGCGGAGCCTGCGTGCGCCTCGTCGACCAGACGGAAGTCGCGCTCGAGGCGATCGACGACCGAGGTGTTGGCGCCGAGCAGCGCGCGATCGGTGCGGAGCATGGCCTCGAGGGCGGACTGCCACCACGCGAACTCGAACTCCGCGGCTACCTCGCCGTCGGGCACATGACGCACCGACAGCTCGGTGAGCAGCGTGTCGAGACCCCACTCGGCCAGCTTTCCGCGCAGCGTCGCGCGCTCGACGAGGTTGTCGAACACATCGGATTCGGCGGCGAGCCCGGCGAGCGTGCGCAGCAGCAGCGGAATGGGCAGGGATGCCAGGGGCTGGGTGCGTCCGAGGGCCTGGTCGAGCGCGGCGAGGTCGGCGTTCACGCGCTGCCACGCCGTCGCGACGTCGTCGAGGCCGATCGGCACTTCGGGCAGCACACCGGGCTCGACGAGCTGCTGCCACTGCGCGCGCTGCTGCTGCACGCGCACGAGCGACTCGTGCATGTCGGTGATGTGCATGCCGGGGCGCACATACTCCTTCGACAGGTGCTTCAGGCGGCGACGCTGCGCGCTCGACATGTCGGGGGCGTCGCGGCGCGGCGCGTGCGCTTCGATGAGCTCGCCGAGCGGACGCTCGAAGACCGTCATGCTGAACCGGTCGAGTGACGCGCGAATGCCCTGCAGCACCTGGATGTACCCGCCCAGCTGCGCGACGGTCGTGAACGGCCGCATCCGCGTCTGGGCGATCAGTTCGTAGCCGCGCTCGAGAATCGCGGGCACGGCCTCGCGGTGCAGGCGTCCGGCGAGCGCGTGCGCGTCGCGGGCCTGCTGCGTCGTGTCGAACGCCACCGCGTACCAGGGCGAATCGGCGGGGCCGAACCGGAACTCGCCGAGCTTCGCGGCGGTCTGCAGCAGCTGCACGGCCTCACCGCGGCGACCGCTGAGCGTCTGCAGCGTGCGCAGATCGAAGCGGGTCTCGGCGGAGGGTTGCGGGTCACGTGCCGTGATCGTCGTGAGGGTGCGCAGCGCCTCGAGCGGCGAGACACCCACCTGCGCGTGCCGGTGCGTCAGCGCGTCGCGATAGTCGCGCAGCACCGAGCGCAGGCGCACGAGCGCGTCGTCGACGTCGGCGACGTTCGGCTGCTCGGCCTTCTCGTTCCGCCCGATGGCGCGGATCAGGTCGCGGTGCACCTGCGTCGGCGATACGGCGAGCCCGGGCAGGCCGATGCCGCCGAGGCGGTGCCGCACACCCTCGAGCGTCGAGCGTCGCGCACTCACCACGAGCACACGCTTGCCGGCGCGCACGAGCTCGCCGACGGCGTTGATGACGGTCTGGGTCCCGCCGGTGCCCGGCAGCGTCTGCACGGCGAGCGACTGCCCCGCGAGAATCCGCGCGAGCACCGCTTCCTGCTCGGCGTCGGCGTCGAGCAGGAGTCGATCGGAT
Organism: Microbacteriaceae bacterium PS02068; assembly: GCA_029959325.1. GTDB lineage: Bacteria > Actinomycetota > Actinomycetes > Actinomycetales > Microbacteriaceae > Microbacterium. Next base: position 6,794 of record JASCPF010000093.1, read on the forward strand.
GCCGGGGGGCGGTCATCGGCGCTCGCCTGCGTGGTCAGCGGACGCACGAGCGTCAGCGCCTCGCGGTCGGAGTGGTGCCCGGCGAGGGCGTTCAGCACGGCGTGATCGAGGTCGCCCGCGTCGCGAGCCATGTCGGATGCCACGTCGGCGAAGGTCGAGACGACCAGGCGCGGGTGCACCGTGAAGGTGTCGATGTGAGCGGTCAGGGCGCGCAGGTGGTCGATGACCGGCTGCGGCTTGAACACGCCCTCCTCGTACGCCAGCTCGGCGAGCGCGCGGCCATCGAGCGAGATGCCGAAGTGCGTGCGCGCCGCCTCGACGAGCTCGCGGTTGATCGTGAACGAGCCGTGCAGTTTCAGATCGACGTCGAGGTGGTGGCGCCGGATCGTCAGCGGGCGCAGCAGCACGGGCGCGGCGTACGAGACGCCGCCGATTCGCCAGGCGGCGATGGCGACCGCGAGGTGCACGGTGTCGAGACCCCGCGAGGTGCGCAGTTCGACGTCCTTTGCGGCGATGCGCTCGGCGGCGAGGCGTGCCGTGCGGAGGGCCACCTCGTCGCGGAAGAGGTTCGACAGCAGCGTCGAACGCCCGGTGATGAACTGGGGCAGGCTGCCCGGGTGGGCTTTCGTGATGTCGATGCCGGCGTCACCGGCATCCGTGTAGTGCAGAAGTGTGGATGCCCCGCCGAGCTGGGCCGCCTCTTCGCGAAGCCGCGCTCGCTCCGACTGTGCGACGTGGGTCACCACGACGCCCGGCTCGGCGAGCTCGAGCGCCTCCGGGGTCACCGAAGAGGCGTGCTCGTCGTTGTCCACTCCGCGCACGGCGCCTCCGTTTGCTCGCCACACACTCGACACCCTAAGCGCGCCGCGGCGCAGAATCGGGTTAGTGTCGCGGGTTTCGTGCGATTGGGTCACCGTCTCCTCCACAGCGGCCGATTTCGACGGTCTGTGCACAGATCCGGGGCGACGGCGCCCGACCCGGCACCGCGCCCGCCATCATGAATGACATGACCCACGCCCCCTCGTTCTCGGTGCACCCGACACCGATCGGTAAGGCCCTCGTCGTCGTCACCGACGAGGGCCTCGCCTACCTCGAGGTCCTGCCCGTGCACCTGGGCGCGACGGACCATGCCCTCGCAGCGATCGAACGCGCCCTGCACGCGACGCCGGAGCATGACGACGCGGCGACCGCCTTCGTCACCACGCAGCTCGACGAGTACTTCGCCGGCACGCGGCGAGGGTTCGCCCTGCCGCTCGACTTCCGCACGGTGAGCGGGTTCGTGCGCACTGCCCTCGAGGCGGTGTGCGAGATCCCCTACGGCGAGGTCGCCTCGTACGCCGAGGTCGCGATCGCCGCGGGCTCGCCCGGTGCGAACCGCGCGGTCGGTACCGCGTGCGCGCGCACGCCGATCTCGATCGTCGTCCCCGCGCACCGCGTGGTGCGCAGCGACGGCTCGATCGGCGAGTACGGCGGGCATCCCGAGCGCAAGAGGTACCTGCTCGATCTCGAAGCCCGCGTCGTCGCCGCGGGCGTGTAGGCCGCCCGCGCGACGCACCTGTCCGGGCGCCCCATGGGGGTGGGGCGCCCGGTCTTCATCCCCCTGCTGCGTGGTAATCTCGGCGCTACGAAGCGGGCGACGCGGACGTCACCCCGGAAGCGGGTGGGGAACGATGTCAGCAGTCGCCGCCTCCTCCGAGGACGACCTGCTGGCTCGGGCTGTCGGAGATCTCGCGACCCGCACCGGGTTGCCCGTCGCGTTCGGCGGCTACGAGCGGTCGGGCGTGATCGATGTCACCGCCGTCGTCGGCAACCGCACGCCGCACCTCGCCACCCTTGTCGTCCAGCCCTCGCGCGGACTCGGCGGCCGTGCCTTCGTCGAGCGCCGTCCGCGCCTGGCACTCGACTACCGCTCGTCGCGCAACATCACGCACGATTACGACCGCGCGGTGCTGGGCGAGGGCATCGCGACACTGTTCGCGGTGCCGGTGCTGGTCGGGGGCACGCCCCGGGGCGTGCTGTACTGCGGATCGTGGTCGCGCTCGCCGTTCGGCGAGCAGACCGCCCGGACTGCCCTGCAGGTCGCGTCCGATCTCGGCACCGAGCTGCGCGTGCGCGACGAGGTCGACCGCCGCCTGCGCCTGCTGCCGACTGCCGACGCTCCGCGCCCCGCGGGCCTCGACGTCGCCGCTCGCGAAGAGCTGCGCGAGGCCTACGCCGAGCTGCGCAGCATCGGAGCCGAGGTCGGCGATGCAGGCATCCGCCGTCGCCTCGCCGCCCTGGAGGCCCGCTTGGCGACCCTGGCGCGCGACGAAGAGGGGCCGGTCGAGGCTCTCGACGTGCGGCTCTCGCCCCGCGAGACCGACGTGCTCGCGTGCGCGGCGCTCGGCCAGACGAACGCCGAGATCGCGGCGAACCTCACGCTGCGCGAGGGCACCGTGAAGTCGTACCTGCAGTCGGCGATGGCCAAGCTGGATGCCTCGACCCGCCACGCCGCCGTCGCGCGGGCCCGCCGCGCCGGCCTTCTCGCCTGACCCCCTCCCTGCGGGACCGGGCGGGTGGGTAGGCTCAGCGCATGGCCCGCAGAATCGTGCATCAGCTCGTCGATGACCTCGATGGCACCGTCCTCGACGTGGGGTCGGGCGAGACCGTGCTGTTCTCGATCGACGGCACGGCGTACGAGATCGACCTGACCGACGAGAATGCGGCGGCCCTGCGCGCCGCGATCGCGCCGTTCGTCGCGGCGGCGCGCTCAGTGTCGGCGCGGGCAGCCGGAACCTCGCGCGGCACGGGCTCGGCGACGGGCGTGGGGCGCAGC
>JASCPF010000094.1 GCA_029959325.1 Microbacteriaceae bacterium PS02068
GGCTCCACACGCCCGCGCGAGCGGCCGCCGCGCGGGGGCCCGCCGCGCCCACGCGCTCCACGCGCACGCGCCCAGGGCGCCGGAGGTCAGGTCGCGGCGAGGCGCGCCTTCTCGGTGGCGACGTCGAAGTCTGCCTGTGGCCACTGCGGGTCGATGTCTTCGAGGGCCTGCAGCAGCAGGGTTTGCACGGCGAGGCGGGCGTACCACTTGGCATCCGCCGGCACGACATGCCACGGAGCGTTCGGCGTCGACGTGCGCTCGAACACGGTCTGATACGCCGCCATGTAGGCGGGCCAGAGCTTGCGTTCGTCGACGTCGCCGGGGTTGTACTTCCAGTGCTTGTCGGGGCGGTCGAGGCGCTCCATGAGGCGCGTCTTCTGCTCGTCGGGCGAGATGTGCAGCATGACCTTGACGACGCGCGTGCCGGCATCGGTCAGCCGCTTCTCGAAGTCGTTGATGGCGCCGTAGCGCCGCTCGATCTCGTCGGGCGAGGCCAGCTCGCGCACCCGCCCGATCAGCACGTCCTCGTAGTGCGAGCGGTCGAAGACGCCGATGAAGCCGGCTTCGGGCACGCGCTGTTCGATGCGCCAGAGGAAGTCGTGCGCGAGCTCTTCGGGGGTGGGCTTCTTGAAGGCCGTCAGATGCACGCCCTGCGGATCGACCGACCCGATGACGTGCCGCACGATGCCGCCCTTGCCCGCCGAGTCCATCGCCTGCAGCACGAGCAGCACGGCGGGGGTGTTCGCGTCGATCCGGCTCTGTGCGAACAGCCGCTCCTGCAGCTCGTCGAGCCGCTCGGCACCCGCGGCGAGCTCGATGCGGCCCTGCTTTTTGCCGCCCGTGAAGCCAGGGGTTGCGTCGGGGTCGACGTCGGCGAGGCGGAAATCTTCACCGACGCGGAGGAGGTCGGCCGGCTCGCTCGTCCAGAGGGTCTTCTTCGAGGTCATGTGGCCATTGTGGCCGACGACGCCTCAGCGGGCGAGAGCGACCTCGATCACCTGGGGTCCGGCGACCACCGCGGTGAGCGCCTGATCGAGCTCGGTGCGCGTCGTCGCTCGCGTGTAGGCCCAGCCGTAGGCGGCCGCGAGGGGCGCGATCTCAACGTTCTGCGGTGTGTACAGCACACGGTCGAGCGCGTCTGCCGAGGCGGTCTGCGCGACCTCGAGCCCGTCGAAGATCGTGCCGCCGCCGTCGTTGCCGACGATCGCCTGGATGCGCGGCGCGGTCTCGACCGGCGGCAGCAGCAGCGCGCCGACGTCGTGCAGGAACGCGAGGTCGCCGACGAGCACGCGGGTCACGCCGGGCGCACCACCGGCCTGGCTCGCGAGGGCGATGCCCAGGCCGGTCGCGATCGTCCCGTCGATGCCTGCGAGCCCGCGATTGGCGTGCACGGGAACCTTCTTGCCGCCCAGCAGCTGATCGGCCACGCGCACGAGGCGCGACGAGGCGAACAGCAGCCGGTCGTGCGGCCAGGTCGCCCGCCAGACCGCATCGACGAGCCCCGCACGGTCGACCGGCGCCCGCACGACATCGAGTTCGGCCGCGATCGCTCCGAGGCGCTCTTTCGGGACCGCGGATGCCAGGCCCTCGGCATCCGGGGCAGCAGGACTCAGATCGACGGACGCCGCGCGCGACGCGCGCATCCACGCCCCGAACCAGTCGCGGTCGACATCCCCCACCGCGGCGATGACGGCGTCGACCGCGGTCGTGGCGTCGTTGAGGTTGAGCGGCTCGCCCGGGCCGCGGACGGCGAATACCTCGACCTCGGGGCGCGAGAGCACCGCCGTGACCTCGCGGCTGAGAGTCGGATGCCCGAACACGACCGCGCGCTCGATGCGGCCGCCCAGCTCGTCGTCCCTGAGCAGCGCGCGGTACCCGTGCACGAGGTTCCGCCCGAACCGCGCGCCCGAGACGATCTCGGCGACGAGCGGCCAGCCGCCCGCATGCGCGAGCGACTCGGCTGCGGGCCCGGCGTCGGCGCCGGCGATCACGATCGTGCGCGGCCCGCGTTCGAGCACGTGCGGGTCGAGTTCGGGGTCGCTCGGCTGGTTCGCCTCACCGATGCCCCCGCCACCCTGATACAGCGCGCCCGAGGGCTCGAGCTCGGCCACCGGCTCAGCGGGTGCGGGCTCGTCGTCGCCCGGTTCGGAAGCCGCGAGCTCGATCGCGGGGGTGCCGAGCCAGTCGGGCAGCACGCCGGCGAGAGGCTCGCGGTAGGGCAGGTTCACGTGCACAGGCCCGGCCTGGCGGGTGCCCGCGCCGAGGGCCGCGGCGAAGGCGTCCTCGGCCATGCCGCGCAGCATCGCCGACTGCTCGCTCGTGCCGTCGTCGTCGATCTGGTCGGGCACCGGCAGATCGGTCTCGAGGCGCATGTTGGGTGCGAAGAGTCCCGGCTGACGCGTGGTCTGGTTGGCACCGACGCCGCGCAGCTCGGGCGGGCGATCGGCCGTGAGCAGCAGCAGCGGAACCCCGGCGTGGTGCGCCTCGAGCGCCGCCGGCAGCAGGTTCGCGACGGCCGTGCCCGACGTGCAGATCACCGCGGCGGGCACACCGCTCTCGCGGCCGATGCCGAGCGCGGTGAACCCCGCGACCCGCTCGTCGACGCGCACGTGCACGCGCACGGCGCCGCGCACCTCGAGCTCGGCGGCGACGAGAGCGAGCGCCTGCGATCGCGAGCCCGGGCTCACGACCACGTGACGGACGCCCAGTTCGACGAGTCGACCGAGGAGTGCGGCCGCGGCATCGGTCGCGGGCGCGGCGTCCTGCATGCGCGTCATGTCAGCCGCGCGCGCCGCGGGGATCGTCGTCGTCGGGCGCCGGGGATGCCGGCCGCTGCGGATGCGACGGACCATCGGGGTCGAGTTCGTCGAGGGCTTCGGCGTCGAGGGCGGCGAGCTCTGCCTCGAGGCGGCGGATGCGCTCGTCCTGGTCGCTGATCGATCCGATCGTGCCGAGGAATGCCGGGTTGTCGTCGGGCGCCCTGACGACCGGCTGCGGACGCTGGCGCCCCCGGCCGACGATGAACCAGAGGATGCCACCGAGCACGGGCAGCAGCACGACGATCAGCAGCCAGACCGGCTTGCTCACGCCGCGATGGCGCGTCGGCGTCAGCAGCGCGCAGTCGACGATGCTGTAGACCCAGAACGCGATCAGCAGCAGCAACGCCGGAAGGAGTAAGCGCACCACGGTTCCATCCTACGTAAGCTGGGAGCATGCGTGCTCGCTCGGCCCTCGTCTACACCGTGCTGCGGCTGGCGGCGTTCCTGGTGCCGTTCGGCCTCATGATGCTGCTGCCGATCATGCGGGAGTACTACTGGCTCTCGGCCGTCTTCGCGGCCCTGATCGGGTTGAGCCTGTCGATGCTGTTCCTGCGTCGGCCGCTCGAGGACCTCAGCACCGACCTGGCATCCCGCCCGCGCCGGAAGATCACCGACGAAGACGTCGAAGACGCGGCGACGTCGGAGTGACTGCCAGTCGCGGTCTGGCCCGGTGTGAGCGGCCGCGTCAGCCGACGAACGCCCAGCACAGGAAGCCGGCGAGGGCGAGCGACGTGATCGAGACGAGGCTCAGCGCGACGACGAGTTCGCGCGGCGCACGATAGGTCCACACGATGAGGATCGCGCAGGCCGCCGGGATGAGCGCGAGCAGCGCGAGCCACGCCAGCGGGTAGACCTGCGCAAGCAGGACGACGATCGCGAACGGCACGAGCACGAGCAGCGTGAAGAGGATCTGCGTGGGCAGCTTTCCGATGCGCACCGTGAGCGTGCGCTTGCCGGCGACGCGGTCCTGATCGATGTCGCGCAGATTGTTCGCGAGCAGCACGGCGCACGCGAGCAGCCCCGCGGCGACGCCGCCGAGCCATGCCTCCTGCGGAATACTCCCCGCCTGCACGAACGTCGTGCCCACGGTGGCGACGAGTCCGAAGAAGACGAAGACGAACAGCTCACCCAGCCCGGCATAGCCGTAGGGGCGCTTGCCGCCCGTGTAGAACCAGGCCGCGACCAGGCAGGCCGCGCCGATCAGGAGCATCCACCAGTGGCCGGTGCGGACCACGATCGACAGTCCCGCGCCCGCCGCGACCCCGAAGAACACGACCGCGACCATCAGCACCGTGCGCGGCTTCGCCTTGCGGCTCGCCGTGAGACGCGCGGGACCGACGCGGTGGTCGTCGGTGCCGCGGATGCCATCGCTGTAGTCGTTCGCGTAGTTGACCCCGATCTGGATCGCGACCGCCACGATCAGGCAGCACAGCGCGATGACCCAGTGGAAGGTGTCGTTCCCCAGCATCGCGGCCCCGGTGCCGATGACGACGGGGGCGATCGCGAGCGGCAGGGTGCGCAGGCGCGCGGCGCCGATCCAGTCGGCTGCCGTCGCCGGTGCGACGTGCCGCGGGTCTTGCGACTGGTGCGCCTTCTGCGGGTTGCCGTACGCCCTCTGCCGAGAGGGACTGGAGCGCTTCTTCTTGCGGGTTGAGCCTGCCACGCAGTGAATCCTATGTCCGCCGCTGATGTGTTCCGTCGTCGGCGGCCAGAGCCGCCAGCGCGCGGCGATCGGGTTTTCCCGTGTCCAGCAGCGGGATCTCGGCGATCGGCACGACGGCGCGCGGCCGAGCCGGTGCGCCGAGTTCGGCCGCGACGGCCGCACGGACGGATGCCTCGGCATCCGGTTCCCGCGCTGCCGCGGACGCCGAAAAGACGACGGATGCCTGGCCCCATCGCTCGTCGGGGGTCGCGACGACCACCGCATCGGCGAACCCGTCGACGGCGCGGACCACCCGTTCGACCAGGTCGAGCGACACGTTGACTCCGCCCGAGATGATGACGTTGTCGACGCGACCCGTGACGCGCAGACGGCCGCCCTCGAACGTGCCCAGGTCGCCCGTGCGGTACCAGCGCGTGCCGTCGGCATCGCGGACGAACGCGCGCGCGGTGAGGTCGGGGGCACCGAGGTAGCCGTCGGCCAGCGTCGGACCCGACAGCTGGACCTCGCCGCCGCCGATGCGCACGCCGACGCCGCTCAGGGGGACGCCGTCGTACACGCAGCCCCCGGCGGTCTCGCTCGATCCGTAGGTGCGGACGATCCGGGCACCGGCGGCCTCGGCGCGGGCGGCGAGCGCGGGGGCGAGCGCCTGTCCGCCGACGAGGATCGCCTCGAAGCTCGCGAGGGCGCGCAGCGCCGGAGCATCCCCCGCGTCGACCGCGTCGAGGATCGTCTGCAGCTGCGCGGGAACGAGCGAGGTGTAGGTCGGCACGGGTGTGCCGCCGGCGCTGGATGCCATGGCCGACGCCGCCGCCGCGAAGGCGTGCGCCGAGAACGATCCCGAGAGAATAGCCGGCTCGCGCCCCGCGACGAGCGAGCGCACGAGCACCTGGATGCCGGCGATATAGCCCGGCGGCAGCGCGAGCAGCCACGCGCCCTCGCCGATGCGGTCTGCGGTCGCGAGGGCGCTCGAGGTGAGCGCCGAGCGGCTCAGAGAGACGGATTTGGGATGCCCCGTCGAGCCCGACGTCGTGACGACGACGGCCGTGCCGGGGGGCACGTCGAGCGGCAGGGGGGCGTCGTCCCGCGGTGTGCCGACGGCGATCGCGGGGCCTGCGCCGAGCACCGCGCCACGGAGGCCCCGCAGCACGGCGCGGGGGTCGGCGCCGTCGACGAGTTCGAGCTTCACGTTCGTCGTGACGTCACGTCAGTAGTGATAGGGGTAGGGCGACCAGTCGGGGTCGCGCTTCTCGAGGAAGGCATCGCGGCCCTCGACGGCCTCGTCGGTGCCGTACGCGAGGCGCGTCGCCTCGCCCGCGAACACCTGCTGGCCGACCATGCCGTCGTCGATCGCGTTGAAGGCGAACTTCAGCATGCGGATCGCCGTCGGCGACTTGCCGAGGATCGTGTTCGCCATAGCGATCGCCTCGCGCTCGAGGTCTGCGTGCGGCACGACGCGGTTGACGGCACCCATCTCGTACGCGCGCTGCGCGGAGTACTCCTCGGCGAGGAAGAACACCTCGCGGGCGACTTTCTGCCCGACCTGGCGGGCCATGTACGCGGACCCGTAGCCGGCGTCGAAGCTGCCCACATCGGCATCCGTCTGCTTGAATCTGCCGTGTTCGGCGCTCGCGATCGACAGGTCGCAGACGATGTGCAGCGAGTGGCCGCCACCGGCCGCCCACCCCGGAATGACGGCGATGACGACCTTCGGCATGAACCGGATCAGCCGCTGCACCTCGAGGATGTGCAGACGGCCCGCACGAGCGGGATCGGGCGCGGTGGCGTCGTCGGAGGCGTAGGTGTACCCATCGCGCCCGCGGATGCGCTGGTCGCCTCCCGAGCAGAACGCCCAGCCGCCGTCCTTCGGGCTCGGGCCGTTGCCGGTCAGCAGCACGACGCCGATCTTCGGATCCTGACGGGCGATGTCGAGCGCGCGGTACAGCTCGTCGACCGTGTGCGGGCGGAACGCGTTGCGCACTTCGGGACGGTCGAACGCGATGCGGGCGATCCGCCCGTCGCGGCTGACGTGCGCGGTGATGTCGGTGTAGGCATCCGCGCCGGGGGCGAGGGTCCAGACGGCGGGATCGAACAGCTCGGAGACGCTCTCGGGCGCGGTGTCGGTCACCCGCCCAGCCTACGCGCGCGTCATACGGCGATGCCGGGTGGGCGCGGCGCCCTAGCCTAGAGCGGTGACTTCGACTCCCCGCATCCTGACTCTTCTCGCCGCCGGCGCGCTCGCGCTCGGCCTGTCCGCCTGTTCGACGAACGCGCAACCGGCCACCAGCCCCACGACCGAGCCGAGCGCCACGTCCGAAGCTTTCGCCGACGGCGCCTGTGCGAGCGACGAGGGCGTGACCGTCGTCGTCGATGCGGGCGACCTGAAGGGCGGCGACGCGATCGATCGCACGGCGTGCGTCCTGACCGCCGAAGCCGTCACCGCGGCGGATGCCCTGGGCACCCTCGGCGTGACGCTCGAGGGCACCGAGCAGTACGGCGACACAGTCATCTGCCGCGTGGACGGCCTGCCCTCGGCATCCGCGCCCGTCGGCTCGACCGAAGACCCGGCCTACGTCGAGGCATGCGCGACCATGCCGGCCGCGTTCGCGTACTGGTCGCTGTGGGTCAAGCCCGCGGGCGGCGCGTGGGACTACGCGCAGGAGGGCGCGGCGACACAGTCGCTCAAGCCGGGCGACAGCGTCGAGCTGCTGTTCACCCTCGACGGGGCGCCGGCCGCGCCCGCCGCGTGAGTCGCCGCATGAATCTCCGCCGCCGATGAGGTTCCGGCCCGCCCCGCTGCGCGCCGCCGCCCTGCTGGCGGCGCTGTTCGTGGCGGTGCGGGTCGTGTATCGCGTGCTGTTCCACGGCGCCGATGGCGATGGTGCGGTGCTGCTCGCACTGCCGCTCTGGCGCCTGCCGGCTCCGTTCGCGTACGTGCAGGTGCTCGGGCCGGTGACGGTCGACGGGCTGTGGGATGCCATCGTCAGCGCGCTGCCGATCGCCGGGACGATCCTGGCGTTCGGGCTGCTGAACGCGGTGCTGGATCTGCCGCGGCTGATCGCGCGGAGCGCGCGATCGGGCCCGCTGCAAGGCCTCGCCCGCGCCGTGTCGATCGCGTGGGCGACCCTGCCGTCGCTCGCCGACAGCGCGCGTGCGGCGCGCTTCGCACGGCGTCTGCGCGGCGAGCGCGGCGGTGTGCGGCTGCTCGCGCCCGTGCTCGAGCACACGCTTGAGCGGGCCACGGCGCTCGCGGCGGCCCTCGAGCTGCGGGGCTATGCGGGGCGCGGCCTCGACGGCGACTGCGCTCGCCCTGTGGTGGTGCGCGACGCGGCGGCGGGCTTCGGCGGCGATGACGTGGTGCGTGTCGACGCGCTGGACCTCTCGGCGGGCACGCTCACGGTGCTGACCGGCGCGACGGGGTCGGGCAAGTCCACGCTGCTGCGCGCGCTGAGCGGGCTGCACTCGCACGTCGACGGGGGGTTCCTGGCTGGCTCGGTGTCGGTCGTCGGGCACGATCGCGAGGCGACGCCTCCGCGTGACCTCGCGCGGCGGGTCGGTGTCGTGCTGCAGCACCCGCGGCAGGCGTTCGCGACGCAGCGCGTGGCTGACGAGATCGGCCTCGCGTTCGAGCTGCGCGGGGTGGCGCCGACCATCGTCGCCGCGCGCGTGCGCGTCGTGGCGGAGCGCGTCGGGGTGACAGCGCTGCTGGATCGTGAGCTGCGCGGCTTGTCGGCCGGTGAGGCGACGCTCGTTGCGATCGCCGCCGCCATCGTGGAAGAGCCGATCCTGCTGCTCGTCGACGAGCCGCTTGCCGACCTCGACGTCGCCGCGCGCGCCCGGATCGTCGCCCTGCTCGCCGCGCTCGCGCACGAGGCCGGCATGTGCGTACTGGTCGCCGAGCACCGCGCCGGCGAGTTCGCGGGCGTCGCCGACACGTGGCTCCGCATGGGGGGCGGGCGCGTTGTGGTCGGGCGGGGTGAAGCGGCGGCTGCGTACCGTTTGCAGGATCGACCGGCGCCTGGCGCCCCAAAAACGGCCGCGGACGCCGATTCGGAGCGATCACTCCTGCAAACGGTACGCCCACCCGCGCTGTCGGCGCGGGGAATCACGGTGCGGCACGGCGAGCGCGTCGCGGTCGCCGACGCCTCGTTGGAACTGGCCGCGAGCGAGGTCGTGGCGCTGCAGGGACCCAACGGGGCCGGTAAGTCCAGCCTGCTGGTCGCTCTCGCGACGGGCGCGCACCGCGCGGTCACCGCACTCGTACCCGACGACACGGATGCCCTCTTCGTCCGCGACACCGTCGCCGCCGAGTGTCGCCGCGAAGACCGTCGGTACGGCCTGCCCGCGGGCACGACGAGTGGCCGCCTCGCGGAGTTCCTCGGCCTCGACCCGCGCGGCGCCGCGTTCGGGGCGAGGTTGCGCCGGCATCCCCGCGACCTCTCCGCCGGCGAGCGCCGCTGCCTCGCGATCGCCCTGCAGACCGCGGGCGGCAGCCGGGTGCTGCTCGTCGACGAGCCGACCCGGGGGCTCGACCCGCGCGCGGTCGATCTCGTGGGCGCCGCGCTGCGGTCGCTCGCCGCCCGCGGAACCGCCGTGCTGTTCGCGACCCACGACGCCGCTTTCGCCGCCCGCGCCGACCGCCGCCTGACGATGGATGCCGGGATGCTCGCACCCGCGACCGCACCCGCGACCGCGACGACCCGCGCACGTGCGGAGATCCGCACGTGCGAGGTCGAACCGGCGCCGACCGATACGCACGAGCGCAGATCTCCGCGCGAAGCGCCTCCCGCGCACCGCGCATCGCGCGACGCGCGCACGCACGTGCGGTGGCGCGGGCCGGCGCTCGTCGCGGCGAGCCTCGTGGCCGCGGCGGCGTTCCTGTGGCCCCTCGTCGCC
>JASCPF010000095.1 GCA_029959325.1 Microbacteriaceae bacterium PS02068
GGGCGGGGAGGCTCGGCGCAGGCGCAGGCGCAGGCGCAGGCGCGGGCGCAGGCGCAGGCGCGGTCGTGTCGGCGCGCGGCGTGATCGGCGCGAGCGGTGTCGACGAGGATGCCTCGGCCGTGCTCGACCTCGGTGGCATCCGGGCTCACGTGGCCACCTCGATCGCGCGCGCGCTGCCCCGCGCGGCGACGATCCGCGGCACGGATGCCGAGCTCGAGATCCCGAACGTCTGGGGCAGCCGCGTCGAGTCCACGGGCGCCGCCGTGCTCCGCCGACCCGGCGCGGCCGACGAGATCATCACGACGGGGACGATCAGCCCCATGGCCGCCGAGGCCGACGCGACGATCCGCGCGCTGCGCGAAGGCCGCACCGAGGCGCCCGAGATGCCGTGGTCCGAGACCCGCGCGACCGCGCGCCTGCTCGCCGACTGGCGCGCCGCGCTGGGCTGACAGGCCCTGGGCTGACGCGCGAGGCTGGCGCGCGAGGCTGGCGCGCGAGGCTGGCGCGGACCTGATTCGCGCACGAAGTGGTCGCCACTTGTGGGTATTTCTCGCGGGTACCCGCGCCACGCGCCAACTTCACCCCGCGGGGCCACCCTGCGCCGCGCAGAGTTGGCGTTTCTGGTGGGTATTCCTCGTGGGTTCCCGCAGCATGCGCCCACTTCGCCCCGCGGGGCCACCCTGCCCCGCGCGACCACCCTGCGCCACGCAGAGTTGGCGCTTCTTGTGGGTATTCCTCGTGGGTTCCCGCGCCACGCGCCCACTTCGCCCCGCGCGACCACCCTGCCCCGCGCGACCACCCTGCGCCACGCGAAGTTGGCGCTTCTTGTGGGTATTCCTCGTGGGTTCCCGCAGCATGCGCCAACTTCGCCCCGCGGGGCCACCCTGCCCCCCTCGACCACCCCGCCCCCCGCGAAGTTGGCGCTTCTTGTGGGTATTCCTCGTGGGTTCCCGCGCCATGCGCCCACTTCGCCCCGCGGGGCCACCCTGCCCCCCTCGACCACCCCGCCCCCGCGAAGTTGGCGCTTCTGGTGGGTATTCCTCGTGGGTTCCCGCGCCACGCGCCAACTTCGCCCCGCGCCCCGCAGCCGCTGGCTCGCTCAGGGCGCCAGCGCCAGCGCGAGCGCGGGCTCGGGCCGGTGGATGCCGCGGGGGCTGTAGTCCAGGGCATCCGACAGGCCGAGCAGGTCGGCGAGATACCAGATGATCGCGAGCCACATCTCGGTGCCCTGGAGGCCCGGGGCATCGCCCGGCCCGAACGCCATGCCCGCGCCCGGATGCCATCGCTCGAGTGCCGACTCGAGCAGCCGCCGCGCCACGGCCAGCACGTCGGCCAGGCGATGACCTGACGCAGAAGTGAGCCACAGCGGATGCGCCACGTCGAGCACGTTGCAGGCATCCAGCCGCTCGGGTGCGAAGAACCGCTCGTCGGACGCGTGGGCCAGCACCGTGTCGACGACCCGCTCGGGGTACGGCAGCGGCACGCCGAACTGCGCGAACGTCCCGCGCGTCGCGCGGTAGAACCCGTTGACGGGCAGGAGCATCCCGGTCGCTTCCGAGGGCTCGCCCCAGACTCCGGTCGCCGGGTCGGCGTGCGTCACGAGCCAGCCGAACAGCGCCTCGGCGTAGCCACGCGGCACCGGGTCCTGCGCGCGCAGCCGCCAGAGCAGCGCCGTCCCGAAGGAATCGACCCAGTGTCCCGCGTGCCAGGCATCCTCGGTCCAGGGCAGCGCGCCGAGGCGCGCGAGCAGATCGGATGCCTCGTCGAGCGGCGGCGGCGTCGTGAATGCCCCGCCCAGCAGGTCGAGCGCATACCCGGCGCACAGCACGCGATACGCGGCGTCGGTGTCGCCCGTGTCGCCCGCGTCGCCCCCGTCGCCAGAGCCCCGGCCATCACCCGCGCCACCGGCACCGGGCCACCCGACGATCATGCCGCGCAGTTCAGCGGCATCGAGCTGCTCCGGCGCGGCGCCGCGCAGCAGATCGGCGATCTCGACCGCGTCGCACTGCGCGCGCAGCGTCGGCGTCGCGCCCGGCCGATCGACGAAGCGGTGCGCCGAGGCATCCCACGAACGCTCGAGCACGGCCGCGGCATCGGCGCGCACCACCTCCGCGAAGGCGACCAGACGCTCCCGCAGACGATCCTCCGGCGGCACGCGCCACTTCAGCAGCCGAGCCGGATTGCCCCCGACCACAGCCCCCGCCGGCACGTCCTTGGTGACGACGGCGCCCGCTGCGAGCAGCGCCCGCGACCCGACCGTCACCCCGTCGAGCACGACGACGTGCGACCCGATCCAGACGTCGTCGCCGATGCGGATGCCTCGTGACCCGAGCCCCTGCAGGCGGACCTCGACGTCGGGATCGTCGAAGACGTGCGTGAACCCGAGGATCGACGTGTGTGCGCCGATGCGCGTGGCATCGCCGATCACGACATCGCCGCGGATGGCGGTGTAGGGGTTCACGCTGACGTCTCGCCCGAGCGCGAGAGTTCCGGTGAGGTATGCGCCGGCGGCGACGTATGTGCCGTCGCCGAGGGTGAGCGCCTCGGCATCCACCGACGCGAGATCCGAGACGAAGCAGCGCTCGCCGAACGACCACCCCGCGTGCGCGCCCAGCAGTTCTGCCTGCGCGCGCGACTGCGCGGCGCGGGCCTCGTCAGACGCCTCGTTCCAGAACGACCACGGCGAGTGCTGGAACCGATCGACGGTCACTCGGGCGCCGCTTGCCCCGGCGCCGCGGCCGTCGACTGGCGCACGTTCAGCGTCGGGATGAGCGTCACGCGGTGCACGGGTCGGGTCGGGTCTTCGAGTCGGCGGGCGAGCAGGTCGACCGCGGCGGCTCCCACCGCGGCGCGAGGCGGGCTCACCGCGGTCAGCGCGGGCGTGAACAGCTGGGCGACCTCGTCGTCGTAGGCCACGACCGACAGGTCGCGCGGCACGGCCAGCCCACGGTTGAGCGCGATGTCGATGAACGCCATCGCCTCGGGATCGGAGTGGATCAGCAGCCCGGTCACCCCGCTCGCGAGCGCCGTGTCGATCGCCGCGTCGACGGCTGCCGTGAAGTTCGGGCCGCCCCGGTCGGGGAAGTACTCTTCGAAGTGCTCCGACGGCAGCAGCTCGAGTTCGGCGCACGCCGCCTCCCACCCGCGCTCGATGCGCCGCCCGGTGGGCGAGTCGCGCGAGAGGATGAGCCCCACTTTGCGATGACCGAGGGATGCCAGGTGGCGCGCGGCCAGCACGGCGCCGAACGCGTGATCGGTCACGGCGCTCTCGACGGGCAGGCGATCGGGCAGCACGACCGCGTCACGTTCGACGAAGACGCTCGGCAGGCCCGACTCGGCGAGCCACTGCACAACGTCCTGCGCGTGCGGCGTGTCGGTGTTGGGCGCCACGATGAAGCCGCGGACGTCGTGCTCGTCGACCAGACGCTCGAGCACGGGCCGCTCGTCCTGCAGCTCGTACGACGCGCCGCGCAGCACCAGCCGAAGCCCGTGTCGCCGCGCCTCGGCCTCCATGCCGCGGATCACGCCGGGCCAGTAGTAGTTCAGCGAGGGGACGAGCACCGCGATCGCGTCGGTCGTCTGCGCTCGCGATGCGTCGGGAGCGGCGGGCCGCACGCCGCCCGCCGGGGGGACGGCCCCGCCGTGCACCCGCACGAGCAGGCCCTCCTTCTCCATCTGGGCGAAGTCGCGCCGCAGCGTCACCGGGGCGACGTCGAGCTCGTCGGCGAGCTGCGCCATGCGCACGACGCCGTCGCGGGCGAGCGCGGCGAGCACGTGCGCCCGGCGCTCGGCGCCCAACAGGGCGGGAGAGTTCTGGTCGGTCATTCGTCGTCCTCGGCGATCATGTCGTCTCTTTCTACCGTCAGGGTGAAGCGGTCGCCCGCAGTGACATCGAGCGAAATCCTGGTGAGGGACGCGCCCCACACCGAAGTGAGCATCGGGTCATCGAGTGCGCGCACCTCGGTGCGAGCTTCGAGATGCGGGTTCCAGCGCAGCCGCACCAGCGTCGCGCCCTCTCGCGGGCGGACGCGTGCGCCGTCCGCGACGAGGGTCACGTCGCCCGCCACGAGCAGGTGCTCGACGATCCGCAGCGGCGACGAGGCCGCCCAGCTGTCGGCGATTTCGATGCGCCCCGTCGTGCGATCGAGCCGGGCCGTGCGCACCAGCGACGCCAGGGCGGGCTCGTCGTATGCCGTCGCCAGCTCGAGGCGCAGCGAGGCATCCGCGAGATCCGCCTCGACCGACGTCGCGCGGAGCTCCGCCCCGGCTGGCTGGCCCGTGTCACCGACGAGGGGCACGTTGTGCCACTCGCTCTGCATCGTCCAGATGTCGTAGCGGCCCGGGCCGAAGGTCTGCGCGGTGTAGGTGGGCCGGCCGGCGTCGACGAGCACAGGCACCCCGTCGCTCGCCACGACGAACGATCCGACGTCGTTGTGGTTGTGGTGCTCGCCGTTGTGGCCGCCCTTGACCGCGAGGGTGAGGCCCGCCGACGTGCCCGCGCGCCCCCGCACCAGCAGCACCTCGATGGACGGCAGCCACACGGTCGCCGGCAACGGCGACCGCTCGGGCACGGTGCCCGGCCAGTCGGGATCGCTCAGTTCGCGCAGCAGGCGCCCCGCCCCGGGCGCCTCGCCGGACCCTTCCGTTCCCGCCGCCCGCGCCGCCCCGTCCTGCGCGACAGCCTGCGCACGAGTCTGTGCACGGACTCGCGCGATCGCATGCGCGCCCGCGTCGTCGTCGCCCGCTCGCGCGGCCGCGCGGTGCAGCGCGTGCCACGGCTTGGGCTCATGCGGCTTCGCCTGGCCGTCGGCGAGGTTCAGGTACCAGTCCCCGCCCAGGTGCATGCGGTGGGGGAAGGCGACCGTCGCGCGCAGCGCGGGCACGGCGGCGCCGAGCTGCACGACATCGCTCGTCGCGTGGGCCAGCACGTCGAGGGCCTCGAGCGCGCGGCACGCGCCGTTCCACCAGTATTCGTAGCCCTCGTCGATCGCGCCGTCGGCGGGCAGCACCGCGACGTAGCGGTCGAGGCCTTCGACGGCGAGGGCGACCACCTCTGCGCGCAGGTCGGCATCGCCCGGCTCGTCGAGCAGTCGCAGCGCCGCGACCATGACGTTCCCATGGATCCACGGGTTCCAGTTGTGCACGTCGCCGTCGAGGCCGATCCAGTGCCAGTCGCGGCGCGTGAGGAAGGGGTGGATGACCCGGGCGCGCGCCTCGTGCCGGATGCGGGAGCGGATGCCGGGATAGCGCGCGTCGAGCTGCGCGCCGAGCAGGTGATCGATCCACGCGAGCTGGGCGACGACCTCGCCCGCACCCAGGTCGAGGTACGGGTCGGTCACGACCGGAAGCACAGAACCGTGGCGCGCGAACGCGTCATCGTGCGCGGGCCAGCACCACGACGACTGCTCGCACAGCAGCACGATGCCGTCGGCGACCTCGTCGATCCACCCCCCGTCGAGCGTCGTGGCGGCCATCGCCGCCGCGCGCGTGAGCCGCCCCTGCCGGGCGAACGCGCGCGCCTCCCAGCCCTCGCGCTCGCCGCTGCGGTGCACGCGTGCCGCCTGGCTGGCCAGCGGCTGCGGCCAGGGCGTCCCCCGATCACGCTCGGCGCGCTCGGCGATCGAGGCGATGCGCGAGGCATCCACCGCACCCCATACACTGCGATCAGAGGCCGGATTCAGCGGAAGCGCGATATCCGGCGAGAGCAGTGCGTCGGTCCAGCCGGCGGGCAGTTCCGCAGCCAGCGGTCCATGGAAGCGCACCGCACCGCCCGCGTCGTCGTCGGCCTGACCGGCCGTGTCGCTGTCCCTGATCATCACTGTCTCTCCATCGAGTTCGTCTAAAGCGATCATAAACGATCATTACAATTCAAACAAGGACTTGTGATGAACGAAATAGATTGCTAATCTCCCAAAGTGTTCGGGGTTTGCCCGAAAGATCACTTCGAAGGAGAAGACGTGGCCCCCTCGACCACCGCACCGCAGACGAGCTCCTCGCTCGTGTGCGACTGGACGCGGGATCAGTGGCTGGCTCACGCCGATCGTCTTCTCGCCGGCGCCCGCGCCTGGGCATCCGACGACTTCGCCCTCATCACCCCGCCCGGTGACGAGGGGGGCTACGGCCGCGCCGTCGACGGCCTCGAAGGATTCGCCCGCACGTTCCTGCTCGCCGGCTTCCGCATCGCGGGTGCCCGCGGCGAAGGCGTCGACCAGCTGATCGCCGACTACTCGCGCGGCATCGCCGCCGGCGTCGATCCCGAGAACCCGGGCCGCTGGGTGCGGATGGGCGAGCACGCCCAGGCGAAGGTCGAGGCGGCCTCGATCGCGCTCATCCTCGACATGACGCGCCCGTGGATCTGGGATCGCCTCGACGCCCTCACGCAGCAGCGCGTCATCGACTACCTCTCGCCCGTCGTCGGCGATGAGACGTACCCGCAGACGAACTGGGTGTGGTTCCGCCTCGTCGTCGAGACCTTCCTGCGCTCCGTCGGCGGGCCGTGGTCGGCCGACGACATCGCCGCAGACCTCGCCCGCCACGACACGTTCGCGCGGGGCGATGGCTGGCTGTCCGACGGCGCCGAGCGCTCGTACGACCACTACGTCGGGTGGGCGCTGCACGTCTACCCCGTCCTGTGGTCGCGCATGCGGGGCGCCGCCGAGCTCGCCGCAGGACGCACCGCCCGCGACATCGCGCAGCTCGACCGCTTCCTGCAGGATGCCGTGGCCCTCGTCGGCGGCGACGGCTCGCCGCTCATCCAGGGCCGCAGCCTCATCTACCGCTTCGCGGCCGCCGCCCCGTTCTGGGTGGGCGCGTTCGCCGAGGTGCCCTCGGTGCCCCTCGGGCGGCTGCGCGTGGCGGCCTCATCGATCGTGTCGCACTTCGCCGAGCGCGGCGCGCCCGACGACGACGATCTGCTGACGATGGGCTGGCACGGCCCGTGGCGGCGGCTCGCGCAGGGCTACTCGGGCCCCGGCTCGCCCTACTGGGCGGCCAAGGGCATGCTCGGCATCGCCCTGCCGGCAGACCACCCGGTGTGGTCGGCGCCCGCCGAACCGCTGCCCGTTCTGCAGGCCGACGAGCTGCGCGTCGTGGCTCCCGCGGGCTGGATCATCTCGGGCACCGCGGCCGACGGGATCGTCCGCGTGATCAACCACGGCACCGACCACGCCGTGGCGGGCGCGCTCGTCGGTGACTCGCCGATCTACGCGCGCCTCGGCTATTCGACGGCGACCGCGCCGCTGCACAACGGGGATGCCTGGGCCGAGCCGCTCGAGCAGTCGGTCGCCCTCATCGACGCAGACGGCCGCGCCACGCACCGCGCCGCCATGGAGCTGCGGGACGTCCGCGTCGACGGGGCGGTCGGGGTCGCAGGCTCGACGACGCGCGCACACTGGATCACCCCCGACGCCACGCAGACCCACCACGGGTCGGGCATCACGGGCGAGGTGACGATCGCCGGGCGCGTGACCACGTGGTCGCTCGTGCGCGGCGCGTGGGAGGTGCGCATCGCGATCGTCGAGTCGCTCGATACGGATGCCGCGGTGTCCCTGCGCATCGGCGGCTGGGCCCTCAGCGGCGACGTCGACGCCGTTCTCGGTGAGACGACGGCGGATGCCGCGCACGCCAGCACCGGCGCCCTCCAGGCATCCCTCTACGCCCTCACCCCGGGCGGCACGCCCCGCGTCGTTCGGCGCACCTCGGCCAGCCCGCTCGGCGACCTCTCGATCGTCCCCGTCGTCGAGTACGCCGTCACGGTCGGAACGCCGGTCGTCACGGCGATCGCGCTGACGGCGGGCGCCCAGGCCACGCCGCCCGTCGTCGACATCGACGGCGACGCCGTCACCATCACGTGGCCGGATGGTGCACGCACCGTCACGACCCTCACAGACCTTCGGACCGCCACGCAGGCGGACCGATAGCACCGGACCCATTGTCGGGACCGCACTCGCAAAGGAGCAGCACAACACATGAACCGCAAGTTCGCAGCCGCCGGTGGCCTCGTCATCGTCGCCACCCTTTCGCTCGCCGCATGCAGCGGCGGCACCGCAGAGCCCGCGGAGACCTCCGCGGGACCCGTCGAGCTCACGCTTTCGGGCTGGAGCCTCGAGACGACCCCCGAGTTCCAGACCCTGGCCGACGGCTTCGCGAAGAAGACCGGCAACACGGTCAAGCTCGTCGAGTACGACCCCGCCGAGTACAACACGCTCCTCACCGCCGACCTCAGCGCGGGCTCGGCCCCCGACATCATCACGCAGAAGGAGGTCAAGTACGTCTCGACGCTCGTCGGCGGCGGCCAGCTGCTCGATGTGTCGGACGTGAAGATCCCCGACGGCGTGAGCGGTGCGGCCTCGTACGAGGTCGACGGCACCCAGTACGGCACCCCGTACCGCCAGGACTCGTGGGTCCTCTACTACAACAAGGACCTCTTCGACGCGGCAGGCGTCGCCTACCCGGATGGCTCGTGGACGTGGGATGACTACGACAAGGCTGCCAAGGAGCTGACCACGGCCGACCACAAGGGCACGTACGAGCACCGCTGGCAGTCGACGACGCAGGGCTTCGCGAACGCGCAGTTCGACGGCGACATCCTGTCGGGCGACTACGAGTACATGACCGACCTCTACGAGAAGCGCCTGGCTCGCGAGGCCGACGGCTACCAGATCGACTTCGCGACCTCGAGCGCGAACAGCCCCACCTACCAGGGCGAGTTCGGCAAGCAGCACGCCGCCATGCTGCCGATGGGCACGTGGTACGTCGCGACGCTCATCTCGCAGCAGAAGTCGGGCGAGGCCGACACGTTCAACTGGGGCTTCGCACCGATTCCGCAGGAGAGCTCGAAGACGGCCGGTCTCGACAACACGCCCGTCACGTTCGGTGACCCGACCGGCTTCGGCATCAACGCGGCCATCGACCCGGCCAAGGCCGCTGCGGCCAAGGAGTTCCTCGAGTACGCGATGAGCGACGACGCGGCATCCCTGCTGGCGGGCATCGGCATCACGCCGGCGAACACGTCAGACGTCGTGAGCAAGGCGTACTTCGCCGTCGACGGTGTGCCCACCGACGACCTGTCGAAGTTCGCCTGGTCGACGCACGACACCAAGCCCGAGAACCCCACCTCGGACAAGACCGCCGCAGTTCAGACGATCCTCGGCACGATGCACACCGAGATCCTCATGAAGACCAAGTCGGTCCAGCAGGCGATCTCTGACGCAGAAGCCGCGTTCAAGGCTCTCTGAGCCTCATCACGCATCACCCCTCCGGTGGCCGGGGCGCCCCCCCCCCGGCCCCGGCCCCCCCCGCGCCCGCCCCAGGGCCGCGCCCCCCCCG
>JASCPF010000096.1 GCA_029959325.1 Microbacteriaceae bacterium PS02068
CCGGCCGCCGGGGGGGGGTTTGGCGCCCCCGGGCCGCCCCCCGCCGCCACTCTCTGCTCCACTCCTTCGCCTGACCCGTCGAGAGGGACCCATGTCAACGACGACTCCCACCCACAAGGCGCCTGCCGCCGCCTCCGCCCCGCCTCCTCCTTCCGCGCGTGTGCCCGAGACAGTGCGACGCACTGCGGGCATCGTCGCCATCGTGGCTGCGGTCGGCATCCTCGTCCTCCTCGTCCTGCTGTTCACGTCCGGGGGCAACGAGGACGCAAAGCCCACCTCGCTCGGCTTCTCGCTGAACAGCTTCTTCATCTGGCTCGGCGGCCTGAACCCGCTGGTGCAGATCCCCATCGTGCTCGTCGTCTTCGGCGCCGTGATGGGCGCCGTGCTCGTGCTGATCGAGTTCGCACCCCGTGCCGGCCGAGGCTACTTCTGGCTGCGACTGGGGGCGAGCATCCTGATCCCCGTCTTCGCCTTCATGGTGCTGCGGCCCTACCAGAACGCGGTCGTCTATGTCGTGGGGATCGCCCTGCTCTCGGGCGCGCTGCTGTTCTTCGCCGACCTGCGCGCGCGCGCCGGTTCGGGCTACGGATTCCAGCTCGTGATGTTCCTCGCTCCGGCGGCGACCCTCGTCGTGGTCGGCCTCCTGTATCCCGCGATCTCGACGTTCGTGCAGTCGTTCTTCGACAAGACCGGCAAGGACTTCGTCGGCCTCGACAACTACGTGTGGACCTTCACGAACCCCGACGGGTTCTGGTCGGTCATCAACACGCTGATCTGGGCGCTGTTCGCGCCGATCATCTCGACCGTCATCGGCCTGGTGTACGCCGTGTTCATCGACCGGGCCCGCGGCGAGAAGTTCCTCAAGGTGCTCGTGTTCATGCCCTACGCGATCTCGTTCGTCGGCGCCGGCATCATCTGGAAGTTCGTCTACGACTACCGGCAGGGCGAGCAGATCGGCCTTCTGAACGCGATCATCACCTCGTTCGGCGGCGAGCCCATCGGATGGCTCGACGCGCAGCCCCTCATCAACACCTTCTGCCTGCTGGCGGTGTTCATCTGGACCCAGACCGGTTTCGCGATGGTCGTCTTGTCGGCGGCCGTGAAGGCCGTTCCGGCTGAGCAGATCGAAGCGGCGTCGCTCGACGGTGCCAACGCGTGGGAGAGGTTCCGCAACGTGACCGTCCCGGGCATCCGCTCGTCGCTCATCGTCGTGCTCACCACGATCACGATCGCGTCGCTGAAGGTCTACGACATCGTCGCCGTCATGACCGGTGGCCGCTCGAACTCGACCGTGATCGCGTTCGAGATGGTCAACCAGCAGCAGCGGTTCCAGAGCTACGGACACTCGTCGGCGCTCGCCGTCGTGCTGTTCCTGTTCGTGACGCCGCTCATCGTGTACAACGTGCGCCAGATGCGCAAGCAGAAGGAGATCCGCTGATGGCTACCGTCGACATGATTCCGACGCTGTCGAAGAAGGCAGCTCGGCAGACGGCGCGCGACACGCGCCGCAACGAATCGGAAGCGCAGAAGCGCCTCACCTCGCGCGGCGCGACGATCGCCGCCGTCGTGATCGCGATCTTCTGGACGATTCCCACGTTCGGACTGTTCGTGACCTCGTTCCGACCGGGTGCCGACTCGGCGACGAGCGGGTGGTGGACGGTCTTCGTCAACCCGTCGTTCACGCTGCAGAACTACGCGGAGGCGCTCACCTCGGGGGGGACGGCGCTGACACTGGGGCAGTCGTTCATCAACTCGCTGGCGATCTCGATCCCCGCAACGGTCATTCCCATCGCGATCGCGTCGCTCGCCGCATACGCGTTCGCCTGGATTCCGTTCAAGGGGCGCGGCGCGCTGTTCGTGTTCGTGTTCGCGCTGCAGATCGTGCCCATCCAGATGGCGCTCGTGCCGCTGCTGAGCCTGTTCTCGCGGGGCCTGACGGTGTTCGGTGTGAACATCCTGCCGGGCTTCACGCTGCGAGGGGTGGAGCACAGCTTCGCGACGGTGTGGATCGCGCACGCGATCTTCGCTCTGCCGCTCGCGATCTTCATGCTGCACAACTTCATCTCGGAGATCCCGGGCGAGCTCATCGAGGCCGCGCGCGTCGACGGCGCCGGCCACGGGCAGATCTTCTTCCGGATGATCCTGCCGCTCGCGACGCCGGCCATCGCCTCGTTCGCGATCTTCCAGTTCCTGTGGGTGTGGAACGACCTGCTGGTGGCGACGATCTTCGCGCCATCGACGTCTCTGCCACTCACGCAGACCTTGAACTCGCTGTCGGGGTCGTGGGGCGACAAGTGGTACCTGCAGTCGGCGGGTGCCTTCATCTCGATCATCGTTCCGCTGATCGTGTTCTTCTCGCTGCAGCGCTTCTTCGTCCGAGGTCTGCTCGCGGGAGCCACGAAGGGCTGAACGACACGCACGATACACAGGGGCGGCGCCGATCGGTGCCGCCCCTGTGTCGTGCCCGGCACCCGTTCTAGGGTGAGTCCATGGCATCCACCCCGCTCCCGGCGAACGAGGCGACCGGCGTGGCGGCCGACGAGGTCACCGATGCGGCCACGGGCCTGACGGCCGCGCAGGCCGCCGAGCGCACCGCTGCGGGTCAGGCCAACGCCTACCACGGGGGAACCAGCCGCAGCGCCGGCAGCATCATCCGCGCGAACGTGTTCACCCTGTTCAACGGGATCGTGTTCGCCTGCTTCGGCATCCTGTTCGTCCTGGGCAGGTGGCAGGATGCCCTGTTCGGCTTCTCGGCGATCGCGAACGCGGTCATCGGGTCGGTGCAGGAGTTTCGCGCGAAGGCCGCGCTCGACAGGCTGGCGCTGCTGAACGCGGCGAGCGCGCGGGTGCTCAGGGACGGCCAGGAGCGCGAGATCCCGCCGGGAGAGGTCGTGCTCGGCGACCTGCTGGTGCTGCGCGCGGGAGACCAGCTCGCCGCCGACGCGCGCATCGTGAGCACGCGGGGACTGCAGATCGACGAGTCGATGCTCACCGGCGAGGCCGATGCCGTCGACAAGCACGTCGGCGACGAAGCCCTGTCGGGGTCGATCGTGGTCGGTGGCGACGGCGCGGCGCAGGTCGTGCGCGTCGGGGCCGATGCGTACGCGAACACGTTCGCCGACGAGGCGAAGCGGTTCTCGCTCGTCGGGTCCGAGCTGCGCGACTCGATCAACCGGGTGCTGAGCTGGGTGGCCTGGGCGATCGGCCCGGTGGGGCTGCTCGTGCTGAACGCGCAGATGCAGGTCGCGGGCGGCTGGCGCGTCGCGTGGCAGTCGGGCACGTGGGTGCAGGCGGTCGTGAGCACGATCGCGTCGCTGACCGCGATGATCCCGCTGGGACTGGTGCTCATGACCTCGATCACGTTCGCGGTGGGAGCCGCACGCCTGGCGGCGCGCCAGGTGCTGGTCAACGAGCTGCCCGCCGTCGAGGGCCTCGCCCGCGTCGACGTGATCTGCCTCGACAAGACGGGCACCCTCACCGAGGGCGAGATCACCTACGGTGACGCGTTCCTTCTGGGCGAGGTGCCCGGCTGGCAGCGAACGCTCGGCTGGTACGGCGCCGCTCCGGATGCCAATGCGACGGCGCGCACGCTTCGAGAGCCGTTCGGCGGCGAGGCGGCGATCGAGCCTGTAGAGACGATCGCGTTCTCATCGGCCCGCAAGTGGAGCGCCGTCTCGTTCGCCGGAGCGGCCGGGGCCGCGGGCGCCGGCGGCACGTGGGTGCTCGGCGCCCCCGAGATGGTGTTCGGCTCGGCGGCGACCGATGCGGCCGACCCGTTGGGCGCCGTCGTCATCGAGCGCGCCGCATCGGGGCGGCGCACCCTCGTGCTCGGCTTCGCCGAGGCATCCCTCACCGCGGCGGATGCCGACGCCGAGCGGCTGCCCGCGCAGCTGCGCCCGGTCGCGGTGCTGACGTTCCGCGAGAAGGTGCGGGGCGACGCGGCGCAGACGCTCGCGTATTTCCGCGAGCAGGGGGTCGGCATCCGCGTGATCTCGGGCGACAATCCGCGCACCGTCGCCGCGATCGCGCGCGAAGTGGGACTCGACGCCCCCGACGGGTTCGACGCCCGCCACCTGCCCGACGATGACGCCGCGCTCGCCGACATCCTCGAGGAGCACCTGGTGTTCGGTCGGGTCACACCCGACCAGAAGAAGCGGATGGTCATCGCCCTGCAGTCACGCGGGCACACGGTGGCGATGACCGGCGACGGCGTCAACGATGCGCTCGCGATCAAGACCGCCGACATGGGCATCGCGATGAACTCGGGGGCCGCGGCGACCAAGGCGGTGGCGCGCATCGTGCTGCTCGACGGCAAGTTCTCGCACCTGCCCGATGTCGTCGCCGAGGGGCGCCAGGTGATCGCGAACATCGAGCGCGTCTCGATGCTGTTCCTCACCAAGACCGTCTATGCGACGCTGCTGGCGGTGCTCTTCGGCGTGCTGGTGCTCGAGTTCCCCTTCCTGCCCCGGCAGCTGTCGATCACCGACGGGCTCACCATCGGCATCCCCGCGTTCTTCCTCGCCCTCATGCCGAACGCGCAGCGCTACATCCCGGGGTTCTTGCGCCGTTCGCTGAGCTTCGCGATCCCCGCGGGGTTCGTGGTCGCGCTGACGCTGACGGCGTACACCCTGCTCGAGCGATCGATGGGGGTGGATGCCGACGAGCTGCGCACCGGCGCGACGATCATCCTGGCGGTCGTCGGCATCTGGATTCTCGCGGTGCTCAGTCGGCCGCTGAACCGCTACAAGGGCGCGGTCGTCGGGGCCATGTTCGTGGGTCTGATCGTGATCTTCAGCATCGGGCTGGCGCGGGGGTTCTTCGTGCTCGTCGACCCGAGCGAGGCCACCGCGTTCGTGATCGCGCTGTGCGGCATCGTCGCGATCGTCCTCATCGAGATCGTGCGGGCGGTGCAGAAGCGCTACGTCGCGCGCACCGAAGCGGCGGGCGGCACCCACGCGATCGCGGCCCACCCGACGGTCGCGGCGCGTCGCCCCGTGCCCGTCACGATCGCCGTCGTCCTGGTCTATCTGGGCGGGCTCGCCAGCGCGCTGTTCGGGCTGCTGTTCCTGCTCACGCGCTATGCGGTGACCGGCAGCGACGTGCTCGCGGTGACGCTGATCGGGGCGGGCATCATGCTGTTCGGGCTGCTGTCGGTGGCCGCCGCCGCGGGGCTCTCGCGGGGCAGCGGGCTCTCGCGGGTGTTCGTCACCGTGCTCGCGGCGACACTGATCGCCCTGCAGCTGTGGAGCCTGCTCGTGCAGCACGAGTGGAGCGGGTGGTCGATCGCTCAGGTCGTGCTGCACGCGGCGGTGATCACGGCGCTGTGGGCGACGCCGGCGGGGAAGTCGAGGGGTCGGTTCTTCCGGCCGGTGTTGCACGCGGGGTGAGCCGCGCGCTCGTCGACGGTCGCCCCAGAGGAGGTCAGGGCGTGCAGGCGAGCTTCTGCTGCAGCGAGGTCATCAGGTCGATCTCGGCCGACTGCGTCGAGATCACGCCCTGCGCGACCTGCCGGGCGCGGGGCTCGCTGCCGAGCTGCACGAGCGCCTCGGCCATCGGGATCGCGCCCTGGTGGTGGCGGATCATGAGCGCCAGGAAGTCGCAGTCGGCCGCGGTGCCGGTCGCCGCGCGCATGGCGGCGAGCTCGGCATCCGTCGCCATGCCCATCTGCGCCATCAGCTCGGCCTGGCTGGGCGCGGCGTCTGTGGAGCCGCCGTGCTCGTGCCCGGTGTCGGCGCCGGCCATCCAGGACATGAGCGGCCCGCCCGACTGCGGCAGGTTCCACTTCACGAGCCAGTCGTAGAACTCGCCCTTCTGGCCCGACTGGGTCGTGGCGATGTCGTACGCGAGCACGCGGATGTCGTCGCTCTGGGTCGTGCGGTAGATGTCCATCGCCATCTCGATCGCCTGACCATGGTGCACCTGCATGTCGCGCGCGAAGCCCGCCTCGGGCGAATCGGTGCCCGGCAGAGCGGTCGCCGTGGCGCCGAAGGCCGAGAAGCGCCCGATCGAGAAGGCGAGCGCGGCGAGCGCGACCGCGACCAGCAGCACCGCCCACCAGGGCGGCAGCGTGCGGGTCTGCCGCGGGGCGCCGCCCGTCACGACTGCTTGCCCGGCCCGTCGATCGCGCCCGTGCACGGCGCCGTCGGCTCGGGGACGTTCTGGCTGCGCCAGTACTCCTCGAAGAACTGCGCGATACGCGGGTCGTCGGGGCTCTGCAGCTGCAGCTGCGTGTTCCAGCCGCTCAGGACGATGGGCGAAGGCAGACCCTCGTAGGGCGAGAGGATGACGTAGCTCGAGGGCAGGTGCGACTTCAGCGTCGACAGCGCGTCGCCGGAGATCTGGCTCGCGTCGTACGTGACCCAGACCGCGCCGTGCTCGAGCGAGTGCACGGCGTTCTCGTTCTGCTGCGGCTGGTCGTAGACGCCGCAGTTCAGCCAGTACTGGTTGTGCGGGCCGCCCGTCGGAGGGTTCTGCGGGTAATCGACCGGGCCCTCGACGTGCGTCGTCTGGTTGGTGAACGTCTCGACGCCCTCGATCTTCGTGCCATCGCCGCCCTGGCTGTACGTGGGGGGCCCTGGAGGAGCGAAGACGATGGATGCCACGACGACGGCGATCACGGCGACGGCAGCGGCGCTGCCCACCACCCACCAGGTCAGGCGGCTGCGGCGGCGCTTGGCCATCTGCCGCTGGTACTCGGCGAGCTTCTGCTGCTTCTGCGCCTCGCGCTGCTGCTTGACGGTCAGTTCGATGCCGGCCTGCGTCGCGGGGTTGCCGCTCTTGCGCTTGCCGGGCGAGTTGTTCGGGGAAGTCGGGGTCATGAGGTGATCTCGGCTCGGGGACACCGCGCACGCCGCGGCTCTCTCGATCCTATGCGCGCGAATGGGTGAGGGGGCTGGGAAGGCGCTATCATTGAAAGCCCGTCGAATCGTTTCGAAGCGGTCGTCTGCGACCGGCCCGATTCCGGGCATCCACCCTTCACCTCGACCGACAGGACCCCGTGCGCGACACTGCTTCGATGCCCATCATGACGACGGGCGCCATCCGCACCCTGGGCTCGAACCCCGCGACGGCGCCGATCGTGCTGCACCCGGGCGATGCGATCTCGGCGCCCCGTCGCGTCGTGTACATCATCCTGCTCGGCGCGCTCACGGCTCTCGGCCCGTTCACGATCGACCTCTATCTGCCGGCGTTCCCGGTGCTGGAACAGGACTTCCAGACGACCGCCGCCGCGATCCAGCTGACGCTCACCGGAACGATGATCGGTTTCGCGCTCGGCCAGCTGATCGTGGGTCCGCTCAGCGACAAGGTCGGTCGCCGCATGCCCCTGCTCGTGGTGACGGCTCTGCACGTCGTCGCGAGCGTGGCGGCCGCGCTCGCCCCGACCCTCGCCACGCTCAGCATCGCCCGTGTGCTCATGGGCATGGGCGCCGCGGCGGGCGGCGTCGTCGCGATGGCGATCGTGCGCGACCTGTTCGGCGGGCGCCGGCTTGTCGTCATGCTCAGTCGCCTCGCGCTCGTGTCGGGCGTCGCCCCCGTTGCGGCGCCTCTGATCGGATCTGCGCTGCTCGTGGTCATGCCGTGGCGCGGCATCTTCGTCGTGCTCGCCGCCTACGGCCTCGTCATGCTCGTCTCCGCGATCGTGATCGTGCCTGAGACCCTGCCCAAAGCCCGCCGCGGAGGCCCCGGCGGCGCGACCGTGCTGCAGCGCTACAAGAGCGTGTTCAGCGACCGCGTCTTCGTCGGCGTGCTGATCATCGGCGGCATGACCTTCAGCGGCTTGTTCTCGTACCTGTCGTCGTCGCCCTTCCTCTTCCAGCAGGGCTACGGCTTCGATGCCCAGCAGTACGGGCTGCTGTTCGCGGTCAATTCGCTCGGCGTCGTGCTGGGCGTGCAGGTCGCGTCTCGCCTCGCCGCGCGGTTCGGCCCGCAGTGGGTGCTGGCGTTCTCGACCGGCACGCTCGTCGTTGCGGCGACGGCGATCATCGTGGCCGACCAGCTGGGCCTCGGCATCTGGGGCACGATGATCCCGCTGTTCGTCTTCATGACCGCGTGCGGCTTCACGTTCCCCTGTGTGCAGGTGCTCGCGCTCGACCGGCACGGCAAGGCGGCGGGCACCGCGGCATCCATCCTCGGAGCGTGCAATTTCGGCGTGGCGGGTCTGATCTCGCCGGTCGTCGGCTGGATCGCGCGCGATGCCGGGATCACGGCGACGACGATGGCCTCGGTCATGATCGGCTGCGCCGTGATCGGATGCCTCGCGCTGTGGCTCGTCGTGCGTCCGAAGACGGTCCAGCGACTCGCGCCGTGATCCTTCGCGCGCGAGAGTTCGCGGGCGCGCAGGCGCCGAGCCGGGGTCGATCGGGCACAATGGCCTGATGAGCACCGCGCCCGTCGACGAGCAGTCCACGACGATCGCGCTGCAGCGGCTCGTGATCGGCGTCGTTCTGATCGGGGTCGCCCTCGTCATCGGAGTCCTCGTGGTCGTCGAGGCCGACATCGACCTTGACGAGTGGTGGAACGGCTTCGTCGCGTTCTTCCTCTTCGCTCAGCCGCTGTCGCTCGCGATGAACTTCCTCGGCGGGGGGTGGTTCGCGACCTTCGTCATCCCCCTCGGGGGCGTCGCGGTGATGCTGGCGCTGCGCAGGCCCTGGGGTGCGTTGTTCGTCGTCGTCGCGTCGGCAGCCAGCGCCGCGGGCGTTCAGCTGCTCAAGGCGATCTTCGGGCGGGCCCGACCCGAAGACATGATCGTCGTGTCGGACCACGGCTCATTCCCTTCGGGGCATACGGCGAACGCCGCCACGATCGCGGTGATCGCCGTGGTGCTCTTCCCGCGCGTGTGGGTCGCGATCGTCGGCGCCGCGTGGGTGCTCGCGATGGCATTCAGCCGCACGCAGGTGCACGCGCACTGGCTCAGCGACACCGTCGCCGGAGCGCTCGTGGGGGCCGGTGTCGCGTTGATCATCGCGGCGGCGTTCACCGCGAGGTTGAACCGTGAGCGGGAGCGAATCGGTCGCTAGGCTGGCGCCATGACCGCTGCGAACGACGCCGAACTCGCCCGCCTGCAGGCCGAAGCCGATGCGGCCGAGGCCGCGCTGAAGCTCGCGCAGGCGCGCGCCGCGCTCGCCGCGGCGCAGGCCGAGGCCGCGAAGGCCGCGGC
>JASCPF010000097.1 GCA_029959325.1 Microbacteriaceae bacterium PS02068
GGCCGCAGGGGCTGCGGGTGCGGCGGGTGTCGCCGCCGACTCAGCCGCGACGGGCGCCGGAGCAGCGGATGCCGGGGTCGGCGCGGCGGGCTTCGCGGGGCCGGGGCGCGCGCCGGATGACGGACGTGCCGCCGGGGCGGGTGTCTTCGCCGGGGCGGCGGTGTTCGCGGCGGCAGCGGGCGCTGCGGCTCCTTCGGCCTCGAGGGCCGCACGGAGCTTGCGAGCCACGGGGGGCTCGATGGTGGACGACGGGCTCTTGACGAACTCGCCGAGCTCCTTCAGCTTCGCGAGGGCGACTTTGCTGTCGACGCCGAGCTCGGAAGCGATCTCGTGCACGCGGGGTTTGGCGTTTGCCACAATTCTCCTGTCTGGGGCCTACCCCGGACAGGGCAGACCGTTACTTGCGGACGGGTCTCATTTCGAGCCGTTCACTTCGTGTCCATAGCCGTTCAGCCTTTTCGCTGGTGGGTTTCTTGAAAGGTCTGCGTGTCCAGATCACCGGACACTCGCAGTGCTCGTCCGAATGCCCGGCGACGGATGGCCGTCTCCACGCATTCATCCGCGTCGTGCACCCACGCACCCCGCCCGGGAAGGATCGCTTTCTCGTCTGCGACGAGGGAGCCATCCTGCACGACGACCCGCACCAGGGCGGATCGGGGGGCGCGCACGCGGCACGCCACGCACGTTCGAACGGGATCCATCTTACCCCCTCCGCGTTTCGACGCGCTTCGCCCGCCGGGCGACCGCCACGCTCAGGACTCGAGAATGCTGTCGGGCTGGATGTCGATCTTGGCGCCCGTGAGCTTTGCGGCGAGGCGGGCGTTCTGCCCCTCCTTGCCGATCGCGAGCGACAGCTGGTAGTCCGGGACGAGCGCCCGGACGGCCTTCGTGTTCGCATCGAGGATGAAGCTCGAGGTCACCTTGGCGGGAGACAGCGCGTTCGCGACGAACTTCGCGAGCTCAGGGTCGTAGTCGACGATGTCGATCTTCTCGCCGCCGAGCTCTTCCGTGACGGCGCGCACGCGGCGGCCGAGCTCGCCGATGCACGCGCCCTTGGCGTTGATGGCGGGATCGGTCGCGATCACGGCGATCTTGGTGCGGTGACCGGCTTCGCGGGCCAGCGAGGTGATCTCGACGAGACCCGAGGCGATCTCGGGAACCTCGAGCGCGAACAGCTTGCGCACGAGCCCCGGGTGGGTGCGCGACACGGTGATCTGCGGGCCCTTGAGGCCCTTCGTCACCGACGTCACATAGACGCGCACGCGGGCGCCGTGCGGGTACTGCTCGCCGGCGACCTGCTCTTCGGGCGGGAGGATCGCCTCGACGGAGCCGAGGTCGACGTGCACCATGCGCGGGTTCGGG
This sequence comes from Microbacteriaceae bacterium PS02068, assembly GCA_029959325.1. Lineage (GTDB taxonomy): Bacteria > Actinomycetota > Actinomycetes > Actinomycetales > Microbacteriaceae > Microbacterium. Next base: position 1,363 of record JASCPF010000097.1, read on the forward strand.
CCCTGCTGGATGACGCCGGCGACGATGTCGCCTTCCTTGCCCTTGAACTCGCCGAGCACCGCGTCGTCGGCGATGTCGCGCAGGCGCTGGCTGATGACCTGCTTCGCGGCGAACGCGGCGATGCGGCCGAAGTCTTCGGGAGTCGATTCCTCTTCGCCGATGACAGCGCCCTCGTCGTCGAGCAGCGGCACGAACACGCCGACGTGACCGGTCTTACGGTCAAGAACGGCACGAGTCCCCTCGGGAAGCTCACCGTCGGGTGAGGTGTGCTTGGCGTAGGCGGTGAGGATCGCCTGCTCGATGATGCGCACGAGTTCCTCGAAGGGAATCTCCTTCTCGCGCTCGACCGTCCGCAACAGTCCCAGATCGATGTCCACAGGTGCCTCCCTATTCAGCTCTCGATGCCGGGTCACCCCCGCACCATCCCGCCGACTTTACCGGATGCCAGCCGAGCGGGCGCCGGAAATGCCCGGTCGTCACGGGTCGCAGCCGGTCGGCCGGTGTCGCCATACTGTGCTCATGGACACACAAAAGGCTGCCGCGACAACGGCGGATGCGGGCCTCATCGGCCTCCTCGGATTCGTGATCGCGACCCTCACGGCTCAACTCGCACACCTTGGCCTGCAGAACGAGAGCCCGGTGTTCTGGGTCGGCGCGATCTTCGGCGGCGTCGTGCAGGTGACGGCCGGCATGCTCTCGTACTTCATCGGCGACGATTTCCACTTCCTCGTCTACAACGCCTTCGGCTGGTACTGGATCACGATGCCGGCGTTCCTGCTGGGCGGCGAGCTGGGATTCTTCGAGGTCTCGGGTCCGGCGAAGCCGCTGTTCATGCTGATCTTCGCCATCCTCGCCTTCGGCTTCATGTTCGCGGGCGCGACGCACAACTCTGCCCTGCCCCTGACGCTGCTGTTCGTCGCGGTGGGTCTCGGACTCGAGTCGGCCGGAGCCTTTGCCGGTGTCGACGCCCTCGGCGTCGTGGGAGCGTGGTTCCTCATCGGCGCCTCGGCGCTCGCGACCTACATGCTGATCGAGAAGTTCTACTGGCGCACGATGGGCCGACGCGTCGTGCCGCTCGGGCGTCCCTGGATCGCGGGGAGCTCCGACCCCGAGTCGTGACCTGACCGCGGCGGGATCGCGTGTCATGCCCAGTCGGCGCAGTCCACCTCACGGAAGCCGAGAATGGCGGCATCACGGGTCACCACGCGGAGACCGCGCAACTGAGCCTGAGCGACGATCATGCGATCGAACGGACCTCGGTGCTCCCATGGCATCGCGCCTGCTCGAGCCATGTCGTGAGCGGTGAGCGGGGTGCCTTCCGCCATCATGGCCTCGAGAAGCTCGCTCCACCGCGCGACGAGACCCGCGGCGCCCGGCATTCGTCCGAGCCGCACCTCAACTCCCACTCCGCCAGCACGTCCTCACCGGCGGGGGCGATCAGGTCAGAGACGTCGAGAGGGGGGATGCCTGCGAGCAGGGGCCTGTCGAACGAACATTGACCAGACCATGTCAGGAAACGGCCGACGGCAGCGCGTTCAGCGCACGGATGAGGCGGTGCAGGTCCCCCACCTTGAACTGGTTGAGCCGCAGCGCGATGCGGGGCAGGTCGAGGCGGTCGCCGTCGGCGCGTTCGGCTTTGAGCGGCTCGGTCGCATCGATGGCGCCCTTCGCGAGCAGGCCGCCGAAGCGTGCGGTGAGGTCGGCCAACTCCTCCGGCGTCGGCGCCGCGTGCAGCCGGATCACGAGCCGGCCACCCACCCACCGCAGCGAGTCGTAGTTGCGGAAGAATCCCGTGATCTCGGCGACGGCGGCATCCACCGAGTCGGTCACTCGCACGCGGTCGAAGTCGTCGGGCGAGACGACACCCGAGGGAATCAGCTGCTCGTCGACGAAGCGCTGAAGCCCGGCCCAGAAGGTGCCGCCCGGCTGGTCGAGCAGGACGATCGGGGTGGGCTCGGCCTTGCCGGTCTGCTGCAGCGTGAGCAGTTCGAACATCTCGTCGAGGGTGCCGAAGCCGCCCGGCACGCAGATGAAGGCGCGCGATTCCTTCACGAGCATGAGTTTGCGCGTGAAGAAGTACTTCATCGCGACGTTGCGGGCGCGAGAGCCGACCCCCGCGGCGATGACGGCGTTGGGCTTCTCTTCGAACGGCAGGCGGATGCTGACGCCCAGCGAGTGCTCGGGCCCCGCCCCCTCGGCGGCCGCCTGCATGATGCCGGGCCCGGCGCCGGTGACGACCATCCAGCCGCGGGCGGCGAGCGCTCGCGCAGCCTCCGCCGCGGCGACGTACTCGGGGTCGTCGGGTCGCGTGCGCGCCGAGCCGAAGATCGTCACCTTCGGGATGCCGCGGAACGGCTCGAACAGCCGGAAGGCCGCTCGCATCTCGCTGAGCGCCGCCGAGGTGATCTTCAGGTCGAGTCGGTCGGTCGGGTCGACCCCCAGGCCGATGCCGGTCGCGAGGATGCGCGCGATGAGGTCGTGGTCTTCGGTGATCCCCGCGTCGGCGATGACGGTGCGCAAGTCGTCGGTGACCGCCGGAGGGATCTGCGTGGAGCTGTCAGACATATGCCCACCCTGGCACGTACGGGTGAACGGCGGATGGCCGCACGTCACGGAGCACGTTGTCAATCCCCTGCCCTCATCCGTGCGTGCCTGCGAACGTCGGAGCATGACTGAGATCACCGGACCCGACGCGCTGGCGCGCGTGAAAGAACTCGTCGAGGACATCGACTTCACGATGCTCACGACGACCGACGACGACGGCAACCTCGTGAGCCGCCCGATGTCCACGCGACAGATGGACGAGACAGGTGACATCTGGTTCTTCACGTCGGAAGACACCGAGAAGGTCGAAGAGGCCCGCGCACACCGCGACGTCGGGTTGTCGTACTGCGACGCGAAGGGTATGCGATACGTGTCGGTGGGCGGCAAGGCATCCGTCGTCCACGACCGCGCCAAGATGGACGAGCTCTACACGGCCTCGCTCGACATCTGGTTCGAAGACGGTCTCGACACCCCCGGCATCGCGCTGCTGAAGGTGACGCCGACGGTGACCGAGTTCTGGGAGCCGTCGAAGGGCAAGATCGCGATGGCGGCCGGCATGCTCAAGGCTCTCGTGACGAAGGACACTCCCGACGACGACATCATGAACCACGGGCGCATCGCCCGCTGAGCGGTTACGAGCTCGGGCGGAGCCGCGCGACGACGTCGGCGGCCGGAACGACGGTGCGCTCGCCCGAGCGGCGATCCCACAGCTCGACCCCGCCGTCGGCCGCGCCGCGTCCGACGATCACGATCTGGGGCACGCCGACGAGCTCGGCATCGCCGAACTTGACGCCCGGCGAGACCTTCGGGCGGTCGTCGTACAGGACGTCGAGCCCCGCGGCATCCAACTCGTCAGACAGTTTCTCAGCGAGCTCGAACGCCGCCGCGTCGCGTCCGGTGGCGACGACATGCACGTCGAACGGCGCGACGGATGCCGGCCACACGAGCCCCTTGTCGTCGTTGTTGAGCTCGGCGAGGATCGCGAGGATGCGCGTCACGCCGATGCCGTACGAGCCCATCGTGACGGTGACGAGCTTGCCGTTCTCGTCGAGGATTTTCAGGCCCAGGGTCTCGGCGAAGAAGCGCCCGAGCTGGAAGACGTGCCCGATCTCCATGCCGCGCGCGAGCTCGACCGGACCCGAGCCGTCGGGGGCGGGGTCGCCGGCGCGGACGTTCGCGACCTCGACGACGCCGTCGGCGAAGAAATCGCGCCCCGCGACGACCGAGTGCGCGTGCTTCTGGTCGAGGTTCGCGCCGGTGATCCAGCTCGAGCCCTCGGACACGCGGGGGTCGACGACGTAGCGGATGCCCGTGGCCGACTCTTCGCCGAGCACGGCGCCCTGCGGCGACCACGGCCCGATGTAGCCCTTGACCAGCAGTGGGTTGCGTTCGAAGTCTTCCGGCGTGGCGGGCGCGACGTCGGCGGGCGCGAAGGCGACCTCGGCGCGCTTGTCGTCGACGTCACGGTCACCGGGCAGACCCACGACCACGAGCTCCCGCGTGCCGTCGAGGTGCGTCAGCGCCAGCACCACGTTCTTGAGGGTGTCGGCCGCGGTGTACTCGCCGGCGCTCGTGTCGAGCACGGCGTTGGCGTGTGCGACGAGGGTGTCGATCGTGGGCGTGTTCGGCGAGTCGAAGACGACCGGTGCGGCGTCGGCGTCGAACGGCACCGCAGCGGGCACCGCCGTCGTGAACGCCTCGACGTTCGCGGCGTATCCGCCCGCGGAGCGCACGAAGGTGTCTTCGCCGACGGCGATCGGGTGCAGGAACTCCTCGCTGCGCGCGCCGCCCATGAGGCCGTTGTCGGCCGCGACGATGACGTACTCCATGCCGAGGCGCTGGAAGATGCGCTCGTAGGCGTCGCGCTGCGACATGTACGAGGCATCCTGCCCCTGGTCGGTGTAGTCGAACGAGTAGGCATCCTTCATCGTGAACTCGCGCCCGCGCAGGAGGCCCGCGCGGGGGCGCGCTTCGTCGCGGTACTTGTCCTGGATCTGGTAGATCGTCAGCGGCAGGTCCTTGTACGACGAATAGAGGTCCTTCACGAGCAGGGTGAACATCTCCTCGTGCGTCGGCGCGAGCAGGTAGTCGGCGCCCTTGCGGTCCTGCAGGCGGAAGATGCCGTCGCCGTACGACGTCCAGCGCCCCGACTGCTCGTAGGGGTCACGCGGCAGCAGCGCCGGGAAGTGCACCTCGAACGCGCCTGCGGCCGCCATTTCGTCGCGGATGATGCCCTCGATCTTCGCCTTGACCTTCAGGCCGAGCGGCAGCCACGTGAAGATGCCCGGGGCGGCGCGGCGGATGTAGCCGGCGCGCAAGAGCAGGCGGTGGCTCGTGACCTCGGCATCCGAGGGGTCTTCGCGGAGCGTGCGGAGGAAGAAGTTCGACAGACGGGTGACCACGAGCGTCAAGCCTAGTCCGACGCCTACACTGACCCCGTGCCACCTCGTCGCCGTCGCGTCGTTCCCACCGAGCCGCGGGGCGAACTCGCCGACTCACTCGCCGCGTTGCGCCGCTCGCTCGGCCTGCCTCTCGCCTTCCCGACCGAAGCCGTGGCCGAGGCGGAACGCGCGGCGCGCGAGGTGCCGGTCGACCCGGCGTCCGCGGCGCTGGTCGATCTGCGGGCCATTGAGTTCCTCACGATCGATCCGGCGGGGTCGACCGACCTCGACCAGGCCGTGCACCTCGAGCGCACCGCGTCGGGCGCGATTCTGCACTATGCGATCGCCGATGTTCCCGCCTACGTCACGCCGGGCGGAGCCTTGGATGCCGAGACCCGCCGCCGCGGGCAGACTCTCTACGCGCCGGACGGGCGCATTCCGCTGCATCCGGCCGTGCTGAGCGAGGACGCGGCATCGCTGCTGCCGGGCGTCGACCGGCGGGCCTACGTCTGGCGATTCGACCTCGACGAGGGCGCGCGCCCGACCGCGACGACGCTGACCCGCGGGGTCGTGCGCTCGCGCGCGCAGTGGGCCTATGACGAGGCGCAACGCGCGATCGATGACGGGACAGCTCCGGCGACGCTCGCGGCGATGCCATGGTTCGGGCAGCAGCGCGCCGAGCGCGAGCGGGAGCGCGGTGGCGCGAGCCTCAACACGCCCGAGGTGCGCATCGTCGCCGACGGAGACGGATATGCGCTCGAGCGCAGCTACGGCGTGCCGCTCGAGGACTGGAATGCGCAGGTCTCGTTGCTGACCGGCATGGCGGCCGCCGAGATCATGCTGCGCGGTCGCGTCGGGATCCTGCGCACCATGCCGGCGGCGGCCGCGGCCGACATCGCCGACTTCCGCGCGCAGACCGTCGCGCTGGGGCTGCCGTGGCAGCCGGACGTCAGTTATGGCGACTACCTGCGCGCGCTCGACCGTTCGCCCGCAGCGCGCGCCGTCAAGGAGTATGCGGGCGGGCTGTTCCGCGGCGCGGGCTACGCGACGTTCGACGGCGACGTTCCCGCAGACGCGACACAGGCGGCGATCGGTGCGCCGTATGCGCACACGACGGCGCCGTTGCGCCGCCTTGTCGATCGGTGGGCGCTCGTGATCTGTGAGGCGCTCGCGAACGGCCACGACGTTCCGGAGTGGGCGCGGACGTCCCTGTCGGAGCTGCCCGGCCTTATGTCGCAGAGCGCCCAGACAGCGTCGCAACTGGATGCCGGTGCGCTCGATCGCGTCGAGGCCGCGCTGCTGCACGGACGAGAGGGCCAGGTCTTCGAGGGTGTGGTCATCGCGCAACGCGGCGATGGTGCTTGTGTGCAGCTGACGTCGCCCCCGGTCGAGGCGAAGGTGAAGGGGCTGGATGCCACACCCGGCAGCACCGTGAGCCTACGGCTGGTGTCGGCGTCGATCGCCGACGGCGCGCTGGGGTTCGCCCCCGCCTGACCGGCCCCGGCCGCGTGGTCGCCCACTCCGCCTCGTCCCGCTCACCTTCGCCCGGTCGCCCCGTCCGGTCGCCCGACGTCCCGGTCGCCCCGTCCTGGTCGCCTCCGCCCGGTCGCCCGACGTCCCGGTCGCCCCCGTCCCGGTCGCCCCCGCCCGGTCGCCCCACCCCGGTCGCCCGACGTCCCGGTCGCCCCGTCCTGGTCACCCCCGCCCGGTCGCCCCGCGAGCGGAGCGAGTTGAAACGTCATTCCCGCTATGCGGCGGGGGTGTAGTCGTAGCGGCGGCGTGCGGCGGGTCGTGGGGTGCGGCTGGGGTCGATGTGTCGGGGTGGGATGAGCCAGACGGGCGCGGTCGTGCCGGGTCTGTCGATCTGGACGTCCCATCCTTGGTCGTGGATGAGGTGGTGGCAGGAGTCACAGAGCAGGCACCCGTTCGCCAGGTCGGTGGGTCCGTGATGTTTCCACCAGGTCAGGTGATGCACTTTCGACCGTCCCGGTGGGGCACCACATCCGATGCATCCCCCGTCCCGGGTCGTGATCGCACGTTTCTGTGCCGGGGTGAAGAGGCGTTTCGTCCTGCCCCAGTCGAGGATCTCGCTGCCGCCACCCATCACCCAGGGGATCACACCCCCGGCTGCCGCCATCCGACGGACCGTGCCGATGCAGACCGGCTGATCGACACCGTCGATCGTGCCGACCCCGGTCCCCGCCTGCAGATCCTCCAGCGTGACCCGCACGATGACCGTCGCGCCGGGCAGGGAGCGGTCGGTGTGACCACACC
>JASCPF010000098.1 GCA_029959325.1 Microbacteriaceae bacterium PS02068
CGCCATCGAGGGCCGACTTGGCGGCGGCCTGGGGGGGGGGGGCGCCGCCCGACGGCACGGCGGTCAGTACGGCGGGGCCGGCGCCGCCGGTGACATCCGGCGCCGCGAGGTTCTCTTCGTCGGCGGCCCCGCCGTCCGCGGTCACCGCCGTGACGGCCGGCGCGGCGGCATCCGTCACCTGCGCGGCCTGCGTGACGTCGCGCGCCGCCGCGAGCACCGGCCCGGCGCACACCGAGACGGAATCGGTGGCGGGAGGCTGCGCCGCGATCGCGATCGTGTCGCCGGTGCGACCGGGCAGATCGATCGCCACCAGGGCGATGACGGCCGCGATGGATGCCAGGGCCAGCACGGATCCGATGACGACGCGCGCCGTGCGCGCCGTGCGCGTCGGGCGCGTCGGACTGAGAGCGCTCATGCGTCGCCGCCGTTCCGTGGGTTCCGCGAGGGTCCGTCGGCGCCGCCGGAGGGTCCGTCGCCGCCGTCGGCTGAGACGTCTTCGTCGCCTTCGCTGGCGGTCGTGCTGTCGCTGGCGGCCGCGCTGTCGCTGGCGGTCTCGGTTTCGCTGTCGGTCTCGCTGTCGGTCTCGCTGCCGCTGTCGGCGGGTTTCGCGTCGTCCGGCATGGCCGGGGTGACGCGCGAGAACAGCAGACGCTTGCGGCGCGGAAGTCCGACGACGCGCGGCAGCAGGCGCGCCTGGGCAAGCGATCCGCGCGTCGGCAGCGCCAGCAGCAGCGCTGCGAGGATGATCCCGCCCTGCAGGATCGCGACGCGCCAGGCCTGCCCGGCGTCGGCGACGGGTCGGGCCGTCACGTCGGTCGTGATGCGCCACAGCTTGCCGCGCGTGGTGTCACCGACGATCTCGAGATCGGGGCGCTGATCGAGCGAGGTCTCGGCTTCGAGGCGCAGCGCGCGCGCGGCATCCGTCTGCGCGGTGTCCTGCAGCAGCACGAAGGCGACGCCGTGGGCGGCGAGATCGTGAATGACTTCGCCGTCGGGGTCGGCGATGAGCCCCGCTGTCAGCTGCGCGGTCTCATCGTCGGCCGCGTCGCCTTCGCTGCGTGCGGAGCGCAGCGTCGTCTGCCCGCCGAGCGAGGCCGTCTCACCCCAGACCACGTCGGCCACGGCCGCGCCGCCCGAGGTCGGAGTGATCACGAACGTCGCCGTCGACAGACCCCCTCGACCCTCGGCCTCGACGTAGGCGGGCAGCGTGCTGGTCGCGCCTTCCGTGATCGCCGCGACCCCGCGCAGCGGCGCGGTCAGGGCGGGCACGGCGCTGATGCCGAGGGCGACCATCGTGACGGCCGCCGCCGACACGCGCACGCGCGCACCGACACGTCCTTCGCGGGGCAGTGCATCGAGGGCGAGCGCGGCGGCCGCGAGCGCGGCGAGCCAATAGAGGCTCAGAGCGGCGCCGGGCCACAGCGTGATGAGGGCGTCGGCATCGGATGCCACCGCGATGCGGATCGCGGAGGCAGCCGTGCCGAGCCCCGCGAGCCCGGCCACCGCGAGCACGAACACGGGGATCGAGCGGCCGACCACGAGCGCCGCGACGGCCAGAACGAGCACCGGTGCGACCAGGAGGGGTGTCCACGCGGCGAGCGGCGCGCCCAGCAGCGCGCCCCAGCCGTCACCCGCCGGGAAGCCGAGCGCCAGCAGCAGGCGTCGACCGAGGTCCGTACCCCCTGCATCGCCGAGCGGCACACCCGGGTCGGCCAGCAGCGACCAGGGGCCGCCGTGGGCGCCGTCGCGCAGGCGATGCCAGACGAGCGGGGCGAAGACGACCGCAGAAGGGATCGCGAGCCAGATCACGCGGGCAAGCCCCCGACCGCGTTGCACCGCGGCGGTCAGCAGGAGTGCGATCACCCACAGCAGCAACAGGGCCGGGGCGAGCGACGGGGCGCAGGCGAGCACCGCAGCGGCGACGATCGAGGCGACACCGGCCGCGCTCCACGATCGATGCGCGACCGCGGCGGTCCACAGCAGCCAGGGCAGCAGCAGGTGGGCGATGACGACGGTGGGGCGCCCGGTGATGAGCGCGTCGAGCAGGCTCGGCGCCAGCGCCCACCCCACCGCGACGACGGCGCGGACGATGCCGCGATCGCTGAACCGGGTCGCCGCGAACCACCCGCCGAGCGCGGCGAGCGGCAACGCGAGCACCCACAGCACCACGAGCGCGCGCGACGGGGCGGCGGGCGCGAGCGAACCGATGATCGCGACGACCGCGCTGAACGGATCGGCGGGGCCGAGGGTCTGCCACCCGAGGGGGCGCAGGCCGTCCGTGGCATCCGCCCACAGACCCTGCACGGTGCCGCGCAGCGGGGCGAGGGCGCCGCCACCGAGCACCGGCCAGGCGAGCAGCGACACGAACGCGATCACCGAGACGACGAGCGCGCCGAGCACGATCCACGCGCCGCCGCCACTGAAGAAGTGCAGCTCGCCGCGGCCGGTCCCCGCGGGGATGTCGTCGTCGAGCCGGTGCCGCAGCTCGGTGCGCGTCACGCGCAGCGGCGCCAACTGCGCCCACGAGGCCGTGCGGCCACGACGGATGCGGCCTCGCGAACGCGCGACCGCCGCCGGGCGGAACATCGCCGTGACCGCCGCGCCCCATTCGGGCAGGATGCGCGCCGGCCGCTTGCCGAGGAGGGCCCCCAACGAGCGCAGCAGCGCGAGCGGCAGGAGGGTGAGCCAGTGCAGCGGCACAGCGACGGCGGGCGCATAGGCGAGTCGCCGATGCAGCTGCGCGGTGCGCTGCGCGTAGGCGACCCGCACGGGCGTCACGACGCGCGCCGACACGGCGACCACGGCGCCGGGCGACAGCACGATGCGTCCGCCGCGCAGGCGCGCACGGATGCCGAGATCGAGGCCCTCGTCGGCGCCGGCCAGGCCCGCGTCGAGGCCGCCGAGCTGCGCCCACGCGTCGGAGCGCACGAGGATGCCCCGGACATCCGCGCCGAGCACGTCTTCGCCGCCGTCGTGCTGGCCCTGATCGTGCTCGCCGTCGGAGAGGCCGACCGTGCGGCCGAACCGCGTCACCGAGACGCCGAGCGAGACGATGCGGTCTGTCTCGTCGGAGCGCACGAGCTTGGGGGCGGCGAAGGCGACCGACGGCGCCGTCTCGAGGGCGCCGGCCAGGCCCGCGAGCGCATCGGGATCCGGCACGGTGTCGTGGGTCAGCACCCAGACCGCGTCACCTTCGAGCCGGTGCGACCCGAGCGCGAGTGCCTCGGCGAAGCTCGTGCGCCGGTCGGCGCTGATGACGCCCTCGGCGTGCGACCCGCGGGCCACGGCCTGCACGCGCGGCTCGGCGTCGCACAGGACGATCGTCAGCGTGTCGACCGGGCGCGACTGAGCGCGGAGCGCGGAAAGCGTCCGTTGCAGGCGGATGTCGGCGGCCTCACGCCCGTCGGGGCGCACGACCAGCAGCGCGTGTACTCGGGCGGGCATGACCCCGTCAGCCTAAGCGCGGCCCCCCAGGCCACGGGATTGCCGCGCCGCGCGCCCCGCAGTCAACTGGCTGCCACGCAAGAAGTTGGCGCAACACGCGGCATCCACCCCACCCAACCCGCAGTTCGCGCCCACTTCGACTTCATGTGGGTGGCCAGCTCATGTGGGTGGCCAGCTCATGTGGGTGGCCAACACGAAGTTGGCGCGACACGCGGCATCCACCCCACCCAACCCACAGTTCGCGCCCACTTCATGTGGGTGCCCACATCATGTGGGTGCCCAGCACGAAGTTGGCGCAACACGCGGCATCCACCCCACGTAACCCGCAGTTCGCGCCCACTTCATGTGGGTGGCCAGCTCATGTGGGTGCCCAACACGAAGTTGGCGCAACACGCGGCATCCACCCCACCCAACCCACAGTTCGCGCCCACTTCATGTGGGTGCCCACATCATGCGGGTGGCCAGCACGAAGTTGGCGCAACACGCGGCATCCACCCCACCCAACCCGCAGTTCGCGCCCACTTCATGTGGGTGGCCAACTCATGTGGGTGCCCAACACGAAGTTGACCCAACACGCGGCATCCACCCCACCCAACCCACAGTTCGCGCCCAACTCATGTGGGTGGCCAACTCATGTGGGTGGCCAGCACGAAGTTGGCGCAACACGCGGCATCCACCCCACCCAACCCGCAGTTCGCGCCCACTTCATGTGGGTGGCCAACTCATGTGGGTGCCCAGCATGAAGTTGACCCAACACGCGGCATCCACCCCACCCAACCCACAGTTCGCGCCCAACTCATGTGGGTGGCCAACTCATGTGGGTGGCCAGCACGAAGTTGGCGCAACACGCGGCATCCACCCCACCCAGCCCGCAGTTCGCGCCCACTTCGTCTGAGGGGCACGCAGGATCGAGGATGCCAGCCTCGCGAGCCGGCGGCGCGAGATCAGGCGCGGCGCTTGAGCTTGCGGCGCTCGCGCTCGCTGAGGCCGCCCCAGATTCCGAAGCGCTCGTCGTTCTGCAGGGCATATTCGAGGCAGCGATCGCGCACATCGCACGTCGTGCAGATGCGCTTGGCGTCGCGGGTCGAGCCGCCCTTCTCGGGGAAGAACGCCTCGGGGTCGGTCTGGGCGCACAGCGCGTCGGCCTGCCACGAGAGCGTGCCGCCTTCGGGGGCGGGCTCTGCGCGACGCACACCGGGGACGCCGAGGTTGACTGGATCAACGAACCAGTTCTCGGGAACGCCGGAACGGTAGCCGGTCATATCGCTCTCCCCAATGATTACCCTCACGCGGGTCCGCGTGTTGAGATAATTACACCGCTGTCATTCGCCTGGGTCAAGTCGCAGATCGTAAACCCTCAAGGCATCGTTGAACCTTCACCCGCGCCACGCTCGGCGTGTCGGAGCCATGGGTGGGCCCGAGATCACGACCTGCCGGACTGCGCGACAAAGGCTTCTCCGGCACCCATGAGAACAATCTCATCCGCACCGCCGCCGACATAAGCGGCCCGTCCCGGCGCGAGCGTCACGCTGTCATCGCCCTGCGACACCTCGACACGCCCCGCGGTCGCCAACACGATCGCCGCTCCCCGCACCGACACTTCGACCGGCGCGGTGGCCACCTCGACGCGCGCGAGTTCGAAATCGGGCACGCCGACGTCGTAGACCACGGCGCCGCCCGCGCCGATGCGCGTCTCGACCCGTGGGGCGGGCCCCGCCGCGGCATCCAGCACGCGCAGCAGTTCGGGCACGTCGACGTGTTTGGGGGTGAGACCCCCACGCAGCACGTTGTCGCTCGCCGCCATGAGCTCGACGCCGAGACCGGCCTGGTACGCGTGCAGCACGCCTGCGGGAGCGAACAGGGCTTCACCGCGCCGCAGCACGACCAGGTTCATCAGCAGCGCGACGAAGAGCCCGCGGTCGCCGGGGAAGTCGGATGCCGCGGCGCGCAGGACCTCGATCTCGCGGCCGAACTCGGCGCTCTGGGCGAGCTCGAGTGCCTGCGTCAGCTCGGCGACGTCGCCCGGCGTCGCCTGCGCGAGCGCCCACTCGAGCGCCGCGCGAAGCCCGCGCTCTTCGTCAGCGTCGGCCAGCAACCCGTCGAGACGCGCGAGCGCTCCCCCGGCGCCGGCAACGACCCCGGCCCCGGCGACGCCGCCGAGCTCGGCGAGCAGTCGCCGCGTCGCCGCGACGGAACGCAGGCCCACGAGGGCCAGGAACTCGTCACTGAGGGCGACGATGATCTCGGGCTTGTGGTTGTCGTCGCGGTATAGGCGGTCATCCGCGTCACGCGGCACGCCGCTCTGCTCTTCGCGGGCGAACCCGGCCTCGGCCTCAGCCTTCGTCGGATGAGCCTGGATCGACAGCGACGAACCCGCCGCGAGCAGCTTCATGAGGAAGGGCAGGGGCGCTTCGCCGGATGCCTCGAGCACGGCATCCAGAGTCTGTCCGGCCCCCGCACCGTCGCCGGTGACCTGCGAGGGGCTGCCCGGGTGCGCGCCGTACCAGATCTCGGCCTCGGGCTCGCCGCTCGGCGCGCGCCCTTCCAGCCGCGCGATGAGATCGGGCGACCCCCACGAGTAGGCGCGCGGAACGTTGTGGATCGGGATCAGCATTCCCCCAGAATAAGGCGCGGACAAGGCGCGACTCCGGCGCACGCGCGGCGATCTCACCACGAACCCGGGGCCCACCCGCGATAGCCTGATCAGACCATGGCCGTCCACACGAACCACCCCGTCTCGGCGCCGCCATCGGCCCCGATCCGGGAGAAGACCGGCCACCTGCTGCTGCGCGGGTGGTGCATCTTCGTGATCGCCGCGGCGCTCGCGGGCACCTCGTGGCTCATGGCGTTCGGCACGGTGGCGTCGGCCGGGGTCGCCATCGGCACGGGCCTCGTCTCGATCGTGCTGTGGGCGATCCTGCGCCCCGAGGTGCAGTGGCGCCGGGTGCCCTGGTACGCGGTGCTGTACGTGCTGTGGGCCGTGGCATCCCTCATCTGGTCGGCGTATCCCGAGGCCACCGCGCTCACGCTGCTGCTGCTCGTGACGACCACGGTGCAGGCGATGTTCGTGGGGTCGGTGCTCACGTGGCGCGAGCTCGTGCGCGCGATCGCTTCGGCGCTCAAGTGGATTCTCGGGCTTTCGCTCACCTTCGAGCTGTGGGTGTCGATCTTCTGGGGCGGGCCGATCCTGCCCCAGTTCGGGCGCCCCGAAGCCGGCGTGCACTACGACCCGATCGTGTACTGGTCGCGCGACAACCTCTTCGACGGGGGGCGCATCCAAGGCCTGTTCGGCAATGCGAACCCGCTCGCGTACGTGGCACTGCTCGGCATGATCGTGTTCGCACTGCGGTTCGCGTCGCGTCCGCCGCGGCGCGGGCTGCTCGTGGCCTGGTTCGCGCTGGCCGTGTTCCTCTTCGTGCGGGCGTCATCGGCGACCGCCTCGCTCGCCGCCGCCGCCGTCGTGGTCGTGCTGGTGACCGTCCTGCTGATGCGTCGCACACGTCGGCCCGGCGAGCGCACCCGGTACTACGTCGTCTACGCCGTCGTCGCGATCGGCGGCCTCACGGCGCTGTGGCTCGGCCGCCAGACGCTCTTCACGCTGCTGGGACGTTCGTCGGATCTCACCGGGCGTGAGGGCATCTGGGCGCAGGTGTGGGCGCGAGCGATAGAGCGGCCCGTCGTCGGGTGGGGCTTCTCGACGCCGTGGGTGCCGAGCGATCCGCACTTCGACCGGTGGATCGTCGACCACGGGCAGACCGTGATGCAGGCCCACAACATGTGGCTCGACGTGTTCCTGCAGCTCGGCGCGATCGGCCTCGTGCTGATGGTCGCGGCGATGTTCGCGTTCGTGTGGCGGTCGTGGTTCTTCGCCGTCGACCGCCCGCGGTGGGATCTGGTCGCTGACCGGCCGTACTCTCCGCTCACGCTGATCCCGACGCTCGTCGCCACGGTGCTCTTGGTGCAGGGGCTCGCCGAATCGGGGCCGCTGCTGGGCTGGGGCTGGTTCTTCATCGTGCTGCTCGCGTTCAAGATCAAGCAGGCCCCGCTCGTCGGGCGCGGGCCGTCCGAACAGCGCCTCGTCGGCGAGCAGGGCGAGACGACACGGGCGACGCGATGACGGGGGATGCCTCTGACGCGGGCACCCCCAGCGCAGGCATCCGTCGCCTTCTCGGCTCCGCCGATTTCGCCCGCGCGTTCACGCTCGCGGTCTTCAGCGCACTCGTCGGCACGCATCTGATCGCCCAGATCGCCGGTGTCGTGACGCTGCGCACGATCATCGCGGGCCTGTGCGTGATCGGGGTCGGGATCCTGTTCGAGCGCCGCGCCGAGATCTTCTGGCTGCGGCTCGTGCCGACGACCCTCGTGCTGCTCGTCGTGTGGGCCTTCGCGAGCGTCTTCTGGAGCACCGATCCGTTCGGCAGCCTGGTGCGCTGGTGCGCGATGCTCGCGGTGGCGCTGCTCGCCGTCACCATCGGGCACATCCGCGACACACTGCAAACGGTGCGGGCGCTGGGCGACGTGCTGCGTGTCGCGCTCAGCGTGTCGCTCGCGCTCGAAGTCCTGAGCGGGATCATCTTCGATGTGCCGTTCCGGTTCGTGGGCATCCAGGGCAACATCGCGCAGTTCGGTCCCATCCAGGGCATCTTCGGCACACGCAACATGCTGGGCTTCGTCGCCGTGGTCGCGCTGATCACCTTCGCGGTCGAGATGCGGACGCATTCGGTGCGGCCGGGGCTTGCGGTGTACTCGCTGTCGATCGCCACGGCGCTCGGGCTGCTCTCGGCGTCACCGACCGTGCTCGTGCTCGCGGTCGTGGTCGGCGTGGCGACGGGCGCCCTGACGGTGATGCGCTCCGTGCGCGCCGAGCAGCGCACCAGGGTGCAGTGGACGCTCGCCGGGGTCGTCGTCGTGGCATCCGTCGCCCTTTTCACGCAGCGCACGCGCGTCATCGCTCTCCTCGGCGCGACCGACGACCTGTCGGTACGCGCGAACCTGTGGCGGCTCGCGCAGTACTTCGCGAGCCGCCAACCCGTGCAGGGGTGGGGCTGGTTCGGCGCATGGGACACC
>JASCPF010000099.1 GCA_029959325.1 Microbacteriaceae bacterium PS02068
ATCCCGCCGTGCGCCTGTTCGCCGCGCCGCGAGGACGACGGCTGGGTCCGCGGCGCCACACCCCGCGCGACGGCCGCCGCGCGGCCGCGCGGTCGCGCGGTCGTCAGCCCGGCGTCCCGGCCACGCTGACACCGGTGACGGCCAATTGCGCGGCGAGGATCAGCGCGGCGAGCATCACGAGGCGGAAGACCGTGCGTTCGGGCGTGTGCAGGGCGATCACCAGCCCCACGGCGCAGATCACGACGACCGGCACGGCGGCGACGATCGCGAAAGGCTGCAGCGATACGCCCGCCGAGGCCGGACCGAACAGCACGGCGACCGCGCCGACGGCGACCGCCGCGAACGCGATGATCGCGCTCCGCCGTGCGCCGACCCGGTGCGGCAGGCCGCGCACTCCGGTCGCCGCGTCGTCGGCGAGGTCGGGCAGGACGTTCGCGAAGTGCACCGCGACGCCGAGCGTCGCCCCGGCGATGCTCGCCCACGGCGCCGCGGCCGCGGGCACCGGCAGCGAGAGCGTCGCGAACGACGGCAGCAGCCCGAAGCTCAGCGCGAACGGCAGGACGGATGCCGCGGTCCGCTTGAGCACGAGGTTGTAGGCCCACGCCGACGCAAGGGCGACGGCGTGCGCGATCAGCAGGCCCGGCCCGAGCGGCGCCGACAGCGCCAGCGCGAGGGCCAGGGCGATGCCGGCCGCTGTCCCCACGGTGCGCGGTGCGATCTCGCCCCGTGCGACGGGTTTGTCGCGGCGGCCGACGGCCGCGTCGCGGCGGGCATCGGCCGCGTCGTTGCACCAGCCGACCGAGAGCTGCCCCACGAAGACGGCGGCGACCAGCAGCGTCAGCCGCGAGGCATCCAGCCCCGCCGACAGCCCCAGGATCAGCGCCAGCACGCTGACGACGACGCTCGGCCCCGGATGGCTCGAGCGCCAGAGCGCCCACGCGGCGGCGACGAAGCGGCCGGTCGGGGCGGGGTCCATGCCCCGACCGTACCGGTTCAGTCCTCCAGAAGCTCCGCTTCGATGACGTCGTCATCGGATGCCGGGGCACCGTGCGCCTCGCTCGGCGCTGCACCGGCCGACGTCAGCACGAGGCTCGAGCCGTCGGATGCCACGTCGACCCGCACCAGGTCGCCGTCGCGCACGCCGCCCGAGAGCAACGCCATCGCCAGGCGGTCCTGGATCTCCGACTGGATGAGCCGGCGCAGCGGCCGCGCGCCGAAGATCGGGTCGTAGCCGCGCTCGGCGAGCCAGGCACGCGCGTCGGGGGTCACCGCGAGGGTGAGCCGGCGATCGTGCAGGCGGCGGTGCAGGGCATCCACCGTCAGCTCGACGATCTGGGCGAGGTCGTCTTCGGTGAGCGCCTGGAACATCACGATGTCGTCGAGACGGTTCAGGAACTCGGGGCGGAACGCCTGGCGCACGAGCGCCATCACCTGCTCGCGCTTCTGCTCGGGCGACAGCGTCGGGTCGATGAGGATCGGCGAGCCGAGGTTCGAGGTCAGGATCAGGATCGTGTTCGTGAAGTCGACCGTGCGGCCCTGCCCGTCGGTGAGGCGCCCGTCGTCCAGCACCTGCAGCAGGATGTCGAACACCTCGGGGTGCGCCTTCTCGACCTCGTCGAGCAGCACCACCGAGTACGGGCGCCGGCGCACGGCCTCGGTCAGCTGACCGCCCTGCTCGTAGCCGATGTAGCCGGGAGGGGCACCGACGAGGCGCGCGACGGAGTGCTTCTCGCCGTACTCGCTCATGTCGATGCGGACCATCGCGCGGTCGTCGTCGAACAGGAAGTCGGCGAGCGCCTTGGCGAGCTCGGTCTTGCCGACGCCGGTGGGCCCGAGGAAGAGGAACGAGCCGGTCGGCCGGTTCGGGTCGCTGATGCCTGCGCGTGAGCGGCGCACCGCGTCGGAGACCGCCTTCACGGCATCCTTCTGCCCGATCAGACGCTTGCCGAGTTCGGCCTCGAGGTGCACGAGCTTCTCGCTCTCGCCCTGCAGCAGGCGCCCCACCGGGATGCCCGTCCAGGCAGCGATGACGCCGGCGATGTCTTCGTCGGTGACCTGTTCGTTGACCATGCGGGGCTCGTCGGCGGCGACGGCCTCGGCGCGTTCGGCGTCGGCGATCTCCTGCTCGAGCCGCTTGATGGTCTCGTACTGCAGCTTCGAGGCGCGCGCGTAGTCGGCTTCGCGGATCGCGCGCTCGAGGTCGGTCTGTGCCTGGTCGAGCTGCTTCTTCAGCTCGCCGACGCGGTGCAGCCCCGCCCGCTCACGCGCCCACCGGGCCTCGAGCACGGCGAGCTCGGCTTCGGCGGCATCCATCTGCTCGCGCAACTTCGCCCGACGCTCCTTCGAGGCGTCGTCCTTCTCCTTCTTCAGCGCGAGGTCTTCGAGCTTCATGCGGTCGACGCTGCGGCGCAGCTGGTCGATCTCGACGGGGCTCGAGTCGATCTCCATCTTGAGGCGGCTCATGGCCTCGTCGATCAGGTCGATGGCCTTGTCGGGCAGCTGACGGCTGGGGATGTAGCGGTTCGAGAGCGCCGCCGCGGCGACGAGCGCGCTGTCGGAGATCGTCACGCCGTGGTGCGCTTCGTAGCGGCCCTTCAGCCCGCGGAGGATCGCGACGGTGTCCTCGACGTTCGGCTCGCCGACGTACACCTGCTGGAAGCGGCGCTCGAGCGCGGCATCCTTCTCGATGAACTCGCGGTACTCGTCGAGCGTCGTCGCGCCGATGAGGCGCAGCTCGCCGCGCGCGAGCATGGGCTTGAGCATGTTGGATGCCGCGACCGAGCCTTCGCCGCCGCCGGCGCCCATCAGCACGTGCAGCTCATCGATGAAGGTGATGATCTGGCCGTCGGAGTCGGTGATCTCCTTGAGCACGCTCTTCAGGCGCTCCTCGAACTGGCCGCGGTACATCGCGCCGGCGACGAGCGCCGAGATGTCGAGGCTCACGAGCTCTTTGTTCTTGAGCGACTCGGCGACGTCGCCCGCGACGATGCGCTGGGCGAGACCCTCGACGACGGCGGTCTTGCCGACGCCGGGCTCGCCGATGAGCACGGGGTTGTTCTTCGTGCGGCGCGTGAGCACCTGGCTGACACGCCGGATCTCGCTGTCGCGACCGATCACCGGGTCGAGCTTGCCCTGGCGGGCGCGGTCGGTGAGGTTGATCCCGAACTGCTCGAGGGCGCTCTTCGCTTCCTCCTGACCGGGGTTCTGTGTGGCGTTCATTTCTCTCCTGAAAGTGTCCGACCCGAAGTTGAGTCGCTATGGCTCAAGTTTAGCATCGGGTCGGGCGCCGATCAATCCCGCACGCACGCCGCAACGCGGTCAGGCGGCTTCCGACCCGGCGCACGAGAACCGGGCGCGGTAGGCCGTGGGGCTGAGACCGAGCATGCGGGTGAAGTTCTGGCGCAGCACCGCGGCCGAGCCGAAGCCGCTCTCGAAGGCGATGGCGTCGAGGCCCAGGTCGGTCTGCTCGAGCAGACGCTGCGCGTGGATGATCCGCTGGCGGGCGAGCCACGCCGCGGGCGTCGTGCCGTAGTCGGCCTTGAAGCGTCGCGCGAACGTGCGCGGCGACATGTGTGCACGGGATGCCAGCTGGTCGACCGACAGGTCGAGGCTCAGGTTCTCGAGCACCCAGTCGGTCACCGGGCTGAGCGAGAGTGACGTGGTCACCGGCAGCGGCGTCGCGATGAACTGCGCCTGGCCGCCGTCGCGCTGGGGCGGCACGACCATGCGCCGGGCGATCGTGTTCGCCATCTCGGCGCCCAGCTCGACGCGGAGGAGGTGCAGACAGGCATCCAGCCCCGCCGCCGTGCCGGCGCTCGTGATGATGCGGCCATCCTGCACGTAGAGGACGTTCGGGTCGACCTCGATCTCGGGGTACATCGCCGCCATCGTGTCGGCGTAGCGCCAGTGGGTCGTCGCGCGGCGCCCGTTCAGCACCCCGGCGGCCGCGACCACGAACGCCCCGCTGCACACCGTGAGCACCCACGCACCGCGCGCGACGGCCCGCCGCACCACGTCAGCGACCCGCTCGTCGACGTGCGCCCACGCCTCGCGCGGGATGGGGGTGATCACGACGAGGTCGGCCTCGTCGGCGAAGGCGAGATCGGCGTCGACGTTGATCGAGAAGCCGATGTTGGCGGGCACGACACCGGGGTCGGGTGCCACGATGCGGAAGTCGAAGCTCGGGATGCCATCGTCCGAACGGTCGAGGCCGAATGCCTCGCAGGCGAGCCCGAACTCGAACGGGGCGAATCCGGGCTGGACGACGCACGCGACAGTCTTCATGGCAGAAATCATACACATACCGTCGGTTCTGCCACTTCTGGCGCGATCACGTCATGCGTAGCGTTTCTGCCATGATCACCGTGCTTGTCCTCCTCGGCATCCTGTCCACCGTTGCGTTCGTCGGCACGATCCGCGCGCTCCGCACCGACGGCTACCGCCGCATCCCCAGCCGCACCCGCTGACCGTGCCGACCTCCTCCCCCGATGCCGCGCCCGATCGGGCCCCTAGAGTGGAGGCCTGACCTCGTGAGGAGTCCCATGTCGATGCCGAACCCGGAGCCTTCCCCCGCTGCCCCGCCGCCCGCGGCCGCACCTGGGGCCCCGTCGCCCTACTCCTCGCCCGCCCCCTACGGACCGCCGCCCGGCTCGCCCGGTTACGCCTTCTCGCCGCAGCCCGCGTCGCCGGCCCGCACAGACGGCAAGGCGCTCGGCGCGGCGGCGATCATCTTGGGCGCGATCCCGCTGCTCATGGGCCTCATCCAGCCGTTCACGACCCGCCTGATGCTCGGCAGCGGCAACGGGTATGCCTATTACTCGGCGGTCATGGCGCTGATCGCGATCCTGAACCTGGCGCTCGGCGTCGCCGCGCTCGTGTGCGGCCTCGCGGCACGCCGGCGCGCGCCACTGCTGGGCGGCATCGGCATCGGGCTCGGAGCCGCCACGATTGTCGGCGTCCTGTCGTCCTTCGTGTACGCCATCCCTTTTCTGGGTTACTGAGAAGCGGCGCCCTGCCCACTCCTGCGCGGGCGGGACGCCTCAGCGCCGCCGCGGGAGCGTGGCGAGGGCGTCGAACAGCGTGGCCGCCGACCGATCCCACGAGAAGCGCGCGATGTGCGCCGTGCCGGCTGCGATGACCGCGGCGCGCGTCACGGCATCGTCGAGCGAACGGATGCCTGCGGCGAACGCCTCGGCATCCCTCCCGGGTGCGTAGAGCGCGCCGTCGCCCGCCACCTCGCGGAAGATCGGCATGTCGGTAATGACGGCGGGCGCGCCGAGTTCGAGCGCCTCGGCGACGGGCAGGCCGTAGCCCTCGTCGAGCGACGCCGACACGAGCACCGCCCGGTCGGCGAGCAGGGCGGCGTACTCGGCATCCGTCACGCCGTTGTGGAACACGACGGATGCCCCCGCGGGATCGACGAGCGATGACAGCTCGGCCCGACGCTCGGGCGAGATGCGCGAGAGCAGATGCAGCGTCCGCCCCGGAAGGGATGCCGCGGCGCGGATGAGCGTCTCGACGTTCTTGTAGGGCATGAACGACCCCATGTAGACGAGGTTCTCCGCGCCCGGCTCGACCCGCGAACCCGCGGGCAGCAGCGCCGCCAGTCGCTGCGGCGCGTTCGGGATCACCACGACCGGCCGCTTCGTCAGCTTCACCCGCGCGAACTCGGCCGCACTCGTGTCGCTCACCGTGGCGACGGCATCCGCCGCGTCAAGGGTCAGCCGCTGCGGTACATACGACAGGTGGAAGAGCCGCCAGCCGACGCGCACGTACCAGGGCAGGTCGCGCGGCGGCGTGCGGTGACGGTAGTAGATCGTGTCGTGCAGCGTCAGGATGAGCCCGAACCGGCGGCCGAGCGAGCCGATCGTCTGCATCGGCGAGAACAGCGCATCGGCCCGGTAGCGGTTCAGCAGCAGCGCCGTGAACGGCTCGCGCAGGGCCGTCGGCGCGTGGATGCGCAGCACCCGGGCACCGCCCGGCAGGAAGGCGATCTGGGCGTCGTCCCAGATGAGGAACACGACCTCGACCCCCTGTGCAGGTGCCACCGCGAACACGGCAGCGGCGAGCTCGGCCGAGTATCGGCCGATGCCGTCGGGAAAGTCGGTGCGGATGTACCGCGCGTCGAACAGCAGCCGCATGTCAGCGACCGGCGGACGGGCCGGTGGATGCCGCGGGGGCGGCCGCCGAGACGGGCTCGCCGCGGTAGAGCCTCTCGAACGTGTCGAGCGTCTTCTCGATGTCGTGGATGTCGACGCCGTCGAGCGATGCCTGCTGCATGCGCAGGTACTCCTCGGGCGACGCCGTGAGCACCATGCGCAGCTTGTCGGCGAGCTCGTCGACGTTGCCCGGCTCGAACAGGTAGCCGTTGACCCCGTCGTTCACGAGGTGCGGCAGCGCGACGGCGTTCGCCCCGACGATGGGCAGGCCGGATGCCATGGCCTCCATCGTCGCGATCGACTGCAGCTCGGCGATCGAGGCGATCGCGAAGACGTCGGCCTTGCCGTACGACGCGCGCAGCTCTTCCTCGGACACGCGGCCGTGGAAGGTGACGCGATCCTGCAGGCCGAGCCGCTGCGTCGTCTGCTCGAGGTTGCGACGCTGGTCGCCGCCGCCGACGATGTCGAAGGTGATGTTCGGCAGCTCGGGGGCGAGCTTCGCGACCGCGGCGAGCGTCAGCTCGACGTGCTTCTCGGTGGTGAGGCGTCCGACGAACAGCACGCGGTGGTGCTCGCGGGGCGTCAGATCGGGGTGATAGTTGCGCTTGTCGATGCCGCAGCTGATCGGGATGACGTTCTCGATGTCGATCGTCTGCTCGAGGAACTCGGCCGCCTTGCGCGTCGGCGTCGTCACCGCGCGCGACATGTCGAACGTGCGCTTCGCATCGGCCCAGGCGAGCTTGACGACGTACTTGTCGAGCAGCGGCGGCAGGGTCGTGAAGTCGATGATGTTCTCGGCCATCACGTGGTTCGTGGCGATGACGGGGATGCCACGCTGCGTCGCGATGCGCGTGAGTCCCCGGCCGATCACGATGTGGGACTGGCTGTGCACGACATCGGGCTGCACGGCATCCAGTACCTTGCGCGCGTAGTGCTTGGCGCGCCACGGCCACACGAAGCGCAGCCAGTCGTGCGGGGGCCAGCGCTGCGCGGGCAGGCGATGCACGGTGAGGTCCTGTCCCTCGATGTTCTCGGTGAACACGCCGTGGTTGCGGTGACCGACGCTCGGGGCCACGACGTGCACGTGGTGCCCGCGGCCGGCCAGGCCCGCGGCGAGGCGCTCGGCGAAGCGGGCGGCGCCGTTGATGTCGGGGGCGAAGGTGTCGGCGGCGATGACGATGGTCAGCGGGCTCTTCGCGGGCTCGGGGAGCGGGCTGTGCGCGGCGGAGGAGGGCTCGGGCGTCGCGGATCCGGTCACGGGGGTACGGGGCCAATCTGTGCGTCGGCGGCCCGCGGATCGCGGTGACGCCTGGGTCGAAGTCTACCCGAGCCCCCCTGAACGCCCGGGAACGGCCCGCCATACAACGACTCGACGCGGGTGCGACCGGCGCACCCGCTCACCCGTCAGGGACTATTCACAGCCACACGACTCGCGCCGGGGCGGCCCAGCGACCACACTCGAATCAAGAGAGCAAAGGACACCCTGTGACCGACTTCAGATTCGGACCCGTCGAGCTGTATCTCGTCAGCCTGGACGACGACCGCCCCGCCCCCGCCGTCGTGGATTCGCTGCACGAGCTGATCGCGTCGGGCGCGGTGCGCCTGCTCGATTTCGTGATCATCCACAAGAACGACGACGGCTCGTATACGAGCATCGAGATCGAGGATCACCTCGAAGAGTACGGCTTCGAGGACATCGAGTTCGGCGCCATCGGCGTGACCGGCGAGGAAGACATCGAGGGCTTCGCCGAGCTGATCGAGCCGGGCCAGTCGGCGGCCGTGGTCGCTCTCGAACTCGCGTGGGCGGCCCGGCTCGCGGGCGCCGTCGCGGCCTCGGGCGCCGAGGTGCTGAGCGTCGAGCGGATCCCCGCCGCCATCGTCAATGCGATCGTCGAACTCGACGAAGAAGGAGAGTGACCTCGTGAGAAGAGCAGGACGCCCCGGGCTGATCGGGCTCGCCGCACGCACCGCCGTCGTCGCCGGCACCGCCAACGCGATGGGTAACCGCGCCCACGCGCAGCGCCAGGCCGCCGACCAGCAGGCGCAGTTCCAGGCCGCGCAGCAGCAGGCCCAGATCGACGCCGCCGCGGCAGCGGTCGCCGCCCACGCCGCCGCACCCGTCGCGCCGCCGGCTCCCCCGGCCG
>JASCPF010000009.1 GCA_029959325.1 Microbacteriaceae bacterium PS02068
GCTCGACGGCGACCACAACGCGTGCGTCGGGCAGCGCGAGCGCGCGCAGCTCGTCGGTGACGGCGTCTCCGAGCCGGGCCGCGGCACCGGCACGCGCCGACGTGAGCGCCTCGGCCGCGGCGTCGAGCTCCGCCGTCGCGGCGTCGACGTCGGCGCCGAGACGCTCGATGCGGTCGCCGTCGTCGTCGAGCTCGGCGAGCCGAAGCCCTCCGCTGCCGCGCAGCGCCAGCGCCTCGTCGAGGGTGCCGTGCGCCCGCACGAGCGCGCCGACCGCCGCACGCCGCTCTTCGACCGCGGCGAGTTCGTGTGGTCCGGATTCGTCGAGGTCGGCGAGGTAGCCGCTGAGTTCGGTGGCCAGGTCGGATGCCCGGTAGCCGAGCTCTTCGAGGGTCGCCGCGTGCGCGGCGAGCGCCGCGTCGCTCCCCGCGGCGCGTTCCAGCGCGCGGCGGGCTTCGGCGAGCAGCGTCACGACGTCGGCCGC
This sequence comes from Microbacteriaceae bacterium PS02068, assembly GCA_029959325.1. Taxonomy (GTDB): domain Bacteria; phylum Actinomycetota; class Actinomycetes; order Actinomycetales; family Microbacteriaceae; genus Microbacterium. The sequence goes on from JASCPF010000009.1 coordinate 482, forward strand.
ATCGTCATCGCCCGAGAGCGCTTCGTGCGCGAGGGTCGCGGCGGCGCGCAGCTCTTCGGCGTTGGCGAGACGCTCGGCCCGCTGTGCGAGCTCGAGATCCTCGCCGGGCTGCGGATCGACCTGTTCGATCTCGGCGAGCGCCGCCCGCAGATCGTCCGCTTCGCGGGCGCGCTCGTCGCGGCGTGCGGTCAGCTCGGTCAGCTCCGCCGCGAGCGTGCGTACGCGCTCGAAGAGGTCGCGATACCGGGCGAGCGGCTGCGCGATCGCATCGCCGCCGAATCGATCGAGGGCGTCGCGCTGCGCCGCGCCCGTGCGCAGACGCAGCTGATCGGACTGCCCGTGCACGACCACGAGCTCTTCGGCGAGGTCCGCAAGCACGCCTGCCGGCGCGGTGCGCCCGCCGACGCTCGCGCGGCTGCGACCCTCGGCGGTCACGGTGCGTCCGAGATACAGCTCGGCGCGGCCGTCGCCGATCGGCTCGACCTCTCCCCCGGCATCCACGACCCGCTCGCTCACCGCACCCTGCTCGGGCACGATCCACACGCCCTCGACAGCGGCCTGGTCGGCGCCCGACCGCACGGCGCCAGCGTCAGAGCGCGCGCCCATCAGCAGCCCCAGGCCCGTCACGACCATCGTCTTGCCCGCGCCCGTCTCACCGGTGATCGCCGTGAATCCGGCCCCCATCGGCAGGGTCGCTCGCGCGATCACGCCGAGGTCTCGCAGGGTGATCTGCTCGATCATTCTGGAGCAGACCCTGCGTCAGCGGACCCGATCGGATACGGCCCGCGCCATCCGGCGACGGGCAGCTGGAATTTGCGCACCAGACGCTCGGTGAACGGCGCGGGATGCAGCCGAGCCAGGCGCACCGGCTGCGGCGAGCGCTCGACGACGACGCGCGCGCCGGGCGGCAGATCATGCGAGCGGCGTCCATCGCACCAGAGGATGCCGGTGCCGTCGGTACGCGCCAAGACCTCGATCGCCACCGCCGCCTCGGGTCCGACGACGAGCGGACGGGCGAACAGGGCGTGGGCCGACAGCGGGACGACGGCGATCGCCTCGACCGTAGGCCAGATGACCGGGCCCCCGGCAGAGAAGTTGTAGGCGGTCGAGCCGGTGGGTGTCGAGACCACGACGCCGTCGCATCCGAAACTCGACAGGGGGCGCCCGTCGATCTCGATGACGACCTCCATCATCCGCTCGCGGGCGGCCTTCTCGACAGTGGCCTCGTTCAGCGCCCACGTGTCGTAGATGACCGCCCCCGCGGGATCGGTCACCTCCACGCTGAGCGTCATGCGCTCTTCGACGCCGTAGTCGCGCTCGATCACGCGCACCATCGCGTCGTCGATGACGTCGGCCTCGATCTCGGCGAGAAAACCCACGTGGCCCATGTTGATGCCCAGGATCGGCGCCGTGCCCGTGCGCACGAGCTCCGCCGCGCGCAGAATGCTGCCGTCACCGCCCAGAACGATCGCGAGCTCGATGTCGTCGACCGCGACGTCGGCGCCCAGCGCGGCGATCGGGCCCACCTCGGCGAGCGCCTCGGCGAGCTCGGGGTCATCGTCCGGCAGCACCGCGATCGCACCCGCGCGGGTGAGCGCCTGGACGACCCGTCCCGCGGCGTCGACGGTGTCGGGCCTGCCCGAGTGCGCGACGACGAGGATGTACCGGGATGCCACGGTCGTGCGCTCCTGTCGTCGGGATCGAGTCACTCCATTCTGTCTGATCGCGCGGACGTGGGCGACGAGGCCCGCACAGCCACGAGGATCTCGGCCGAGCCGTCGGCGCGGTGCACCTCCACGTCGGTCGTGAAAGCGCGGTCGATCTCGCCCGAGGTCGTCGCCGACCAGACGCGCCCCCACGCATCGATGATCCCCATCGGCAGCGGACCGGTCGAGGGGAATACCACCCGTGGCGTCTCGTCCAGACGCACACTCGATGATCCGGCTGGAGCCTCGGCGTCAGAGTCCGCGCCGACGCCCACCAGCACGGAATAGGCGCCGGTCGCGTCCGACTCGTAGTCGAAGTACACGCTGAACACGTCGGTGCCGACACGCCCAGACCACCCCGCGAGCGCGGAGTCGCCGAGCGCCCGAGCCCAGAGGCCTGGAATCTTCGCTGACGAGGGATCGGACTCGGCTGCGTTGGTCGTTCGCACGACCTCGCCGACGACGAGAGCGGGGATCTGGGCATCGTTCACGCCGCACACCCTATCGCCCACCCTCAGTCGCGTGCGAGCTCGTCGACGCGCGCGCGCCAGTGCGTGGGGTTGCCGGTCTCGCCTGTGCTCGCGCGGAAATGCGCGACATACTCGCGGTTGCCGCGCGCGCCCACGATCGGCGAGGCGATGAGGCCCGCCGTGCCGAGACCGAGATCCCACGCCGCCCACAGGACGGCGTTCACGGCGTCGGCGCGCAGTCCCCCGTCACGCACCAGCCCCTCGCGCACGCCCGTGCGCCCCACCTCGAACTGCGGCTTGATCAACAGGACGAGGTCGGCATCGGGGTCAGCCGTCTCGACGATCGCGGGCAGAACGAGGCCCAGCGAGATGAACGACAGGTCGCCGGTGACGACCAGGGGTGTGACAGCGATGCCGGATGCCTCGGCCAGCGTCGCGCGCGTCATGTAGCGCACGTTGAACCCTTCGACCACGACGACGCCGGCATCGGCTGCGATCTGTTCGGCCAGCTGTCCGTGCCCGACGTCGACGGCGACGACGGGGTCGGCGCCCCGCTCGCGCAGCACCTGGGTGAATCCCCCGGTCGATGCGCCGAGGTCCAGAGCGGTGCGGCCCGCCACATCGATGCCGAACGCGTCGAGGGCCGCGATGAGCTTGTGCGCCGCGCGGCTGACGTAGTGATCGGATGCCGCGACGGTGATCACCTGACTGCCCGTGACCTTCACCGAGGTCTTGACCTGCGGCGTGCCGTCGATCGACACGAGACCCGCCTCGATGAGCTGAGCGGCGTGGGTGCGCGAACGAGCGAGTCCGCGCGCCGCGACCGCGGCGTCGAGACGCTCGCTCACGCGGTGTGGTCCCGGGGCCCCGACTCGAGCCGGCGTGCGAGTTCGTCGTGCAGTCCCGCATAGGCAGTCGCGCGCTCGGCGAGCGGCTGCTGCTCGATCACGTCGAGCGTCGACAGCAGGTCTTCGCGGAGCGCGTCGGAATCGGGAGCATCCATCGACATGCCTCCAAGATACGCGGGTCTGACGCGGTGCGTGTCAGGGGCGGTGGAACGGATCAGCGTACAGTCGCTCGGGCACGCGGAACCCATAGATGGCCCGCCCGGTGGCCCAGATCGCGGCTGCTCCCGCGCGCACCAGGTCGATGGGGCGCTCGCCCTCCGACACGATGTGGATGTCGGGTCCGTCGATGCGGACGGATGCCTCGCCGACGGTGGTCACGTCACCGCGCACCGTGGTGGCGGGATAGGGCTCGTGCAGCTCGCGCAGATCGCCGACGATGAACGTGGGCCGCGACGTCGTCGGCGCCGCGAGCACGTGCTTCGGGCGATCGATGCCGGTCAGCACGAGCACCGACGCGATCCCGGCCGACTGTGCGCCGGCGATGTCGGTGTCCAGACGATCGCCGATGAAGAGCGGATTCCGTGCCCCGAAACGCGCCACCGCTTCATCGAAGATCGGGCGCTCGGGCTTGCCTGCGACGACGGCGAGCCGGCCGACGGCCGTGTGGACTGCCGAGACGAGCGTGCCGTTGCCCGGCGCGATGCCGCGCGCCTGCGGAATGGTCCAGTCGGTGTTGGTGGCGATCCAGGGGATGCCACCGTCCTCTTCGGGCGTCGCGAGTGCATAGCTGGCCTCTGCGAGCTGAGCCCAGCCGATCTCCGGCGTGAACCCCTGCACGACCGCGGCGGGTGCGTCATCCGCGCTGCGGGTCACCGCGAACCCGGCCTTCTCCACCTCGAACACGAGGCCATCGCCGCCGATCACGAGGATCGTCGCCCCAGGCGCCACGCGCTCGCGCAACAGGCGCATCGCCGCTTGGGGGCTCGTGACGACGTCATCAGGTCGCGTGCGAACGAGACCCAGCTCGCGCAGATGCTCGGCGACGGTCGAATCTCGCCGTGATGCGTTGTTGGTGATGTACCCGAGGCGGCGCGTCTCTCCGGCGCGGTTGAGGCTCTCGATCGCGTACGGCAGCGCATGCGCCCCCGCGTAGACGACGCCATCCAGGTCGGCCAGCACCGCGTCCACGTCGTCGAGCGGCGTCGCCTCCACCTCGGCCTTGCGGCTGGGGAACAGGCCCATCAGAGTTCGGTTTCGCCGTCGACGCTGTCCACGCCCGCTTCGGCGAGGATCTCGTCTACCTCGTCCTGCACGCTCGACTCGGACGAGGCCGGGGCATCGGCGACGGGCTCGAGGGCAGAGGGCTCGTCCTCGACGGGCTCGTCTTCGAAAGGTTCCTCGTCGATGACGAGTTCCTCGATCTCGTCCACCACCACGGTCTCGCGATCGGCATCGACCGCGTACAGCGCCGCCTCTGCGATCTGCGCGCGGCGCTGCCAATCGGATGCCTCGTCGTGCCGACCGAGATCTTCGAGTACCGCGGCACGCGCGGCGAACAGCCCGGCGCTCCAGCTGAAAGCGCGGTCGGGGTTGAGTTCGGGAATGTCGAGCTCTTGCAGCGCCCGCTCTGTCTCGCCCAGGTCGAGTCGAGCGCCCGACATCGCGATCGCGAGTTCCACGCGCACGTCGACGGGCAGCGATGCGCGATCGACGGCACGGCCTACTTCGAGCGCACGGTCGGGCCGGCCGACGCCGCGCTCACTGTCGACGAGCAGGGCGATCTGGTCGTCCTTGCCCGAGATCCGGCGGAAGGTGCGCGCCTCACGGACGGCGAGGGCGAAATCACCGATCGCATACGCCGTGATGGCCACGGTCTCGCGCACGATCGCGATCCGCCCGGCGCTGCGCGAGGCTGCGAGGGCGTGCTCGTGCGCCAGAGCGGGGTCTTCGTCGATCAGACGCGCAGCCATCGCAAGATGACGCGCGACCTGTTCGGCGTTCTCCTTGCTGAGTGTCTTCAGCTCGTTGCGAGCAGCGCCGTTCAGATCCTGCGGCGTGACATCGTCCGGAAGCACGGGTCCGGTCGGTCCCACCCGCCGATCCGAGTTCTGCGGCGGACGCGACGTGCGGCGGTCGCCGTCGCGAGGAGGGTATGAGTTCCGGCCACCATCACGCGGCGGGTACGACCTACGGTCACCGTCGCGAGGAGGGTACGGCTTCCGCTCGCCATCACGGGGAGGGTAGGAACGCCGCTCACCATCACGCGGGGCGTAAGGCTTACGCTCCCCATCGCGGGGCGGGTACGACTTACGCTCCCCATCGCGCGGGGCGTAGGGCTTCCTCTCACCGTCCCGTTTCTGATGAGGCTTCTTGTGAGCATCGCGCGGACCGCGCGCAGACGCGCCGCCGGCTGCCGGGCGCCGCGGCTCTCCGTCCCGCGGTCGTTCCTCATCAGCCATGGCTGCATCCTTTCATGCCCGTAAACGAGAAAAGGCCACCCAACATTGGGTGGCCTTTTCACGAAAGAAGTCCGGCGGTGTCCTACTCTCCCACAGGGTCCCCCCTGCAGTACCATCGGCGCTGTGAGGCTTAGCTTCCGGGTTCGGAATGTAACCGGGCGTTTCCCTCACGCTATGGCCGCCGAAACACTATTGATGTTTCAATCTGCATAACAAAGTCATTGTCATGCGGTTCTCGACCGTACATCGAGAACCACTCAGTGGACGCAAGCACCAAAAACGGTGTGTTATCAAGTCATCGGCTTATTAGTACCGGTCAGCTTCACGCGTTACCGCGCTTCCACATCCGGCCTATCAACCCAGTAGTCTGGCTGGGAGCCTCTCGCCCGAAGGCATGGAAATCTCATCTTGAGGCCGGCTTCCCGCTTAGATGCTTTCAGCGGTTATCCATCCCGAACGTAGCTAATCAGCGGTGCTCCTGGCGGAACAACTGACACACCAGAGGTTCGTCCAACCCGGTCCTCTCGTACTAGGGTCAGATCCTCTCAAATTTCCTGCGCGCGCAGCGGATAGGGACCGAACTGTCTCACGACGTTCTAAACCCAGCTCGCGTACCGCTTTAATGGGCGAACAGCCCAACCCTTGGGACCTACTCCAGCCCCAGGATGCGACGAGCCGACATCGAGGTGCCAAACCATGCCGTCGATATGGACTCTTGGGCAAGATCAGCCTGTTATCCCCGAGGTACCTTTTATCCGTTGAGCGACAGCGCTTCCACAAGCCACTGCCGGATCACTAGTCCCGACTTTCGTCCCTGCTCGACCTGTCAGTCTCACAGTCAAGCTCCCTTGTGCACTTACACTCGCCACCTGATTGCCAACCAGGTTGAGGGAACCTTTGGGCGCCTCCGTTACTTTTTGGGAGGCAACCGCCCCAGTTAAACTACCCACCATGCACTGTCCCTGAACCGGATTACGGTTCGAAGTTAGATATCCAGAGTGACCAGAGTGGTATTTCAACAATGACTCCACATGAACTGGCGTCCACGCTTCAAAGTCTCCCACCTATCCTACACAAGCCACACCGAACACCAATACAAAGCTATAGTAAAGGTCACGGGGTCTTTCCGTCCTGCTGCGCGTAACGAGCATCTTTACTCGTAATGCAATTTCGCCGAGTTCGCGGTTGAGACAGTTGGGAAGTCGTTACGCCATTCGTGCAGGTCGGAACTTACCCGACAAGGAATTTCGCTACCTTAGGATGGTTATAGTTACCACCGCCGTTTACTGGGGCTTAAATTCTCAGCTTCGCCTTGCGGCTAACCGGTCCTCTTAACCTTCCAGCACCGGGCAGGCGTCAGTCCGTATACATCGTCTTGCGACTTGGCACGGACCTGTGTTTTTAATAAACAGTCGCTACCCACTAGTCTCTGCGGCCTCCAAACGCTTTCGGAGCAAGTCCTAATACGTCGAAGGCCCCCCTTCTCCCGAAGTTACGGGGGCATTTTGCCGAGTTCCTTAACCACGATTCTCTCGATCTCCTTGGTATTCTCTACCTGACCACCTGAGTCGGTTTGGGGTACGGGCGGCTAGAACCTCGCGTCGATGCTTTTCTTGGCAGCATAGGATCACCCACTTTTTATCCGCATCGTGTCTCAGCCTATGTGAGAGACGGATTTGCCTATCTCTCGGCCTACGCACTTGCCCCGGGACTACCATCGCCCGGGTTGGGCTACCTTCCTGCGTCACACCTGTTAATACGCTAACCGCACCAGAATGGGGTCGTACGCTAGGCCCAACGCTTCACCCCGAAGGGATCCGTCAGTGGGATTCAGATACTTAGCACTACTGGATTAGTTTGGGCGGTTCTTCGCCGGTACGGGAATATCAACCCGTTGTCCATCGACTACGCCTGTCGGCCTCGCCTTAGGTCCCGACTTACCCAGGGAAGATTAGCTTGACCCTGGAACCCTTGGTCTTTCGGAGGACATGTTTCTCACATGTCTTTCGCTACTCATGCCTGCATTCTCACTCGTGTAGCCTCCACGGCTGGTTCACACCGCCGCTTCGCTGGCCACACGACGCTCTCCTACCCATCAACACGGCTGGACCACGAAGGCCTACCAATAATGTCAATGCCACAACTTCGGTGGCGTGCTTGAGCCCCGTTACATTGTCGGCGCGGAATCACTTGACCAGTGAGCTATTACGCACTCTTTCAAGGGTGGCTGCTTCTAAGCCAACCTCCTGGTTGTCAAAGCAACTCCACATCCTTTCCCACTTAGCACGCGCTTTGGGACCTTAGTTGGTGGTCTGGGTTGTTTCCCTCTCGACTATGAAGCTTATCCCCCACAGTCTCACTGCTGCGCTCTCACTTACCGGCATTCGGAGTTTGGCTGACGTCAGTAACCTTGTAGGGCCCATCGGCCATCCAGTAGCTCTACCTCCGGCAAGAAACACGCAACGCTGCACCTAAATGCATTTCGGAGAGAACCAGCTATCACGAAGTTTGATTGGCCTTTCACCCCTATCCACAGCTCATCCCCTCAGTTTTCAACCTAAGTGGGTTCGGTCCTCCACGACGTCTTACCGTCGCTTCAACCTGGCCATGGATAGATCACTTCGCTTCGGGTCTAGGACATGCGACTGAATCGCCCTATTCAGACTCGCTTTCGCTACGGCTACCCCTCACGGGTTAACCTCGCCACATATCGCTAACTCGCAGGCTCATTCTTCAAAAGGCACGCTGTCACAGCTGCTAGGGCTGCTCCAACGGTTTGTAAGCAAACGGTTTCAGGTACTATTTCACTCCCCTCCCGGGGTACTTTTCACCTTTCCCTCACGGTACTTGTCCGCTATCGGTCATCTGGGAGTATTTAGGCTTATCAGGTGGTCCTGACAGATTCACACGGGATTTCTCGGGCCCCGTGCTACTTGGGATACTCTTCGCGTCAAGAGAGGCATTTCGACTACGGGGTTGGCACCCTCTATGACCCGCCTTTCAATGCGGTTCGTCTATACCTTCTTGTAACGCCGGCTGCTCGGCAGAGCAGCCTGAAAAGTCCCACAACCCCGAATACGCAACTCCTGCCGGATATCACACGTACTCGGTTTAGCCTGTTCCGGTTTCGCTCGCCACTACTAACGGAATCGCGGTTGCTTTCTCTTCCTGTGGGTACTGAGATGTTTCACTTCCCCACGTTCCCTCTACCCGCCCTATATATTCAGGCGGGAGTCACTGGGTCGGCAAGCCGCCCAGCGGGGTTTCCCCATTCGGAGACCCTCGGATCAAAGTGTGCTTATCCACTCCCCGAGGCTTATCGCAGATTGCTACGTCCTTCTTCGGCTCCAGATGCCAAGGCATTCACCGTTTGCTCTTAAAGACTTGAAATCACATGAGTTTGAATCGTCAATCGAAATTGACTAATGATCTTTAAGATCATCTTTCTGAACTGACATAGTCAGTCCAAAGATGCTCGCGTCCACTGTGTAGTTCTCAAAGTACGGGCGGTACCCTTCCCGCTGCCGGCACTGCCGGCATCAGAAAAGGTCCTGAGGTTGGTCGCCTCCGAAGAGGCATCCGGTCCCTCAGGACCCAACAGCGTGCATGTGCCGGCTCTCTCGTCCCGAACGTTCCAGACCCGAAGGCCGTACTTGCTCGAAGATCTGATCCTCGGCACCTTGTCAAATGTTCCACCCATGAGCTCCGGTCGAGAACGTTTGTCTCGAATCCGGCTCTGTCACTCCGAAGAGTGCAGTGCTCCTTAGAAAGGAGGTGATCCAGCCGCACCTTCCGGTACGGCTACCTTGTTACGACTTAGTCCTAATTACCAATCCCACCTTCGACGGCTCCCTCCACAAGGGTTGGGCCACCGGCTTCAGGTGTTACCGACTTTCATGACTTGACGGGCGGTGTGTACAAGACCCGGGAACGTATTCACCGCAGCGTTGCTGATCTGCGATTACTAGCGACTCCGACTTCATGAGGTCGAGTTGCAGACCTCAATCCGAACTGGGACCGGCTTTTTGGGATTCGCTCCACCTTACGGTATTGCAGCCCTTTGTACCGGCCATTGTAGCATGCGTGAAGCCCAAGACATAAGGGGCATGATGATTTGACGTCATCCCCACCTTCCTCCGAGTTGACCCCGGCAGTATCCCATGAGTTCCCACCATTACGTGCTGGCAACATAGAACGAGGGTTGCGCTCGTTGCGGGACTTAACCCAACATCTCACGACACGAGCTGACGACAACCATGCACCACCTGTTTACGAGTGTCCAAAGAGTCCTACATTTCTGCAGTGTTCTCGTATATGTCAAGCCTTGGTAAGGTTCTTCGCGTTGCATCGAATTAATCCGCATGCTCCGCCGCTTGTGCGGGTCCCCGTCAATTCCTTTGAGTTTTAGCCTTGCGGCCGTACTCCCCAGGCGGGGAACTTAATGCGTTAGCTGCGTCACGGAATCCGTGGAATGGACCCCACAACTAGTTCCCAACGTTTACGGGGTGGACTACCAGGGTATCTAAGCCTGTTTGCTCCCCACCCTTTCGCTCCTCAGCGTCAGTTACGGCCCAGAGATCTGCCTTCGCCATCGGTGTTCCTCCTGATATCTGCGCATTCCACCGCTACACCAGGAATTCCAATCTCCCCTACCGCACTCTAGTCTGCCCGTACCCACTGCAGGCTGGGGGTTGAGCCCCCAGATTTCACAGCAGACGCGACAAACCGCCTACGAGCTCTTTACGCCCAATAATTCCGGATAACGCTTGCACCCTACGTATTACCGCGGCTGCTGGCACGTAGTTAGCCGGTGCTTTTTCTGCAGGTACCGTCACTTTCGCTTCTTCCCTGCTAAAAGAGGTTTACAACCCGAAGGCCGTCGTCCCTCACGCGGCGTTGCTGCATCAGGCTTGCGCCCATTGTGCAATATTCCCCACTGCTGCCTCCCGTAGGAGTCTGGGCCGTGTCTCAGTCCCAGTGTGGCCGGTCACCCTCTCAGGCCGGCTACCCGTCGACGCCTTGGTGAGCCATTACCTCACCAACAAGCTGATAGGCCGCGAGCTCATCCTTGACCGAAATTCTTTCCAGCTGCTGAAGATGCCTTCGCAGCTCGTATCCAGTATTAGACGCCGTTTCCAGCGCTTATCCCAGAGTCAAGGGCAGATTGCTCACGTGTTACTCACCCGTTCGCCACTGATCCACAGAGCAAGCTCTGCTTCACCGTTCGACTTGCATGTGTTAAGCACGCCGCCAGCGTTCATCCTGAGCCAGGATCAAACTCTCCGTAAAAGAATGTTGCATCATCGAACCGGAATGGGTTCGAATCCGCGAGTTTGAACTGACCAAAGGGATGTCATTACTGACTTCCGTTGCCGGCACCGGAGTGCCGGACTTTGATCCAAAGGAATCTCATTCAGCCGAAGCTGAATCGAGGTTATTTGGCATTTGACAAGTGCACGCTGTTGAGTTCTCAAGGATCGGATGCTCCTGCGGTTCGGCCTCTCGACCTCCCCTGCAGGGCAACTTCTCTATCTTACACTTCGTGTTTCGCTTGTCAAATCGGCTGTCCGACTCGATGTCGGGGCGCGATGACTCGCATGTCACGAAGCTAGATCGTCTGCTCGGCGTTTCGGCTTCAAGCCAGCCCGCCGGGCAACTTCTCTATCTTATCCCTCTCGCTCTGCCTGTCAAATCGGCTGTCCGTGACGATTTCAGCGTCTCCGGTCAGCACTCTTCGACTGCGTCTGAGGAGTGGGATCCCATCCTAGACCCGAAGGTCTTGTTCTCTCTAGGAGAGGTTTGGGATGAGGTGGTTCTCCGCTTGAGGGGGCAAGAGGCCTTCCGGCCCTTCGCTCTTCCCTGTGGGGCGAACAAGTAATAAGTTACGTGGCCCTGGGCGATCGGGCAAATCCTGCTCGCACCCCGGGCGTGTCGCGCGTCCATGCTCTCGTGTTTCGGCCCGGTGGGGCGCGAAAACGGCGGCGTCCGAGCTCGTGACCGGGCGTATCGTCGGCGTATGGATGCCTCGGTGCCTCTGCCCGCTCGCACGGACGTGTCGGCCCTCGCGGCGCGCGCCGTCGCCTCTGCCGGCGCTGCGGCGTACCGTCTCGCCGACCCGACGGCCAGCGTCGACACCGTGCGCATCGACCCGGATCGCGTGGCGATCGCGTACTCGAGCGAGCGATGGTTCCGGCGGGACGGCGAGCCGCAGCAGGCGTTCGCTGCCCTCTCGGGCTTCTTCCGCACCCGCGATGGATGGGTGCGCACCCACGCGAACTACCCGCACCACCGCCGGGCGCTCCTCACCGCGCTGGTTCTCCACGAGGGCGCGGATGCCGCGGGACTCGCCCGCGCCCTCGCCGCACGCGACACCGGGGAGATCCTCGCGGCGGCCGACGCGCAGGGCGCACTGTGCGTGGCCGTGCGTGCAGAGCAGCCCGCGGAGGATGCCGCGCTGCGGCGCAGTCCCCTCGTTTCCGTGCGACGCGTAGGCGAGGCTCCGCCGACACCGATGCCCTCCCCCGCAGCGTCCACCCTGGACGTCGCGCCACTGCGGGGCATCCGTGTGCTCGACCTCACTCGCGTGATCGCGGGCCCGGTCGCGACGCGCACCCTGGCGCTCTTGGGGGCCGACGTGCTGCGGATAGATCCCCCACACCTGCCCGAGCCGGCGAACCAGCACCTCGACACCGGTCACGGCAAGCGGTCCGCCCTGCTCGACCTCACCCTCGCGGCGGCGCGCGCTCGGTTCGACGAGCTGCTCGACAGCGCCGACATCCTCGCTCTCGGCTACCGACCGGCAGCGCTCGCCCGTCTGGGCCTCGACCCCGACGCTCTGGCGCAGCGCCACCCGGGGCTGATCGTCCTGCGTCTGACGGCCTGGGGATCACCCGACCGGCGCGGTTTCGACAGTCTGGTGCAAGCCGAGAGCGGCATCGCCCGCATCGAAGCCGCCCAGACGGGCAGCGACGGAGCGCCCGGGGTGCTGCCGGCCCAGGCGCTCGACCACAGCGCGGGCTACCTCTTGGCGTCGGCGGCGATGGATCTGCTCGCGCGCCGCGCGCGCGAGGGGGGCAGCTGGCTCGCCGAGACATCGCTGCGCCGGATCGCCGCAGAACTCCTCGGGATGCCACGCACCCGCGCACCCGAACCGGAGCGCGGGCTGCCGAGCCCCGACGGACATACCCAGACCTTCACGGTGCAGGGCCACGAGATCACCACCGCCGCCCCCGCCCTGGTGCTCCCCGGCGGCCCGCTGCTCTTCGCGGCACCACGACCGTGGGGCGAGGACGAGCCGGCCTGGGCGCGGTAGCGGGGCATCCGGCTGCCACGGCATCCGCTGCAGGCGCCCGCAGACGCGCAACGGCCCCCGCTCCGAAGAGCAGGGGCCGTCGTGCTGTGTGACGTGCTTACTGAGCGGCCTTCACGATCTCGAGGAGCTTCGGGCTGTTGGCGTATGCCTCGGCCGCGTTCTCCTTGGTCACGATGACGGGCTTCAGCAGGTACGCCGGGACGACCTTCACACCGTTGTTGTACTGCTCGGTGTCGTTGACCTCGGGCTCCTCACCCTTCTGCAGCGCCTTGATCATGTCGATCGTCTGCGCGACGAGGAGGGTGGTGTCCTTGTTGATCGTCGAGAACTGCTCGCCGGCCATGATCGACTTCACCGACTCGACCTCGGAGTCCTGACCGGTGACGGTGAACTTCGTGATGTCCGTGCCGGCGCCCTTCACCGAGGTGATGATGGCGCGAGCCAGGGTGTCGTTCGGCGAGAGCACGCCGTCGATCGGGGTCGACGCGTAGTTCGCGACCATGAGCGAGTCCATGCGGCTCTGGGCGTTCTCAGCCTTCCAGCCCTGCGTCGCGGTCTGCGCGACGTCGGTCTGACCCGAGACGACCTTCAGCGTGCCGTCATCGATCTTCGGCTGGAGCACCTTCATGGCGCCGTTGAAGAACACCGCGGCGTTGGCGTCGTCGGGCGAACCCGAGAACAGCTCGATGTTCCACGGAGCGGCGTGACCCGAGCGCTGCTCGAGGCCGTCGAGCAGGGCCTGACCCTGCAGCTCGCCGACCTTGAAGTTGTCGAACGCCACGTAGAAGTCGACGTTCGGCGTGTTCTCGATCAGGCGGTCGTACGCGATGATCTTCACGCCGGCATCCGCGGCCTGCTGCAGCTGGGTGCCCAGCTGCTTGCCGTCCTTCGCGCCGATGACGATGACCTTCGCGCCGTTGGTGACCATGGCCGAGATCTGGTTCTGCTGCTCGGCGACCGTGTTCGTGGCCGGTGCGTACTGCACGTCGGGCTTGAAGCCGGCGTCCTTCAGCCCCTGCGTGAACAGGTCACCCGCAAGCACCCAGTTCTCGGATGTCTTGTCCGGGAGAGCGATGCCGATCGTGGCATCTGCGGCGAATCCTGCCGCCGCGCCGTCGGTGCCCGTGGTCGCCTCGCCACGGCCGGTGCCGGAGCAGCCGGTGAGCGCGAGTGCCGTGACGGCGGCCAAGGAGGCCGCCGCAAGAGCGATTCTCTTCATTGATTCATCACTTTCTCTGGTGAGGGTGAGGCGAGCCGTGTCCGACTACCCCTTGGGGAGGTCGGCCGGCTGGCTCGACTCGTTCGTACCCGACGTCGGGATGACGGCGGGGACAGCGGGGAGGGACTCGCTGCTGCGGTCGCGACGACGCGTCAGGAGTCCGATGATGGACGGTCCGCCGTTGCGCTTGCTGATGACGTCGACCGCGACCGCGAGGAGGAGCACGAGGCCCTTCGTGATCGAGACCGTGTCGGCGCCGGCGCCGATCAGCTGCAGACCGTTGTTGAGGAAGGCCATGACCAGGCCGCCGATGATCGAGCCGATCACCGTGCCGATGCCGCCCGAGACGGCAGCGCCGCCGATGAACACCGCGGCGATGGCGTCGAGCTCCCATCCGTTGCCGTCCTGAGGACCGGATGCCGTGGCGCGGCCGACGTAGATCATGCCGGCGACCGCGGCGAGGACGGACATGTTCATCATGACGAAGAAGTCGACGCGACGATCCTTGACGCCCGACAGCGCTGCCGCGAGGCGGTTGCCGCCGACGGCGTAGATGTGGCGACCGAACACGGTGCTGTTCGTGAGGAACGAGTAGATCACGACGAGCACCAGCAGGATCACGCCCGAGATCGGGAAGCTCGTGCCGGGGCGGCCGGTCGCGAACAGCCACGCGGCCCAGAGGATCGCGCCGGAGAGGACGATGACCTTCACCGCGGAGACCCACACGGGAGCCATGTCGGCACCGATCTTCGCCTGCTGACGCCGCAGTCGCACCTCGTTGTAGATGATCCACGCTACGCCGACGAGGCCGAGGAGCATCGTCAGGACGTTGAAGTTGAGCGCGATCGGGAGTTCGGGAAGGTAACCCGAACCGATGAAGCTGAACTCCGGCGGCACAGGGGTGGTCGTCGACTGCCCGATCCACTGGTTGCCACCGCGGAAGATCAGCATGCCGGCCAGGGTCACGATGAACGCAGGGACCCCCACGTATGCGACCCAGAAGCCTTGCCACGCGCCGACGAGAGCTCCCACGACCAGGCCGATGCCGATCGCGAGCGGCCACGGGACATCCCACTCGCTCATCGACTTCGCCACGATGATGCCGACGAAGGCCGCCACCGATCCGACGGAGAGGTCGATGTGACCCATGATGATGACCATCACCATGCCGATCGCGAGGATCAGGATGTAGGACTGCTGGCTGACGACGTTGATCAGGTTCTGCGACGACAGCGTGGTGCCGCCGGTCCAGATCTGGAACACCAGGATGATGGCGATCAGCGACGCGAGGATGCCGAACTGGCGCAGCGACGACGTGCCGGCGCCGAACATCTTCTTCAGGTCGGCCAGGCCACCCTGGCGCGTGGTCGGTGCGGTCTCGGTGCTCATCGCCCTGCCTTCTGTCGTGCGGAGGTCATGCTTCGCATGAGGTTCTCGGGGGTTGCTTCAGCGACGGGCAGATCGTCGGTGATCTGCCCCTCGAAGATGGTGTAGATGCGGTCGGAGATGCCCAGCAGCTCGGGCAGCTCGCTCGAGATGAGGATGACGCCCTTACCCTGCGCGGCCAGCTGCTGGATGATCGTGTAGATCTCGTACTTGGCGCCGACGTCGATGCCGCGGGTGGGCTCGTCGAGGATCAGCAGTTCGGGGTCGGTGAACATCCACTTCGCCAGGACGACCTTCTGCTGGTTGCCGCCGGAGAGCTTCGCGACGCCGACGTCGACGCTCGGCGTCTTGATGCGCAGCCGCTTCCGGTAGTCGTCGGCGACATCGTTCTCTTCGTAGGCGTTGATGACGCCGCGGCGCGAGATCTTGCTGAGCTTCGCGGCGACGATCGACCGCTTGATCGTGTCGAGCAGGTTGAGCCCCAGCACCTTGCGGTCTTCGCTCACGTAGGCCAAGCCGTGGTCGATGGCGGACTGCACGTCCTTGATCGGCGCCTCTTTGCCGTCGATGAAGATCTGGCCGCCTTCGTAGACGCCGTAGGAACGACCGAACAGGCTCATCGCCAGCTCGGTGCGACCCGCGCCCATGAGCCCTGCAAGGCCGACGATCTCGCCGCGGCGGACGTAGAGGTTCGAGTGCTTGACCACGAGGCGCTCGCTGATCTGCGGGTGACGGATCGTCCAGTCACGGACCTCGAAGAACACCTCACCGATGTGGGGCGTGCGGTCGGGGTAGCGGCTCTCGAGCGAGCGGCCGACCATGCCGCGGATGATGCGGTCCTCGTCGACGCCATCGCCCTTGACGTCGAGCGTCTCGATCGTGCGGCCGTCGCGGATGATCGTGATGGAGTCGGCGATCTGCTCGATCTCGTTGAGCTTGTGGCTGATGATGATCGACGTGATGCCCTTGCCCTTGAGGCCGAGGATCAGATCGAGCAGGTGCTGCGAATCGTCTTCGTTGAGGGCCGCCGTGGGCTCGTCGAGGATGAGGAGCTTGACGTCCTTCGCCAGGGCCTTGGCGATCTCGACGAGCTGCTGCTTGCCGACGCCCAGGTTCTTGATCTTCGTGTCGGGGTCATCGCGCAGCCCCACACGGGCGAGCAGCTCGACGGCGCGCACGCGTGCGGCAGACCAGTCGATGACTCCCCCGCGGGCGATCTCGTTGCCGAGGAACAGATTCTCGGTGATCGAGAGCTCAGGGATGAGAGCAAGTTCCTGGTGGATGATCGCGATACCGGCGTGCTCGCTGGCGCGGATGTCGCGGAACTCGACGACCTCGCCGCGGAACCAGATCTCGCCGGAGTAGGTGCCGTACGGGTAGACGCCCGACAGAACCTTCATGAGGGTCGACTTGCCGGCGCCGTTCTCACCGCAGATCGCGTGGATCTCACCCGCACCGACGGTGATCGACACGTCGCTCAGGGCCTTGACCCCCGGGAACTCCTTGGTGATGGAGCGCATCTCCAGGATCGCTGCTGCGTCCGTCATTGCGTGCGACCTCCTCGTCGTCTCGTGTTCGTCTTCGCTGACCATCTCAATGTGACCGTTCACATTGCTTGATCATCGTGCACCCTCGGGCGCGCCGTGTCAATTGCGACGACTCGCCGTTATCGAAGCGTCACTTTTGCCGCGGCGCCCTGGGCGCGGAGGAGTCGCGGACGACGAGTTTCGGCTCCACATCGGGGTCGAGGCGCGGGTCGCCCGCGGCATCCTCATTCGGATCCTCGACCTCCAGGATGCGCAGCAATGCGCGCACGGCGCGCTCGCCCAGACCGGCGAAGTCCTGATGCACAGTCGTCAGCGGAGGCGACGCATGGCGCGCCAGCGGGATGTCATCGAACCCGACGACGCTGACGCGGCCGGGTACGTCGACGCCGGCGTCGCGGAAGCCGTGCATCAGCCCGAAGGCCATCTCGTCGTTCGCGGCGAACACCGCCGTGAAGTCGAGCCGGCGTGAGAGCTCGAGCGCCGCTCGATAGCCGAGGTCGGCGCTCCAGTCACCGAGGATCGGGGGGCGTGTGGGCAGATCGGCATCCGACAGCGCATGCAGGTAGCCGCGCATGCGGCTCTCCGCCTCGATCCAATCCTGCGGTCCGGCGAGATGCACGATGTCGACGTGGCCGAGCGAGATGAGATGTTCGGTCGCCAGCTGCGCGCCACGCACCTGGTCATCGGCAAGTTCGGCGACACCGTTCTCGGCCGAGTGCAGCCCGAGGTAGGGCACATCGACGTCAAGGTCGGCGAGAACGTCGAATGTGCGTACCTGGGGTGCATGAACGATGATGCCCTCGACGGCCTGTCTGCGCAGGTGCTCGACCGCGGCACGGATCGTCTCGGGTCGGGTGTCGGCGAGGTACGCGGAGTTCACCCAGTACCCGCGCGCGCGGGCAGCGTCTTCGAGGGCGGCCAGACTCGAGGTCGGACCGTATTCGCCCCGCGATCCGAGGATCACTCCGAGCGTGCGCGATCGACTCGTGACGAGTGCGCGCGCCGCCTGGTTCGGCCGGTAGTGAAGGTCCGCCATGGCATCGAGGACGCGCTGCTTGGTCGCGGGACGGATCGAGGGATGCCCGTTGATGACACGCGATACCGTCTGGTACGAGACGTCGGCCGCCCGCGCGACATCGCGAATGCTCGCGGTGCGCGTGCGTTCCTCGCCTGTCGCCACAGTGCCCTCGCCTTCGATGTGCACGTTCACATTACCGCGCGACGACGATCGTCACCGGGCGAGGAGGCCTCGGCGCTGACGGATCACCGCGACGGCCACGCACAGCGCCAGCGTGAAGACTCCCCACACCGCGACCGCGGGCGGCAACACGCGATAGGCGAGGTGCGGGGCGGTCCACGTCGCGGTCAGTGGTCCGTACGCCACCAGGCCGACGATCAGCGCCCCGATGAGGATCACCGGCAGTGATGCCCACCACGCGATGCGGGCCGCGGATGGCAGAACGCGAGCGGTGGATGCCTCGGGCGCCCGCCGGCGCAGCCAGAACGCCAGGTAGCCGAGAACGACGGCGAGGCCCAGCACGCTCGAGGCGTACTGCGCCCACTTGTAACCCAGGAGCGGCCCCCACTGCTCGTCGAGCGCGGGGAACAGCTGCGTGCCCCAGCGCCCTTCGTGGGTGAAAGCGTCCCACGCGATGTGCGAGACCACGCCCAGAACGAGCGAGATCACGCCCAGGGCCGCGACCACCGCCCCGTGGCGCCAGAACGCGGCCCGTGCGCCGGGGCGCGGAGCGCGGACGGCATCCCAGATCCTCGCGCCCGCGGCATCCCACTCGGGCGGCAGTCGCCCCGCCAACCACGCGGGCGAGAGCTCTCGGACGGCGGGGCGCAGCAGTGCGTACCAGAGCACGAGCAGCGCGAGCGCGATCGCCGCCGACAGCGCGACGTTCGTGTGCGTGGCCTGATAGGTGACCGGGGTATCGCGCAGGAACAGGGGCAGGTCGGGGGTCATCGCGCCGACCGCGATCGCCGCGGGCAGCAGCGGCGTGCGCACGAACGGCAGCGCGACGACGGCGTGCGACGGAGTGAAGGGCATGAGTGTCGCGGCGGGGCGCGTCAGCCGACGAAGAGTCCGGCGAGCGTCTTCTTGCCGCGGCGCAGCACCGACACTCCCCCGGGCAGACCGCCGGTCACCGTGGCATCCTCGCTCTCGACCTTGACTCCGTCGAGCGTCACGCCGCCCTGCGCGATCGCGCGTCGGGCCTCAGAGAGGCTCGCGACGAGACCCGTCTCGACGAGCGCCTGTGCGACCGGCGTTCCGGGAGCGACCGTGGCGTTCGGCAGTTCGTCGAGAGCGCTGCGCAGCGTGACAGCGTCGAGGGTCGTCAGGTCTCCCTGACCGAAGAGCGCGTCGGATGCCGCGATGACGGCATCGGCCGCGACGGCGCCGTGCACGAACGTCGTGACCTCGCGCGCGAGGCGCTTCTGCGCGGCGCGACGGAAGGGCTCCGTCTCGACGAGCGCGGCGTACTCTTCGATCTCGGCACGCGTGAGGAAAGTGAAGACCTTGAGGCGGTCGACGACGTCGGCATCGGCCGTCGAGAGCCAGAACTGGTACATCCGGTACGGACTGCACATCGCGGCATCCAGCCAGATCGCATTGCCCTCGCTCTTGCCGAACTTGGTGCCGTCGGAGTTCAGCACGAGGGGTGTGCCGATCGCGTGCGCCGAGGCTCCCTCGACCCGGTGGATGAGGTCGGTGCCGCTCGTGAGGTTGCCCCACTGATCGGAGCCGCCGGTCTGCAGCACGCACCCGTACTGTCGGTAGAGCTCGAGGTAGTCGAGCCCCTGCAGGATCTGGTAGCTGAACTCGGTGTAGCTGATGCCGGCTTCGGAATTGAGGCGCGCGCTGACGGCATCCTTCTTGAGCATCGTGCCGACGCGGTAGTGCTTGCCGATCTCGCGCAGGAAGTCGATCGCCGAGAGCGGCGCCGTCCAGTCGAGGTTGTTGACCATGCGCGCGGCGTTGTCGCCGTCGAAACTCAGGAAGCGCTCGACCTGCGCGCGGAGGTAACCGACCCACTCGGCGACGGTGTCCTTCGTGTTGAGCGTGCGCTCGGCGCTCGGGCGCGGGTCGCCGATGAGGCCCGTCGAGCCGCCGACCAGGCCGAGCGGCTTGTGGCCGGCGAGCTGCAGACGGCGCATGAGGAGCAGCTGCACGAGGTTGCCCAGGTGCAGGCTCGGCGCCGTCGGGTCGAAGCCGCAGTAGTAGGTGATCGGGTCGCCCGCGAGGAGCCCGCGGAGGGCCACCTGATCGGTCGACACGTGCACGAGGCCGCGCCAGACGATCTCGTCCCAGACGTTCTCGAACGCGGGATCGTTGGCGGGCGCGAGGGCGCGCACGGGAGCTTCCACGGCGCTCACGGAGACGGTTTCAGACACCGAGCCAGGGTATCAGCGCGGGCGCGGCACACCGATCGGGGGCGCCGTTCACAGGGGTGTCGGCGCCGCGTGCGACACTGGGGCGGTGGATGCCACAGCCGCCGACTTCCTCGCCACGACGATCGTCGTGATCTTCGTGTTCCTCGCCCTCTGCGCGGCGCTCGTGCTGGTGACGGTGTCGCTGCGCCGGCCCCGCGGGCTGCCGCTGCTGGTCGCGGGCGCGATCGTGACGCTGTGCGTGATCGTGGTCGCCATCTTGCCGTGGCGGATCTCGCCGCTGTTCGTCGCCGTCATCGCGCTGCTGGCCACGGCGCTCGCGACGTTCGGCGGCAATCCGTTGGTGCGCTGGGTGCTGCATGTCGCCGACGGCGGGCGCACGGCGGACGGGCCGCGCGGAGGCATCCTCGTCGAGCTCATGGCCGAGCCGCCTGCCCCGGCTCGCCAGGAGGAGATCCTGCGCGGCGACACGACGATCGGCTACCTCGAGAGGTTGGCGGCGGCGCTGAGCATCATCGCCGGGTTCCCCGCCGCGATCGCCGTGATCGTCGCGCTCAAGGGCGTCGGGCGGTTCACCGAGCTCGCGACCCCGGCGGCACGCGAACGGTTCATCGTGGGCACCCTCGCCAGCCTGCTGTGGGCGTGCGCGGTCGCTGCGATCGTGCCGCTGGCCCTGCGCTGACAGTGGCCTGACGCGATCAGTCGGCGGGCGCCGACAACTCCTCGAATGAGCGAATGATCGCGGTCGCGCCCGCCGCCGACAGCGTCTGCGAAACGGCGGACTGCGTGATCCCCTCCGCGTCGGCGAGTTCGCCCTGAGTCGCACCGGTGATGCGGCCGTAGACGAGGCGCCGCACCCGGGAGCTCCACCGACCGATGATCCGATCGCGCGTCAATAGCCCCGCGTTCGCGATGCGGACGAGGTCTGCGGGCACGGCGTCGGGCGCCGCCGCCACCCACGTGCGCAGCTGCGGCACGTCTCGCCTCGAGAGCGCTTCAGCCTGTTCGATCGCTGCACGAGCCGCCCACCAGGCAGATCCCTCCGTGAGCGTCCCCTGCGCCGAGGGGATTTCAATGACCTGGCCCACGCCGACCCCGAACCGCACGTCGATGCCGTCGGGCAGCGCAAGGCGCTGCAAGAGCGTCGCCGCGAGAGCGGCGCGAAGGTCGGCAAACGTCCCCTGAAGCTCATCACCGACGACCGCAACGAGCGAACGCGTGGGTCGCGCGAAGGCGGGCAGCGCATCCTCAGCGCGTCGAAGGGCAGCCTCGAGCTGCGCCTGCGCTCTCGCGCGGTCGACGATCTTGCGGGAACCGACGATGTCGGCAATGAGTGCGACGATCACCGCATCAGACTAACACTGATATTGCAGATAAAGTAGCGCGTGTCTAATGTTTGTCCGAATATCAGTCTTGGAGTGATCGCACGGCTGATTGCGCGCGGGCAATGAGTTCGGCACGCTGCTCTGCGACCCGCACACCCGCCGTGCCGCCGGCGCCCGTACGACTCGCGACCGACCCCTCGACCGTGAGCACCTCTCGGACGGCGGGAGTCAGGTGCGGCGACACCTGCGCGAGGAGTGCGTCATCGGCATCCTCGAGCCCGATCCCCCGGTCTTCGCACGCGCGCACCAGGGACCCCGAGATCTCGTGCGCATCACGGAACGGCACGCCCTGCTTGACGAGCCACTCGGCCACGTCCGTCGCCAGCGAGAACCCCGCCGGGGCGAGCTGCGCCATGCGCCCGGTGTCGAAACGCGCGGTCGCGACCATGCCGGCGAACGCGGGCAGCACGACCTCGAGAGTCGTGACCGAGTCGAAGACGGGCTCCTTGTCTTCCTGCAGATCGCGGTTGTAGGCGAGCGGCAGCGCCTTGAGCGTGGCGAGCAGACCGCTGAGGTTGCCGATGAGTCGCCCCGCCTTGCCGCGCGCGAGCTCGGCGATGTCGGGGTTCTTCTTCTGCGGCATGATGCTCGACCCGGTCGAGAACCCGTCATCGAGCGTGAGGAACGCGAACTCACGTGTGTTCCAGATGATGATGTCCTCGGCGAAGCGCGACAGGTCAATGCCGATCATCGCCGCGATGAAGGCGAACTCGGCGACGACGTCGCGCGCGGCAGTGCCGTCGATGGAGTTCTCGCTCGGGCGCGCCAGCCCGAGCCGATCGGCGACCAGCTGGGGATCGAGGCCGAGCGTCGCCCCGGCGAGAGCGCCGCCCCCGTACGGGCTCACACGCGCACGCACCGACCAGTCACGCAGGCGCTCGAGGTCGCGCACGAGCGGCCAGGCGTGCGCCTGCAGGTGGTGCGCAAGCAGCACCGGCTGAGCATGCTGCAGGTGGGTGCGCCCGGGCATGATCGCGCCCGAATGTGTCTCGGCCTGCGAGACGATCGCATCGATCAGGCGGAGCACGTCGCGGGCGATCACCCGCGCGTGGTCGAGCAGGTAGAGGCGCACGAGCGTCGCGATCTGATCGTTGCGGCTGCGGCCCGCACGCAGCTTGCCGCCGAGCTCGGCGCCGACCTCGGCGATGAGCGCGGCCTCGAGGGCGCCGTGGACGTCTTCGTCGGCGTCGGCGGCGACCAGTGTGCCGTCCGACCAGGCGGCCAGAAGCGCGTCGAGACCCGCGTGCATGCGGCGTTCCTCGTCAGGGGTGAGGTAGCCCGCCGCGGCGAGCGCCGCCGCGTGCGCGTGCGACCCGGCGAGATCGTACGGCGCCAGGATCCAGTCGAAATGCGTCGAGCGGCTCAGGGCCGCGAGCTCGGGGGACGGTCCCGACGCGAAGCGGGCGCCCCACAGCGCCCCGTCGTTCGTGCCGTGCGCGGAGGTGTCAGTCACCCCGCCAGCCTACCGATGCGCCGCAGGGCCGCCGGGCGGCGTTCATCCGTCGCAGACCGCCGCTTCGACAGCAGAAGACCGAGATTCCGGCCGGATGACGCACGGCCGAACCACCGCGGCGCCCTCTCCACAGCCTGCGGATCTCGCGGGCTGTCCACATCTGGGCCTCCCCGCCCGATCGGAAAGCTGCGGGGCGCGCACAGTGGAGGGATGCCTCGGCATCCTGCTCCCCTTCCCGCGGCCCTCGGCGCGGAGTTCTCCGTCGCGCAGGCACGGTCTGCCGGAGTGGGTTCGACCCGCGTGTACGCGCTCGACCTGCGTCGTCCGTTCCACGGCGCGCGCATGCGTCAGCGAGCGATCGATCCTGGCCCCGCGCCGCTCGATGAGAGCCCACGAACGCGCGAAGCCAGGCTGCTGCGCGCCGAGATCGAGCGGCTCATCCGCGCTCTGCAGGCCATCGCGTCGCCGGGGTGGTTCGTCTCGCACGTCGCGGCTGCGGTGTGGTGGGGGCTTCCCGTGCCGCTACGACTCCTGCGCACCTGCACGATGGCCCTGGACGTGTCTGTGATCGGCGCCCGTCGGGCACCGCGCGGGCGCGGCATGCACGGAAGACAGCTCTCCCCCGCGCTCGTGACGGTGCGAACACATCGCGGGGTCGAGGTCGCGAGCCCGGCATCGGTGTGGGCGCAGCTCGCTCCGCAGCTGTCGGTGCTCGAGTTGATCGAGCTCGGCGATGCGATCGTGTATGTGCCGCGACGACGCGGCATGGCTCGCGGAGTGAGCGCGGATGCCCTGGGCACGATAGACCAGCTGGAGGCTGCGCTGCATGCCGGTCGACGGCAGGGGGCAGCTCGACTGCGCGCGGCGCTGCCCTCCGTGCGCGTCGGCGCCGCATCACCCGCCGAGACCCGCATCCGCGTCGCCGCCGCATCGGCGGGCCTGCCCGAACTCGAGCTCGACGTGGATGTCTTCGCGCGCGACGGAGCTCCGATCGGCTTCACCGAGCTCGCCCATCCGGAGTACCACCTGCTGTACGAGTACGAAGGCGACCACCACCGCACCGACCGCGCACAGTGGAATCGCGACATCGCGAAGCACGCGGCCTGCGTCGCCGCAGGCTGGGAGGTCGTGCGCCTCACCTCGATGCACGCGTATCCGAGTGCGGCGCCCGCCGTCGCGCGCATGCGAGAGGCTCTCGGTCGCGCCGGATGGCGCCCCTGAGTCGATGGGGGGTCGGGTCGATGCGGGGTCGGTGCGCGGTCGGGTCGGTGCGGGGTCGGTGTGGGGTCAGTGTGGGGTCGGTGCGGTGCGGGGTCGGTGCGGGCGCACCTCTCATCCGGCCGAAAGCCGCGCTTTCCCGGACGGCAGCCGCACTATGCGACGGATGACCCGGGCCGCCGTCGCGGCGCGCGCGTTCATCCGGCCGAAACCACGGGCATGTCCGCCCATCACCGCGATGTGCGACGGATGACCCTCGACGCAGCCACCTCGCGCTCGCGACTCACCCGGGCACGAGGCGGCGAGTCAGCCTCTCGCCAGCCGCCGGGTGACGAGAGCGACCAGTGCCTCGAGTGGGCCGCGGCCGATGCGCAGCGCCCACGCGGTGCAGAACGCCGCCGTGCCGAGCACGAACGGCCAGAACAGCTGCAGGTCGCGCATGCCCACGAGATCGCCGGGGTCGCCCAGCACAAGGGTCGCGATGATCGCCCATGCCACGATCTGACCGACGTATGCCGTGAGCGGCATCGAGCCGATGGCGCGCAGCGGCAGAGTCGCGACCGCGGCCGCGCGCACGCGGCAGGCGAGCAGACACAGCGCGAGCAACGCCAGCGCGAATCCCCCCGACCCGACGACCTCGAGCAGGCCACTGGAGTGCGGAGCGGCGGTGAGTACCGCCGAGGCATCCTCGCCGATGACGATGCCGTCGACGCCGGCCGCGAGCGCGGCATCCACCCCGTAGCCCACGGCGGCGAGCGCCGCGCCCGCGACCAGCAGCGCGACCTGCGTACGCCGCGCACCGAGGTCGGATCGCCCGGCCGCGAGGCCTGCGACGAGGAACGCGATCCACACCGTGAACGGATAGTGCCATCCCAGGGCCAGCGAGACGTTCGCACCGTCTTCGCTCTGCCAGAGCGGCGCGGCGTCGAGCAGCGGCTGCAGCCACGGCATGACGAGAGCCAGCACCGCGGCGAGCGTCCACAGCGCGCCCGCGCGCAGGCGCAAGAGCGGCAACGACAGCAGGAACAGCACGCCGTAGGCGGGCAGGATCACGTACACCGGCACGCCGGTGGCGATCAACAGCATCCCGATGAGCCAGAGCAGGATGCCTCGCACCGCCAGCGACCGGCGCACGCGGGTCAGCCGGGGGCCGCGCGGCAGCGGGCGCGCCCCGCCCGACACCAGCGCGATCGACACGCCCGCGAGCGTCGCGAAGAGGATCGATGAGCGGCCGTCCGCGACGGCGCCCCACGAAGCGGGGTCGGACCAGCTCCACGCCGGAAGCGCGATGAGGTGCGCCGCGAGCATGCCGAGCACGGCCAGTCCGCGCGCGAGATCCACGCCGCCCAGCCGCGCCGCGCCCGAGAAGGAGCGATCGGCCGCGGCGAGAGTGTCTACTGCTGGCGCAGCAGCCACACCAGCAGCGCCTTCTGCGCGTGCAGGCGGTTCTCGGCCTCGTCCCACACGACCGACTGCGGACCGTCGATGACCTCGGCATCCACCTCATACCCGCGGTCGGCGGGCAGGCAGTGGATGAAGATCGCGTCGGATGCTGCGAGCGACATCGTGTGCGGCGTCACCTTGTAGGGGCCGAGGTCGCGCAGGCGCGCGGCCTTCTCCTCTTCCTTGCCCATCGACACCCAGGTGTCGGTGACGATCACGTCGGCGCCCGCCGCCGCCTCGTCGGGATCGGTGTAGAGCGTGACCGACCCGCCGGTGGTCGCGGCGATGGCCTCGGCGTCGGCGACGACATCCGCGCGCGGCGCGTACGCGAGCGGGGATGCCACGCGCACGTGCATCCCCGCCGTGACGCACGCGAGCACATAGGAGTGCCCCATGTTCGAGGTGCCGTCGCCGTAGAAGGTGAGGGTGAGTCCCTTCAGCGCCCCCTTGTGCTCGGTGATCGTGAGCAGGTCGGCGAGCAGCTGGCACGGGTGGAAGTCGTCGCTCAGCGCGTTGACGACGGGCACCGTCGTGCCGCGCGCCATCTCTTCGAGCCCCGCCTGCGCATACGTGCGCCAGACGATGGCGGCGACCTGGCGCTCGAGCACCCGCGCCGTGTCGGACGGGGTCTCCTTGCCGCCGAGCTGGCTGTTCGCCGTCGAGATGATGAGCGGCGAACCGCCGAGGTCGGCGATGCCGACGGCGAACGACACGCGCGTGCGCGTCGAGCTCTTGTCGAAGATCACCGCGACCGTCTGCGGCCCCGCGAGGGGCTTGAGCTTCCAGCGATCCTTCTTGAGCACGGCGGCGAGCTCGAGGATCTCGGCCTGCTCGGCCGAGGTCAGGTCGTCGTCGCGCAGCAGGTGGCGGGTCATGTCGTGGCCTCCGAAGGGGTTGCAGGTTCGGTGTGCGTCTCGGTCGGCAGGGCGTCCTGCACGCTGGTGAGCGCTCGGGTGAAGAGGTCGATGAACTCGTCGATCTCGACGTCGCCGATCGTGAGCGCCGGCGCGAGGCGCACGGTCGTCTCGTTCGCGGCGTTGACGATCAGGCCGTGCGACTGCGCGGCAGCGACGACCGCGCCTGCGACCGGAGCGGTGAGGCTGACGCCGATGAGCAGGCCGCGGCCGCGGCATCCTTCGATCAGCGGCGACGCGATGGCGCCGATCGCCGCCTGCAGCTGCTCGCCGCGCACGCGGGCGTTCTCGACGAGCCCGGCGCGCTCGATCTCGGCGAGGACAGCCGACGCCACGGCCGTCGCGAGCGCGTTGCCGCCGAAGGTCGAGCCGTGGGTGCCGGGGTAGAACAGGTCGCTCGCGGCGCCGAAGGTGATGAGGGCGCCGATCGGGAACCCGCCGCCGATGCCCTTCGCGACGGTGATCGCGTCGGGGGTGATGCCCTCGTGCTGGAACCCGAACCAGTCGCCCGTGCGCCCGGCACCGGTCTGGATCTCGTCGAGGATAAGCAGCGCACCGTGGCGCGCCGTGAGCTCGCGCGCGGCGGTGAGGTAGTCCTCGGGAAGCGGCAGGACACCCGCCTCACCCTTGATCGGCTCGACGAACAGGGCGGCGACCCGGTCGTCGAGCGCGGCCTCGAGGGCCTCGACGGTCGAGTCGAGGAACTCGACGCCGGGCACCATCGGCTCGAACGGCTGCTGCATGGCGGGCTTGCCCGTGAGGGCGAGAGTGCCCATCGTGCGGCCGTGGAATGCGTTCTTCAGCGCCAGGATGCGCGGGCGCTCCGATCCCCCGTGCAGGCGAGCGAGCTTGAACGCGGCCTCGTTCGCCTCGGCGCCCGAGTTGCCGAAGTAGACGCGCCCCGCCTCACCCGTGCCGGCGAGGCGCTTGAGCTGCGCGGCGAGCGCGAGCTGCGGCGGTGTCGCGAAGTAGTTCGACACGTGCGCGAGCGTCGCCGCCTGGGTCGCGACCGCCTCGACGAACACGGGGTGCGCGTGGCCGAGCGAGGTCACCGCGATGCCCCCCAGGAAGTCGAGGTAGCGGCGGCCGTCGGCATCCCACAGCGACGATCCCTCGCCGCGCACGAACAGCGCGTAGCGGTCGCCCGCGTTGCGCACGAGGTCGCGCGCCGCGTCGTCCTGCCACGTCGTCTGTGCGGGCTGCGCCTGCGTGTCCACCTCTGCCGCGGTCATGCCGCCACCACCTCTGTTCCGATTCCGTGTTCCGTGAAGATCTCGACCAGCACCGAGTGGGGCTGGCGTCCGTCGATGATCGCCGCCGTGTCGACGCCCTGGTCGACCGCGTCGAGGCAGGCCTGCATCTTGGGGATCATGCCCGACTCGAGGCTCGGCAGCATCTCGCGCAGCTCTTCCGCCGTCAGGTGCGAGACGAGCGAGTCGCGGTTCGGCCAGTCGGCGTAGAGGCCGGCGACGTCGGTGAGGACGACGAGCTTGGATGCCCCGAGGGCGATCGCCAGGGCCGCCGCCGCGGCATCCGCGTTGACGTTGAGCGAGTGGCCGGGGTTGTCCAGGTCGGGCGCGATCGACGACACAACCGGGATGCGCCCCGCCTCAAGATGGTCCATGACCGCCTGCGGGTCGACCGCGACCACATCGCCGACGGCGCCGAGGTCGTGCTCGGTGCCGTCGATGACGACGCCGCGGCGCCGGCCGTGGAAGAGTCCCGCGTCCTCACCCGAAAGGCCGGCAGCGAGCGGGCCGTAGGCGTTGATGCGCCCCACGAGCTGCGGGTTGACCTGCCCCGTGAGCACCATGCGCACGACGCTCATCGCCTCGGTCGACGTCACGCGGTAGCCGCCCTTGAACTCGCTCGGGATCGACAGCCGGTCGAGCATCTGCGAGATCTGCGGGCCGCCGCCGTGCACGACGACGGGCTTGACCCCGACGAAGCGCAGATACGCGATGTCCTGCGCGAAGGCATCCTGCAGCTCCTCCGACACCATCGCGTTGCCGCCGTACTTGATGACGATGATCTGGTCGCGGAAGCGCTGCAGCCAGGGCAGCGACTCGATGAGCACCGCCGCCTTCTCGGCGGCCTGCTCGGGTGTGGTGTGCTGGATCTTCTCGGCCCCGGCCCCGGTCATGACGAGTACGCGCTGTTCTCGTGAACGTAGTCGTGTGTGAGGTCGTTCGTGAGGATTGTGGCCTCGTCGTCGCCGACCTTCAGGTCGATGACGAGCAGCGTCGCACGGGGCGTCAGATCGACGGCCTCGCGCGGGGCATCCGGCCCGCCGGCCGTGCAGACGCGCACGCCGTTCATCCACACGTCGACGTCGTAGGGGTCGAACTCGGCATCGGTCGTGCCGATGGCGGCGAGCACCCGGCCCCAGTTCGGGTCGTTGCCGAAGATCGCCGCCTTGAACA
This sequence comes from Microbacteriaceae bacterium PS02068, assembly GCA_029959325.1. GTDB lineage: Bacteria > Actinomycetota > Actinomycetes > Actinomycetales > Microbacteriaceae > Microbacterium. Next base: position 29,661 of record JASCPF010000009.1, read on the forward strand.
GGTTGTTGCGCGCGACCGAGCGGCCGACCTCGACAGCATCGGCGACCGACGCCGCGTGCACCACCTGGATCGTGATGTCGTGGCTCGCGCCCTCGGCATCCGCCTGCAGCTGACGGGCAAGATCGGCGCACACCTCGGTGAGGGCCGCGCCGAAGGCGTCCGCGTCGGGGCGGATGCCGCTCGCGCCGCTGGCGAGCAGCGTCACCTGGTCGTTCGTCGACATGCATCCGTCGGAATCGAGCCGGTCGAAGCTCACCGCGGTGGCCTCGCGCAGGGCCGCATCGAGCTCGGATGCCTCGAGCACGGCATCGGTCGTGATGACGACGAGCATCGTGGCGAGGCCCGGCGCGAGCATGCCCGCGCCCTTCGCCATGCCGCCGATCGTCCAGCCGTCGCGCGCCACCACGGCGCGCTTCGCCTTCGAATCGGTGGTCATGATCGCCTCGGATGCCGCGACTCCCCCGTCTGCGCTGAGCGCGGCGACGCCCTGCGTCACGCCCTCCAGCACCTTCGCGCGGAAGACCTCGTCGCCGGTGCCGATGAGGCCCGTCGAGCAGACGATCACGTCGCCCGGGCTGACGCCCAAGAGCTCGCCCGCCTTCTCGGCGGTCTGGTGGGTCGTCTGGAACCCGAAGGACCCGGTGAAGCAGTTCGCCCCGCCGGAGTTCAAGACGACGGCCTCGACGACGCCGTCGGAGATCGCCTGCTGCGACCAGATGATCGGGTTCGCCTTGGCGCGGTTGCTCGTGAAGACGGCGGCGCCCGCTTTGAGCGGGCCGCGGTTGACGACGATGGCGACGTCCTTGTTCCCGGTGGACTTCAGGCCGACGGCGACGCCGGCCGCCTCGAATCCTGCGGCAGCCGTTACTCCCTGGTCAGACGAGGCGCTCACGGTGCCACTCCGTTCACGGTCAGGCTCCGGTCTTCGGGAAGTCCGAGGGCGATGTTCATCGATTGGATGGCGGCCCCTGCGGTGCCCTTCACGAGGTTGTCGACGGCCGCCACGACGACCACGCGATTCGCGGCCCGGTCGATCGCGAGGCCGATCAGCGCGGTGTTCGCGCCGAGCACGTCGGCCGTGCGGGGGAACTGCCCCTCGGGCAGCAGCTGCACGAACGTCTCGTCGCCGTAGGCCTGCTCCCAGGCATCCCGGATCTGCGCATCGGTGACGCCCGGGGCGATCGGTGCGGTCGAGGTCGCGAGGATCCCCCGCGACATCGGCACGAGCACGGGCGTGAACGAGATGCGGACGTCCCCGCCGTCCCGTTTCGACTCGGTCGCTGACGCTCCCTCGCTCAACGACCGGGGCGAGCCGCCGCCGGCACCGAGCAGGGCCTGGCGGATCTCGGGGATGTGCCGATGCGTGCCGCCGACGGCATATGGGTTCGCCGTGCCGAGGATCTCGGATGCCAGCAGGTTCGTCTTCAGGCTCTTGCCGGCCCCCGAGGGGCCGACGGCGAGGACGCTCACGATGTCGGACGGATCGATGACGCCCGCCGCGACCCCCGGTGCGAGGCTCAGCGAGACGGTCGACGCGTTGCAGCCGGGAGCGGCGATCCGTGTCGCGCCGACGAGGTTCGCGCGCTGCTTACCGCCGGGAACACCCGCGACGGGAAGCTCGGGCACGCCGTAGGCCCACGGGTCGTGGAAGTCTCCGCCGTAGAACTGGGCCCAGGCATCCTGCGATGTCAACCGGTGATCAGCGCCGGCGTCGATCACCAGCGGCGTGCTCGCCAGCGCGTCGGTGTACTGTCCGGATTGGCCGTGCGGCAGGGCGAGGAACACGATGTCGTGGCCCGCGAGAATCTCGGGCGTGGTGTCCTGCAGCGTGAGGTGTGCGAGCGAGCGCAGGTGCGGCTGGTGCGCGATGAGCGGACTGCCCGCGTTGGCGTGCGCCGTGACGGTGCGGATCTCGATGTCAGGATGTGCCGCGAGCAGGCGAAGGATCTCGCCGCCCGCATAGCCGGAAGCGCCGGAAACGGCGACCGAATAGGTCATTTCTCAACCTTATTGTCTGTGGGATCGGCCCTTCGACGGGCTCAGGAGGTGACGGCGACGCCCACTGCTCGACCCGACACGGGGAGCTGCGGGGTCGCCTACAGTCGGCGGCCGCGGAGGTCGAGGCGTCGGGGCGCGCGGAACACCGTCGACACGGTGATCAGGTCGGCCACGAGCATGCGGCGACGATAGCGCGGTGAGGCGGCGCGGGGCAAATCGGGAGCGAATCGGGGCGAATCGGGGGGCGCGTCCGTCGGGTCGGGGCAGCTCACGCGGCGCGCAGCGCGGCGATCAGCTCGAGCTCGTCTGCGCGCGTCAGGCCCGCGGCGCGCGGTCGGTCGAGCCCGCGCGCCCGCTCGTCGGCGAGCGTGCGAGACAGGGTCTCACGCAGGGGGCGCAGTCTTCCGCCGAGCAGGCGGTAGGCGGCGTTCGAGCGAGTCGAGAATCCCGGGACGTCGCCCGGCAGCCACAGCGGCAGCGAGCGCGGGCCCATCCACGGATCGACATCGTGCGCCGCGAGCCACGCGGGGCCCGCCGGGGCGAGGTCGCCGGTGTGGCCGGCGATCTCACGCGCGGAGGCGAGGACGTCCGCGAGCGGCAGCGAGTCGCCCACCGCGTTCACAATCCCGGTGAATGCGGCGCGCCCCAGCGCCACCGCGAACTCGGCGAGATCGTCGACGTCGATCACCTGACTGCGCGCCTCGGGCGCATCGGGGACGAGCACTGCCTCGCTCGCGGCGAGCGCGAAGCGCGAGACCCAGTAGCCGAACCGATCCGTCGGATCGCCCGGCCCCACGATGAGCCCCGGGCGGATGATCGCGGCACGGTAGGGCGAAGCGGAGCGCACGGATGCCTCGCACGCCGCCTTCGCACGCGAGTAGTCGCCCTCCTCCCCCGGCTCCGCAGGTTCGGCGAGCCGGGCGCTCTCGTCGGCACCCGGCTCGTCATTCGACGCGTAGACGGACACACTCGAGACATAGGTGACGTGCCGCGCGTCCTCGGCCAGCGCGGTCGCCGCGGCGGCGACGTGCGCGGGACGCGACGAGACGTCCACGACCTCGTCCCAATCCCGGCCCCGCACGGCGGCGTAGGCGCCGGGCGCATCGCGGTCGGCGACGACGAGACGCGCGCCGGAGGGCGCATCGCGTGCGCCACGGGCCAGGCACGTGACGGATGCCCCGGCATCCGTCCACCGCTTCGCGATCCGGCCGCTCAGCCAGCCCGTCCCGCCGAGGATCAGCACGTTCGTCATCGCTCCAGTCGACCACGACCGACCCGCCGTGGCGAGTGGATTCGCCGACGGCGAATTCGAAAGGTCACCCGACCGGGAACGCCTTGATGCGCCGCAGCAGGTCGGGACCGTTCTGGTCGAGGGTGCGCCCGCCGAGGAACACGCCGGCGAAGATGACACCGACGCCGACGACCACGCCGACCAGCAGGGCGATCCAGCCCAGCACGGGCGACCCGCCGATGATCGCGACGAAGCTCAACGTGATCGCCGGCGACGCGAGCACACCGCACGCGCCGAGCACGACGAACACGAGCAGTCCGCTGACGAACGTCTGACCGGGCACGGTCTTGAACGGGCTGTCACCGGGCGCGGCGACCGGCGTCGCGATCAGCGCAGACGAGACGGCTGTCACGCCGTATCCGACGAGCAGCAGCCCCAGCGACCCGCCGAGCACGGCCGGAAGCAGCTCGAGCCTGCCCGCGAGCGCCGAGACGACGACCGCGATCACCACCGTGACGGGCACGCCGACGCAGGCCGCACCGAGCACCCGGCCGGCGCGATCGGCGCGCCCCGAGATGCCGCTCGAGAGCACCGAGGCGAACGCGGTGCCGTCGTACGACACATCGGTGTAGCCCGCGATGCACAGCACGAAGGCGACGAAGAGCGGTGACGCCGAGAAGAGGAAGCCGTCGACACCCGTGGTGAACGCGAGCATCAGCGGGAACAACGGCACGACGATCAGCTGGCGAAGGTAACGCGGATCGCGCAGCCAGAAGGTGAGCGAGCGCGCCCAGGTCGCGCCGACGCCGCCCGTCGGCATGAGGCCGAACAGGCCCAGCGCGCCCGCGCGCGTGGTGCGCGCGGTCTGGCGCGGCGGCGACACCGTGGCACGTTCGAGCGCCCGCCGCCACCCCCACCACAGCACGGCGAGCGTGGCAGCGGCGATGAGCAGCTTGAGCGCAGCGGGCCCGACGGCGCCCGCCGCCAGATCGGCGGGAATCGCCCACGGGGCGCCGAAGGGCGTCCATGCGAGCACGGCTGCGATGTCGACGATCCGGGCCCCGGCGTCTGCCCCGCCCGACAGAGCACCGCCGAGTCCGGTCAGGAGGGGCCCCGCCATGATGATCAGGATGAGCAGGAGCGTGCCGAGCAGCTCGCGACCGCGACGGTTCCCCCCGATGCCGTTCGTCAGCGCCGCGGCGAAGCGCGTCGCGAGCACGCATGTGAGCACCGCGATCGCCGCGCACGGCACCGCCGCGATGGCGGCGACCGGAGACCGCAGCCACAGGATGACCGTGAGCAGTGCCGCGATCGACGTCGCGATGCCGGGGATCCCCGTGAGGCCGGTGGCCGTGAGGATCGTCATCACCTGGCGGGTGCGCAGCGGGAACGGCGCGAGCTTCGCGGCATCCACCGTCGTGTCGATGCCCGCGATCAGCAACGGTCCGACGATCCAGCCGAGCAGCAGCACCGCCCCCGCCATCACGATGAGCGTGCGGACGGTGGTCGGGCTGCCCGTCACGGCGAGCGCGACGAGGCCGCCGCCGAGGGTGACCAGGATCGACAGCGCCCACAGCATGCCGACGCAGAACCCGACGAGCTGCCACGGGTTGCGCGCGAGCGTATTGCCGAGAATGCGATATCGCAGCCTCAGGACTGTCGCAACCACTGCGGCCCCTCGCTCGTGTGCCGCCCACCGACCAGCGCGACGAAACGATCTTGCAGCGACTGCTCGCCGCGCACCTCATCGACGGTGCCCGCCGCGAGCACGCGCCCGGCGGCGATGACGGCGACGTGGTCGCACATCCGCTGCACGAGATCCATCGAGTGGCTCGACACGATGACGGTGCCTCCGGATGCCGTGTACGAGCGCAGCACGTCTTCGATGTTCGCGGCCGAGACCGGGTCAACGGATTCGAACGGCTCGTCGAGCACCAGCAGGCGCGGGGCGTGCACGAGCGCGCACGCGAGGGCGACCTTCTTGGTCATGCCGGCGGAATAGTCGGCGACGATCGTGCTGGCGGCCTCGCGCAGATCCATCAGCTCGATGAGGTCGTGCACACGCCCGGCGATCTCCGGCCGCGGCAACGAGAACATCATCGCCGTGTACGTGAGCAGCTGCTCGCCTGTGAGCCGGTCGAACAGGCGCACGCCGTCGGCGAGATTGCCGATCATCGCCTTCGCGACGGCGGGGTCGGCCCAGACGTTCACCCCGTGCACCCACGCGGTGCCGGCGTCGGGGCGCAGGAGCCCCGTCGCCATCGACAGCGTCGTGGTCTTGCCCGCGCCGTTCGGCCCGACGAGACCGTAGAACGACCCCGCCGGAACCACCAGATCGACACCCGCGACGGCGTACTTCTCGCCGAAGCGCTTGACGAGGCCGGCGAGGTGCAGGGCGGGGATGGGCGGCGTCTCAGTCATCGTCCCCCGAGCCTACGCGGCGAGCCGAGCGCGGGCTTACTCCCGGATGGTGGCGGCGTAGCGGTCGGATGCCACGGCGACGCCGGCCAGCTTGGCAGCGGTCGCCTCGGCAGCGGTCAGCGTGCGATCCGGGGCGCGGAAGCGCAGGGCGAACGTCAGGCTCTTGGTGCCCTCGGCGAGGCCCTGCCCGCGGTACTCGTCGACAAGCCGCAGCGACTCGAGCAGCTCGCCGGCGCCCTCGGTGAGCGCCGCAGCGACATCCGCAGCCACGACGTCGGCACCGACCACGAGCGACACGTCCTGCGTCGCCGCGGGGAACCCCGACAGCGAGGCGGCGACATCGGCCGGCCGTGCGAGGGAGAGGACGCCGTCGAGATCGAGTTCCGCGACGTACACGCGGCCCGGCAGGTCGGCGTCGGCCGAGACCGCGGGCAGCACCTCGCCGATGTAGCCGACCTCGACGCCGCTCACCGACAGGATGCCGGTGCGCCCCGGATGCAGCGCCGCGCGCTGCCCCTGGGCGACCGCGAGGCGCACGCCCGCGGCCGACGCGATCGTCTGTACGGCGGCCAGCGCGTCGGCGAGACCCGCGGCGACCGCCGGTCCGCCCGGATGCTTCGGAGTCGCATTGCCCGTCAGCAGCACCGCGACGTGACGCGGCTGCGGCGGGATCGACGCGTTCAGCGCGGCCAGAGTCTCGTCGTCGGGGCGCACCGCAAGCGGCGGCACATCGACCGTGCCGTACACGACGGCCGGCTCGGGAGCGAACACGACGCCCGTCTCGAACAGCGCCAGGTCGGTGAAGCCCCGCGAGAGGTTCCGGTGCGCGACCTGCAGCAGCCCCGGAACGAGCGAGCGGCGCAGGAACGGCGCCTGGCCGTCGAGCGGGTTGGCCAGCCGGATGCTCGGCACCCCCTCGCCCGATGCCGACCCGTGCAGGGCGTTCGCCTCGGCGGTCGTGAACGGGAACGACGGCGTCTCGACGAAGCCGGCGGCGGCCAGCGCATTCGCCACGCGACGGCGACCCTTCTGCAGAGCAGTCAGCCCTCGGCCGGACGGCGGCGTCGGCAGCACCGACGGGATCCGGTCGAGACCGTGGATGCGCGCGACCTCTTCGGCGAGCGTCCACCGGTCGGTCAGGTCGGGCCGCCACGACGGCGGGATGACGGTCCACCCCTCGCCGTCGTCGGTCGCCGTGACCTCGCAGCCGATCGTCTCGAGGGCGCCGGTGATCTCGGCATCGGTGTAGTCGACGCCGATGAGCTCGGATACGAAGCGCGCGGGCAGCTCGATCTGCGGCAGGAACACCTCGCCGTAGAGCGCTCCCCCGAACTCGGCGTCGAGCGTGCCGCCCGCGAGCTCGACCATGAGGTCGGCGACGCGCTTCGCCGCGACGAACGGGATGAGCGGGTCGACACCGCGCTCGAAGCGGCGCGATGCCTCGGAGGGCAGCTTGTGGCGCCGCGCCGCGCGCGCGATGGTGACGGTGTCGAAGTTCGCCGCTTCGACGAGGACGTTGCGCGTGGCATCCGTCATCTCGGTCGTGCCGCCGCCCATGACACCCGCCAGCCCGATGGGCCCGGAATCGTCGGTGATCAGGAGGTCCTCGACCGAGAGCGTGCGCTCTTTCCCGTCGAGGGTGACCATCTTCTCGCCCTCGGTCGCGCGGCGCACCGTGATGCCGCCGGAGAGCGTGTCGAGGTCGTAGCCGTGCACGGGGTTGCCGAGCTCGAGCATGACGTAGTTCGTGATGTCGATCAGGATGCCGAGCGAGCGGATGCCGGCGAGCGTCAGCCGCGCGATCATCCAGGGCGGCGTCGGGCGCGACGGGTCGACGCCGCGCACGACGCGCGCGACGAACTCGCTCGCGCCGACGCGGCCGCGGATCGGGGCGCGGTCGTCGACCGCGATCGGGAAGCCCGATCCGGGCTGCACGTCGTCCCACTCGTGGGCGGCGGGATCGCGGAACGCGGCGCCCGTGGCGTGGGCGTATTCCCGGGCGATGCCGCGGATCGACAGCGCGTAGCCGCGGTCGGGCGTCACGTTGACGTCGACCGCGACATCGTCGAGGCCGAGCAGCGCGATCGCGTCGGTGCCGACGGCGGGGTCGAGGCCGAGCTCTGCGAGACGCAGGATGCCGTTGTGCTCGTCGCCCAGCCCGAGTTCGCGCGCCGACGCGATCATGCCGTCGGAGACGTGCCCGTAGGTCTTGCGCGCCGAGATCGGGAACGGCCCCGGCAGCACGGCGCCGGGAAGCGAGACCACGACTTTGTCGCCCTCGAAGAAGTTGCCCGCACCGCAGACGATGCCGCGCGGCTCCGCCTCGCCGACATCGACCTGGCACCAGCGGATCGTCTTGCCGTTGGTCTGCGGCTCGGCCTCGAACGAGAGCACCTGGCCGACGACGACAGGGCCGGAGATCTCGAACGAGATCGCCTCTTCTTCTTCGAACCCGACAGAAACGAGCGCCGCGAAGACGTCGTCGGTCGTGGCATCCGCGGGGACGTCGACATACTCACGCAGCCAGGACAGGGGGACGCGCATCAGACCACCATTCCGAACTGCTCGCTGAAGCGGACATCGCCCTCGGCCATGTCGCGCATGTCCTGCACGTCGGAGCGGAACATCAGCGCACGCTCGACGCCCATGCCGAAGGCGAAGCCCGAGTAGACCTCGGGGTCGATCCCCGCCGCGCGCAGCACGTTGGGGTTCACCATGCCGCAGCCACCCCACTCGATCCACCGCGCGCCGCCCTTGAAGGTCGGGTGCCACAGGTCGAGCTCGGCCGACGGCTCGGTGAAGGGAAAGAAGTTGGTGCGAAAGCGCGTCTTCGCCTCGGGCCCGAACAGCTGCCGCGCGACGTGGTCGAGCGTCCCCTTCAGGTGTGCCATCGAGATGCCCTTGTCGACCACGAGCCCCTCGAACTGCACGAACGCCGGCAGGTGCGTCGCGTCGAACTCATCGGTGCGATAGACGCGGCCCGGGCACAGCACATAGATCGGCACCTCGCGGTCGAGCATCGAGCGCACCTGCACGGGGCTCGTGTGCGTCCGCAGCACCAGGTGACGCGAGGCCGGGTCGACGTAGAACGTGTCCTGCTCCTGCCGCGCAGGGTGATCGACGTCGAAGTTCAGTGCATCGAAGTTGAACCACTCGTGCTCGAGTTCGGGACCCTCCGCGATCTCCCAGCCCATGCCGACGAAGAGGTCCGCGATCTCTTCCTGCAGAAGGGAGACGGGATGCCTCGCCCCGACCCGTCCGCGCGGCGCGATGGCCGTGATGTCGACGCGCTCGGCCTCGAGCTGTGCCAGCGACTCGGCCTCGGCGAGCGCAGCCTCGCGCGTCGCGATCGCCTGATTCACACGGCCGCGCGCCTGACCGACGAGCTTGCCGAGCGCGGCCTTCTGATCGTTCGGGACGTTGCGCAGCTGCGCGTTGAGGTGCGCGAGCGGGGATGCCTCGCCGCTGTGCGCGGCGCGTGCGGCCTTCAGGTCGGCCGTGGAGCTCGCGGCGTCGATCGCCGCGAGGGCGTCGGCGACGGCGGCATCCACTGCTTCCTGGGTGATTTCGAGGGCTTCAGACACAAGAGCCGAGTCTACCGGCGGGCCGCGAGCCCGCTGCGACGCTCGGGGACAACCCCGATCCTCGCCTCAGAGTGCGTTGCTGTCGAACTTGCCGGCGCCCTTCTGCATCGCGATCAGCTCCGTATCGGTGCCCGCGGCCACGGGGTGGTGCATCGGATCGACGGCGTGCTGCTGACGCCGCTTCGACCGCTGCTCGAGTCGATAGGCGACGTAGCTGAGCGCGAGGCACATCGCGACATAGATCGCGCTGCCGACGATCGCCGTGGGGATCAGCGGCGAGTTGTAGACCGCGTTGGAGCCCAGCAGCTTGATGACGTAGAGCAGCTCGTGATACGTGATGATGAACCCCAGCGCCGTGTCCTTCAGGGTCACGACGAGCTGCGCGACGATGACGGGCATCATGGCGCGGATCGCCTGCGGCAGCAGGATCATCCGCAGCACACCGGCCTTGCGCAGGCCGATCGCGTAGCCCGCTTCGCTCTGCCCGCGCGGCAGCGACTCGACACCCGCCCGGATCACCTCGGCCAGGACCGATCCGTTGTAGGCGACGAGCGCGATCACGACGGCCCAGTACGGCTCCATCTTGATGCCGACCACGGGCAGGCCGTAGTAGAGCAGCATCATGAAGACGAGCACGGGCACGGCGCGCAGGACCTCGGTGATCCAGCCGACCGGCACCCGGATCCACGCGTGATCGGAAAGTCGCCCGATCGCGAGCAGGAAGCCCAGCACCAGCGCACCGACGGCAGCCGCGCCGAAAGCGGCGAGTGTCGCGATGACGCCATCGAGGATCAGCTTCCAGATCGTTCCGTAGCTGAAGATCTCCCACTTCTCCGCGGAGAACTGGCCGGTGTCGGCGAGGCGCCAGATCACCCACCCGATGAGCGCGGCGATCACCACCGCGGTCGCCGCTCCGAGCACGCGATTGCGTGCGACCGCTTTCGGCCCGGGGACGTCGTACAGGACGGAACTCATCGTGCGACCCTCCATCGGCGCTCGATGGCTCGTTGCAGCCATGCGAGCAGCAGCACCATGGCCACGAAGATGACCATGACCCACAGCAGAACGACCAGTTGGTTCTCGCCGCGCTCACTCAGGTTGCTGCGGACCGAGCCGAGGTTCAGCACGGAGAATCCGGCGGCGACCGTCGTGTTCTTCAGCAGAGCGATGAACACGCTCATCATGGGCGGCACGACCGATCGGGTCGCCTGCGGCAGCACGACGAGCGTCATCACCTGCCCGAAGGTCAGGCCGAGCGCCCGGGCCGCCTCGGCCTGGCCGACCGGGACGGTGTTGACGCCGGAGCGGATCGTCTCGGCGACGTAGGTGGCGGTGTAGATGCCGAGCGCGATCGTCGCGAGCAGGATCGCATCGACGCGCTGACGCAGCAGGATCGGCAGACAGAACGCGAAGAAGAACATCACCAGGGTGAGCGGTGTGTTGCGGACCCAGTTGACGTAGACGGCTCCGACGGCGCGAGCCGCCGGGATCGGCGACAGACGCATCGCGCCGACGACGAAGCCGAGGACGAGCGCGATCACCCCGCCGCCGAAGAACAGCACGAGAGTCCCGCCCAGGGCGAGTCCCCACAGATCGACGTTGTCGGTGATGACGCCCATGCTCGGCCTTTCGTGATCTCGGGAGGGATGCCCGGGCGGCGACGAGACGGCCGCCGCCCGGGAGTGGTGCGGGCGCGGTCAGTCGGCCGCGTCGACCTTCGGCTGAGTGGCCTCGACGCCCGAAGCGCCCAGGTTCTTCTCGAAGATCGCCGTCCAGACCTCGCCGCCGTCGGTGAACATGGTGTTGATGAACTCCTGGAAGGCGGTGTCGCCCTTCGCGATGCCGACGCCGTAGCGCTCCTCGCTGAAGACGTCGCCGACGACCTTGAGCTTGTCAGGGTCCTGCGCCGCATAGCCGATGAGGATGGCCTCGTCGGTCGTGACCGCGTCGACCTGGCCGTTCTTCAGGTCTTCGACGCAGGTGGAGTACGTGTCGTACTCCTTCGTCTTGGCCGGCGTCTCGGCGCTGATCCGCTGGATCGAGGTCGAGCCGGTCGCCGAGCAGACGACGTCCTCGGCCGTCAGCGAGTCCTTGCCGGTGATGCTGTCGTTGTCGGCGGCGACCAGCAGGCCCTGTCCGGTCACGAAGTACGGACCTGCGAACGAGATCTGCTCTTTGCGCTTGTCGGTGATCGAGTACGTGCCGACGTAGTAATCGATGTCGCCGTTGACGATCGCCTGCTCGCGGTTGGCGGAGGGGATGGCCGTGAACTCGATCTTGTCCTCGTCGTAGCCGAGCGAGGCGGCGATCCAGCGCGCGATGTCGACGTCGAAGCCGCTGCGCGTGTTGGTCGTGGGGTCGAGATAGCCGAGCCCGGGCTGGTCTTCCTTGACCCCGACCTTGACTTTTCCGGCGCTCTTGATCTTGTCGAACGTGGGGCTGCCCTCGAGGGTGACGTCGGTCGCGACCGTCCAGGGGGTGCCCGACGCGGCTCCGCTCTCGGTCTCTCCGGGGATGGGTGTCTCTGCGCCCGGCGTGCCGCTGTTGCACGCGGTGAGGGCGAGAGCCGCGATGGCGATGCCGGCGAACGCGCCGGAGATCCGTGTCTTGCGCATGTGATTCCTCCTGGTTTCGTGTGTTTCTTCGGTGGTCGCCGCGCCGGTGCAGGGCGCGGACGCGTATCAGTGCGTGATGAGCTTGGAGAGGAAGTCCTTCGCCCGGTCGCTCTTCGGGGCCGTGAAGAACTCGTCGGGGGTCGCCTCTTCGACGATCTGCCCGTCGGCCATGAAGACGACCCGATCGGCGGCCTTGCGAGCGAACCCCATCTCGTGGGTGACGACGATCATCGTCATGCCGTCCTGCGCGAGGCCGACCATGACGTCGAGGACCTCGTTGATCATCTCGGGGTCGAGGGCGCTGGTCGGCTCGTCGAACAGCATGACTTTGGGCTTCATCGCCAGGGCCCGGGCGATCGCGACGCGCTGCTGCTGGCCGCCGCTGAGCTGGGCAGGCAGCTTGGATGCCTGCTGAGCCACGCCGACGCGTTCGAGCAGCACCTTGGCCTCAGCCTCGGCATCCGCCTTCTTCATCTTCTTGACCTTGATGGGCCCGAGCGTGACGTTCTCGAGGATGGTCAGGTGCGAGAAGAGGTTGAATGCCTGGAACACCATGCCGACATCGGCGCGGAGGCCGGCGAGCGCCTTGCCTTCTTTCGGCAGCTCTCTGCCGTCGATCGTGATCGAGCCGCTCGTGATGGTCTCGAGGCGGTTGATCGTGCGGCAGAGCGTCGACTTGCCCGAGCCGGACGGGCCGATCACGACAACGACCTCGCCGCGGTTGACCGTGAGGTCGATGTCCGTCAGCGCCTGGAAGTCGCCGTAGTGCTTCTGCACGTCCCGAACGACGACGAGCGGGTCGCCCCGACGGACAGAGATGTTGGACGTCGCGGGGGCCGGATTGGGGGTCGCCATGGTTCAGACTATGCAGAACCCCCAAGGCAACCTCAAGTTACGTACAGGATCTTGACCGAGTCGTGACCAGAGTGGGAAAATCGGCGCTCACCCACGGGCGCGTTGCGCGAAGGCCGTCTCGTACAGGCACACACTCGCTGCAGTCGCGAGGTTGAGTGACTCGGCCCGTCCATAGATCGGCAGTCGCAGCGCGAGATCGGCGTGCGCGAGCGCCTCGTCGTCAAGACCGCGGGCCTCGTTGCCGAACAGCCACGCCGTGGGCTCGGCGAGCAGGTCGCGGCGCGCGAGGAAGTCGTCTCCCCCGACGTCTGCGGCGATGACGCGCAGCCCCGCCGCGTGCGCCCGCGAGGTGGTGTCGGCGAGGTCTGCGCCGACGGCGACCGCCACGTGGAACAGCGACCCGGTCGTCGCTCGGACGACCTTGGGGTTGTACGGATCGACCGTCCGGCCGGTGAGCACGACGGCATCGGCGCCCGCCGCATCGGCGGCGCGGATGATCGTGCCGAGATTCCCCGGGTCACGCACCTCCTCGCAGATCGCGATGAGGCGAGGGGATGCCGCGAAGACATCCTTCAGCGACGTCGGAGACTGACGGGCGACCGCGACGATGCCCTGGGGCGTGACGGTGTCGGCCATGGCATCCAGCACCGCCTCGGTCGTGAACTCGACCTCGACGCCGGCCGCGCGGGCAGCGTCGCGGATGTCCTGATGCCGCTCCATCGCGCTCGGCGTGGCGAACAGGTCGACCAGCGTCTCGGGCCGGAAGGCGAGCGCTTCGCGCGCCGCCTGCGGACCCTCGAGCAGGAACAGCCCCGTCTCTTGCCGGGCGCTGCGCTTGGTCAGCTTCGCGACGGCGCGCACACGGGGGGAACGCGGGTTCTCGAGCACGGGCTCATTCTACGGAGAAGGGGTGTCCCCCGAATGGAGGACACCCCTTGACACGCGTCGCGATGGTGACGCGGCGATGGCGCGGTGATTACGCCTTGGGAGCGTTGACGTCGGCCGGCAGCGCACTCTTGGCGGTGGCGACCAGCGACGCGAAGGTCGCCGGCTCGTTCACGGCCAGCTCGGCGAGCATGCGGCGGTCGACCTGCACACCCGCGAGGCCGAGGCCCTGGATGAAGCGGTTGTACGTGATGCCGTTCTGGCGGGCAGCGGCGTTGATGCGCTGGATCCACAGGCGGCGGAAGTCGCCCTTGCGCTTGCGCCGGTCACGGTACGCGTAGACGAGCGAGTGGGTGACCTGCTCCTTCGCCTTGCGGTACAGGCGCGAACGCTGACCCCGGTAACCGGAGGCGCGCTCGAGGATGACGCGACGCTTCTTGTGGGCGTTGACGGCCCGCTTGACTCTAGCCATTTCTCATTCTTCCTAGTGTTCTGAAATCTCGGGGTGCGCTGCGGCTCAGAGGCCGAGCTGCTTCTTGGCGGCCTTGGCGTCGCCCGGAGCCAGCACCTGCTCGCCGTTGAGGCGGCGCTTGCGCTTGCTCGCCTTGCCCTCGAGGTTGTGGCGCATGCCGGCCTGCTGCTTCATGAGCTTGCCGCTTCCGGTGATCTTGAAGCGCTTCTTGGCACCCGAGTGGGTCTTCTGCTTCGGCATTTCTCTTCCTTCGTTGTGGTTCCGGACGAGCCGGAGTCTGTGAGGCCTGGTGACCCGCTGGGCTATTCCGCTGCGGGAGCAGCGGCGGCCGCGGGCGCGTTCGTGGAGGTCTCCGCAGGAGCCGAACGCGCTGAACGCGCCGCTTCCTTCTTGGCATCGCGCTGTGCGTTCTGCTCGGTCTTGACCTCGGACTTGTTCTTGTGCGGTGCGACCACCATGACCATGTTGCGACCGTCGATCGTGGGGTTCGACTCGACGGTGCCGAACTCGGCGACGTCTTCGGCGAACTTGCGCAGCAGACGCACGCCCTGCTCGGGACGCGACTGCTCGCGCCCGCGGAAGAGGATCATGGCCTTGACCTTGTCGCCGGCCTGCAGGAAGCCCTCGGCGCGCTTGAGCTTCGTCGTGTAGTCGTGCGCCTCGATCTTCAGACGGAAGCGGACCTCTTTGAGAACCGTGTTCGCCTGGTTGCGGCGGGTCTCTTTGGCCTTCTGGGCCGCTTCGTACTTGAACTTCCCGAAGTCCATGATCTTGACCACGGGCGGCTTCGAATTGGGCGCGACCTCGACGAGGTCGAGATCTGCTTCCTGAGCGAGGCGCAGCGCGACCTCGATGCGGACGACGCCGACCTGCTCACCCGCGGGACCGACGAGGCGGACCTCGGGGACGCGGATGCGGTCATTGGTGCGGGGATCGCTGATGCGGAACTCCTCTGACGTGCGGTGGATGCCCCGGACACGGGAGTGTCGCGGGCGGAAGAGTCTCACGTCCACCCCGCGCAGCGTCTGACTGCGGGAAGTTCTGCACCCTGTTCACCGAAGTGATTCCACTGGCGTGGCAACCCGGCAGAGCCGAGCGGAGTGCGGGACCCGGTAGCCTGGAGCGGCAAGCGCGGGTGGGATGTGATCCACTTTCGATCCGGAGTAGAACACTCCGGTGCGCGAGAAGTCTAGCAGAAAGCACTCCGTGACCACGAACGCCCCCGATTCCGCCGCTCACGACGCTTCCGGCGACCCTGCCGACGAGCGCCTCGCCCGGTGGGAGGAGCAGGAGCGCGCCGCGGCCGCAGCCTCGCGCGACATCGCCGATGTGCCCGCGGTCGAGGTGATCACGACCGCCGCCGTGCACCTCATGAGCGCCGCCGCCGTCAAGGTCGGCCTCGCCGACTCGCCCGAGACCCAGACCGACCTCGACGAGGCGCGGAAGCTGATCAACGCCCTCGCGGGTCTCATCACCGCGGGCGCCCCCGAGATCAGCGACATGCACGCCCGGTCGCTGCGCGACGGGCTGCGCTCGGTGCAGCTCGCGTTCCGCGAGGCATCCGTCATCCCCGACCCGATCGGCCAGGGCCCGGGCGAGAAGTGGACCGGCCCCGTCACCTGAGCGGGAAACTCACGCCCGGACGAGCTTGACGGTCAGCGAGTCGACGAGCACCGCGATGCGGTCATCGGCGGCCCAGCGGCCGGCGAGGCGCTGCAGAATGGCATCCAGCTCGGCCTTCTCGAGGCCGTCGATCAGGTGCAGTCGCACGATCAGTTCGGGCCCGCGCAGCCGCCCCGACGGGTCGCCGTTCTCGACGGACAGGTCGAGGATGCCCAGCTCGCCGCCGATCGACTCCTGCAGCCCCGCGAAGACCTCGGGTGACAGATGCGCCGGTTCCCAGCGCTGCCCCTGGCCGATGGCCCAGACGGCCGGTCGACGCAGCACGAACTCGGTGACGGATGCCGGGTCGATGACGATCAGGTCGGTGTCGTCGGCGGCCGCCGACAGGGCTGTGCGCACGCCGTCGGCGGGCACCGGCCGGGCCTTCGGATCCCACGCGGCGAGCGTGGCGACCGAGGTGAAGACGGGGAGCACGCGGCGACCGTCGGGCGCGGCGACCGTCACGATCGACAGTTCCTGGGTCTTGTCGACGGCGAGCCCCGACGGTGCCACCCCGACGTCGCCGGCCTCGGCGACCAGCGGGATCAGCAGGCGCGCGGTTCGGTAGGTCAGGGCGATGGCAGCGGCGTCGCCCGTTCCGGCATGGAACGCCGTCAGCGCCGCGAGCAGCGCAGGGTCGGCGGAGCCGTCGTCACCGGCGTGCGGGTTCGCCTCGAAGCTGCGCCCCTCCCAGGGCACTCCGGCGGAGTCAGCCTGCGGCGACATCCAGCGCCTCGGCGAGGGTGAACGCCCCCGCGTAGAGAGCCTTGCCGACGATCGCGCCTTCGACTCCGAGCGGCACGAGGTCGCGCAGCGCCGCGATGTCGTCGAGGTTCGAGATGCCGCCCGATGCGACGACCGGGCGGGTGGTGCGCGCGGTGACCTCGCGCAGCAGCTCGAGGTTCGGGCCCTTCAGTGTGCCGTCCTTCGTGACGTCGGTCACGACGTAGCGGCTGCAGCCGGCGTCTTCGAGGCGCTCGAGGACGTCCCACAGGTCGCCGCCGTCGCGGGTCCACCCCCGGGCGGCAAGCGTCGTGCCGCGCACATCCAGACCGACCGCGATGGCCTCGCCGTAGCGGCCGATGACGTCGGCGGCCCACTCCGGGTTCTCGAGCGCCGCCGTGCCGAGGTTGATGCGGGATGCCCCCGACTCGAGCGCCGCTTCGAGCGTCTCATCGTCGCGGATGCCGCCGGACAGCTCGACCTGCACGCCCCGCAACTGCTTGATCGCCTTGCGGATGACGCCGGTGTTGTTGCCGCGACCGAATGCCGCGTCGAGGTCGACGAGGTGGATCCACTGTGCCCCGTCGCGGGCCCACGCGAGGGCGGCATCGACCGGGTCGCCGTAGTTCGTCTCGGTGCCGGCCGCGCCCTGCGTGAGGCGGACGGCCTTACCGCCGGCGACATCCACGGCCGGCAGCAGGATCAGTTCGGGGGTCGACGCGAAATCGTTCATGGCTCCAGGGAGGGTCTGTGGGGCACCCGCTGATCCGCCCACGGCGGCAGGGCACAAAGAGAGAGACTACCCGGACTGCGGCAGCGACGAGATCCAGTTGCCGAGCAGGCGGATGCCGGCGTCGCCGCTCTTCTCGGGATGGAACTGCGTGGCCGACAGCGGCCCGTTCTCGACGGCCGCCAGAAATGGAGCGCCGTAGTCGCACCACGTCAGCACGGGAGACCGGAACGGCTTCATCGGCTCGAGCGTCCAGTGCTGCGCGCCGTAGGAGTGCACGAAGTAGAAACGCTCGTGCTCGATGCCGCGGAACAGCACCGACTCCTCCCCCGCGCGCACGGTGTTCCACCCCATGTGCGGCAGCACCGGGGCATCCAGTTCGGTCACGGCGCCCGGCCACTCGCCCAGCCCGTCCGTGTCGACACCCCGTTCGACGCCGTGCTCGAACATGACCTGCATGCCGACGCAGATGCCGAGCACCGGCAGGCCGCCCGACAGGCGACGGTCGATGAGTTCGTCACCGCGGCTGGCGCGCAGCGCCGTCATGACCGCGCTGAACGCGCCGACTCCGGGCACGACGAGCCCCGCGGCATCCTGGATCAGCCCGCGATCGGCCGTGAGCCGCGCATCGGCACCGGCCGCGACGAGCGCTTTGACCGCCGAGTGCACGTTGCCCGAACCGTAGTCGAGCACGGCGACGAGCGGACGTGCGCCGTCGGCGGCGTCGAGCGACGTCTGGCCAGGTGCGGTCACAGGGCCTGAATTCACAGGGCACCCTTTGTGCTGGGGATGCCCCGCACCAGCGGGTCGAGCGCCTTCGCCTGACGGAACGCGCGCGCGAACGCTTTGTACTCGGCTTCGGCGATGTGGTGCGGGTCGCGACCGCCGAGCACCGTGACGTGGACGGTCAGACCGCCGTTGAAGGCGATCGCCTCGAACGTGTGGCGCACGAGCGAGCCCGTGAAGTGGCCCCCGATGAGGTGGTGCTCGTAGCCCGCCGGCTCGCCGCTGTGCACGAGGTAGGGCCGCCCGCTGATGTCGACGACAGCCTGCGCCAGCGCCTCGTCGAGCGGCACGAGCGCGTCGCCGTATCGCGAGATTCCTGTCTTGTCACCGAGCGCCTCGCGGATCGCCTGACCGAGCACGATCGCGACGTCTTCGACCGTGTGGTGCGCGTCGATGTCGGTGTCGCCCGAGGCGCGCACCGTCAGATCGGTCAGCGAGTGCTTCGCGAAGGCGGTCAGCAGGTGGTCGAAGAACGGCACCGTGGTGTCGATGTGACTCTGGCCGGTGCCGTCGAGGTCGAGGTCGAGTTCGACCGTCGACTCGCTCGTCCCACGGCGGATCGAGGCCGTACGGGGGGCGGATGTGCTCATGGTGCCGAGTCTACCGAGCGCCCGATCACGACCGAGCGCCACCCGGGCCGAGCGACGCGAGGGCATCGAGGAACGCCGTGGACTCGGCCTCGGTGCCGGCGGTCACGCGGAGGCTCCGCGCGATGCCGACATCGCGGATGAGCACCCCCCGGTCGTAGAGGCCCTGCCACGTCGCGGCGGGGTCATCGACGCCGCCGAACAGCACGAAGTTGGTCCAGCTCTCGAAGGGCTCATAGCCGAGGGCGTCGAGGGTCGCCGAGATCCGATCGCGCTGCGCCACGATCTCGTCGACCATGGCGAGCATCGCGGGAGCGTGCCGCAGCGCCGCGGCGGCCGCCGCCTGAGTGAGGGCGCTCAGATGGTACGGCAGACGGACCAGACGCAGGGCGTCGATGATGGCGGGATCTGCGGCGAGATACCCCACACGCGCGCCGGCGAAGGCGAACGCCTTGCTCATCGTGCGCGACACCACGAGGCGCTCGCGGCCCGGAAGCAGCGTGAGCGCCGAGCGCGCGTCGTGCGGGGCGAACTCGTGATAGGCCTCGTCGACGATCACGATGCCCTCGGTCGCGTCGTAGACGGCCTCGATCACCTCGATCGCGAGCGGGGTTCCGGTGGGGTTGTTCGGCGAGCACAGGAAGGTCACGTCGGGCGCGGCGCGCTCGATCTGCTCCACGGCATCGGCCGCGCTCAGGGTGTAGTCGACGCCCCGCGTGCCGGCGACGTAGGTGGCTCCGGTTGCGCGGGTCAGCAGCGGGTACATCGAGTAGGTCGGAGCGAACCCGAACGCCGTGCGGCCAGGCCCGGCGAACGCCTGCAAGAGGTGCTGCAGCACTTCGTTCGATCCGTTGGCCGCCCAGATCTGATCGGCACCGAGCCCGTGCCCGAGGTAGTCGGCGAACCCCTCGCGGAGCGTCGTGAACTCACGGTCGGGGTAGCGGTTCACGTCGCGCAGCGCGTGGGCGAGGGAATCGAGGATGTCGCCGGCGACCTCTTCGGGCACGCCATGCGTGTTCTCGTTGACGTTCAGCGCCACCGGCAGCGGGGCCTGCGGCGCTCCGTACGGTGTCAGACCGCGCAGATCCGCGCGCAGGGGTAGGTCGTCGAGACTCGCACTCACCCTCACCATGGTAGAGGTGCGCCAGCGCTCGTCGCTCAGCGCCCTGCCGTGTACTCCTGCGGGATGGACAGTGTCTCGCCGACGGCGAGCGACCCCGACGGCAGTGCGTTCAGTCGCACGATCGCGTCGACGACGTCACGCGGATCGTCGGCGGGCGCGACCGACGCGGCGATCGACCACAGCGTGTCGCCCGGCATGACGGTGATCTCTTCGAACGAGCCGGCCGGAGCGCCGCCGTCTTCGGACGCCAGCGCGCCGCCGCCCGACACGATCGCCACCGCCAGTGCGATCACCGCCGGCAGGGCCGCGATCGTGGCGAGCACGCGACGCCCGCGGGTCGTGAGCCGCAGACGGGTCGCCGGAACGCGCGGAACGAATGCACTGCGCGGAGCAAGATTCAGGGTGGTCACGGTTGTCTCCTCAGGACGCGCCTCGGATGTGGGGATCTTCGCACCCGACTCTCGGCCGGGAGAGCCGGGTGCGAATTTCTCTTCCGAAGCTATCTTCGATATAGTGATGATGTCAAGTGGCATCCGGATCGCAATCGAATCGAACGCGACACGCGACTGCTTGCCGAGCGAGATCGATCGAACCGGATACGGTTTCGATAACAGGACCCCATCACCTACCTCCGACATTCGAAGACGAGAGCCCGTCGGAGGCGACATCGAAGGAGTGCGCTCATGGAGAAGCCGCAGACGCGTCGACGCAAGAGCCTCAGCGACAAGCAGCTGGCCATCCTCGAAGTGATCCAGCGCTCGATCGCCCGCTACGGCTACCCGCCGAGCATGCGCGAGATCGGTGACGCCGTGGACCTCAAGTCGCTGTCGAGCGTCACACACCAGCTCAACCAGCTCGAACTGAGTGGCTACCTGCGTCGCGATGCCGGCAAGACCCGCGCGATGGAGGTGCTCATCGACCTGCCGGGCGCCTCGACCGAGAATCCCGCCGACGAGGCGCCCGCCGTGGGCGACGCCGCGCTCGTGCCGCTCGTCGGCCGCATTGCCGCCGGCGTGCCGATCACGGCCGACCAGCAGGTCGAAGAGATCTTCCCGCTTCCGCGTCAGCTCGTCGGCAAGGGCGACCTGTTCATGCTGAAGGTCAGCGGCGAATCGATGATCGACGCCGCGATCTGCGACGGCGACTGGGTGGTCGTCCGCTCGCAGCCGAACGCGAGCAACGGCGACATCGTCGCGGCGATGCTCGACGGCGAGGCGACGGTCAAGACCTTCCGCCAGCGCGACGGTCACACCTGGCTGCTCCCCCGCAACTCCGCGTTCGAGCCGATCGTCGGCGACGATGCGACCGTGCTCGGCAAGGTCGTGGCGGTCCTGCGCGCGATCTGAGCCACCCGTGCAGGGTGATCCGCGGGCGACAGCGTCGCGGATGTGTGTGGCGGATGCCCCGGCATCCGCGACAATGGCGCCATGACCCCCGACGCCACGGCAGATCTCGAGGATGCCTCGCTGCGCATCGCCGCACTCGAAGCCGAGAACGAGCGTCTGCGCGACGCCGCCACCTCGGCCGCCGGCTCGCGCGGCCGCCAGCGCTGGCGTGCCTGGGTGTCGGCGGTCTGCATCGTCGTCGCCACGATTCTCGTGCCCGCGTCGATCGTGACCGCCTGGGCACGGGTGCAGCTCGTCGACGAAGACAGCTTCGTCGCGACGATTGCTCCGCTGGCATCCGATCCTGCCGTCCAGGGCATGATCGTGGACCAGACGATGGATGCCATCACCGCCCAGGTCGACTTCGCGCAGCTCACCTCGAGCGCGATCGACGGCATTGCGACGCTCGGCCTGCCGCCCGCCGCGGTCTCGGCGCTGACGCTGTTGAAGCAACCCGCCGCGGACGGACTCGAGAGTCTCGTCGATCGCGCCGTGACCCGTGTCGTCACGTCCGACTCTTTCGCCGGGGTCTGGGCCACGGCGACGCGCGCAGCGCACCGTGCCCTGACGACGACGGCGACCTCCGACGGCGGGGGTCTGGTCGTCCGGACCGATGACGGCGTCGGCATCCAGCTCGGCGCGATCGTCGAGCGGGTCAAGCAGAACCTCGCCGATCAGGGCGTCGGCATCGCGAGCCTGATCCCCCGGATCGATCGCGTCGTGATCCTCGGCGACGGCCAGAACCTGGCACTCATCCGCATGAGCTACGCCATCGCCACGGCCGTCGGCTACTGGCTGCCGCTGCTCGCGCTCGGGCTTTTCCTCATCGGCATCGTCGTCGCCCGGCGCAGATCGACCGCTCTGCGGGGGTCAGGCGTCGGTCTGCTCGTGGGCGGCGGCTCGCTCGCCGTCGGCATCGCGACCGGCGCGGCGCTCATGTCGACCGTGGCGACGCAGACGGGGCTCGATGCCACTGCCCTCGGCGTCATCTACGCCCAGGCCTCGGCCGGCGCGGCGCACACGGCCACGGTCATCGCGGTGATCGGCGCTGTCGTGATCGCGCTCGCCTGGGTGAACGGGCGTTCGCGCGGGGCGCTCGCGGTGCGGACGGGCGTCGGGTCGATCAACAGCGGCCTGCGTCGGGCGCTTGCCTCGCGCGGCGTCGACACGGGGTCGTTCGGCCGCTGGATGTACGCGCAGCGCACTCTCGTGCGCGCGGCGCTCGTCGTGCTGTCGATCGTCTGGCTGCTCGCTCTGCGTCCACTGACGGTCGGCGACATCGTCCTGGTGCTGGTGGTCTCGCTGCTCGTCTGGTGGCTCGCCGAGCTCGTGCAGCGTCGCGACGACGAGTCCGTCGCCGTCGCCGACGATGCCGACGCTCAGCGCGCCGAGGCCGCGACCGACGCCGAGGCGCTGCCGGCGGCGCCGGCGACGTCCGAGTCACCCCAGGAGTCGCACGGCGCCCCGGCCGCGAAGCGCTGAGCGCTTGCGCCTTCAGGCCCCGACGCGCGTGCGCACCTCGCGCGTGGCGGTGACGAGGTTGCGCAGCGATGCGACGGTCTCGTCGTAGCCGCGCGTCTTGAGCCCGCAGTCGGGGTTCACCCAGACCTGGCGCAGGGGCAGCGCCTCGGCGGCGCGCTGCAGCAGCACGGACACCTCATCGACCGACGGAACGCGCGGCGAATGGATGTCGTAGACACCCGGGCCGACCCCGTGGGTGAATCCCGACGAACGGATGTCGTCGATGACGTCGCCGCGACTGCGCGCAGCCTCGATCGACGTGACGTCGGCGTCGAGCGCGGCGATCGCGTCGATGACGACATCGAACTCCGAGTAGCAGAGGTGCGTGTGCACCTGCGTGGCCGGGGCGGCGCCGGCCGTCGCCAGCTTGAAGGAGCCGACGGACCAGTCGAGGTATGCCGGCTGGTCGCGCCTCTTGAGCGGCAGCAGCTCGCGCAGCGCCGGCTCGTCGACCTGCACGATGCCGATCCCGGCCGCCTCGAGGTCGGCGATCTCGTCGCGCAGCGCCAGCGCGACCTGATCGGCGGTCTCGGCCAGCGGCTGGTCGTCGCGCACGAACGACCACGCGAGGATCGTCACCGGGCCGGTCAGCATGCCCTTGACCGGCTTCGCCGTGAGCGACTGGGCGAACACCGTCCAGTCGACCGTGATCGGCGCCGGACGCGAGACGTCACCCCAGAGGATCGAGGGGCGTGTCGCGCGCGACCCGTACGACTGCACCCAGCCGCTGCGCGTCACGGCGAACCCGTCGAGGTTCTCGGCGAAGTACTGCACCATGTCGTTGCGCTCGGGCTCGCCGTGCACGAGCACGTCGAAGCCGAGTTCCTCCTGCAGGTCGATGACCCGAGAGATCTCTTCGCGCAGGAAGCCCTCATAGGCGGCCGTGTCGATCTCACCTGCGACGTGCCGCGCCCGCGCCCGACGGATGTCGCCGGTCTGCGGGAACGAGCCGATCGTCGTCGTCGGCAGCACGGGCAGGTCGAGCGCCGCCTCCTGCGCGGCGACGCGCGCCGCGTAGTCGCCGCGTTCGCGCGCGTCGGCGCCCAGAGCGCGCTGCCGTGCCCGCACCGCCCCGTCGCGGACGCCCGCTGCGCTGAGCCGGTCGGCGAGAGCCGCCGAGGTCGCGTCGAGCTCGGGTCGGATGGCATCCGCTCCCTCGGCGAGGCCGCGCGCCAGCACGGTGACCTGCGCGACCTTCTGGTCGGCGAACGCGAGCCACGACCGAAGGCGGTCGTCAAGGCCGGTCTCGACCGTGACGTCGTGCGGCACGTGCTGGAGGGACGTCGACGTCCCCACGGCGACGGTGCCGGCACCCAGCCCACGCAGCGCGGTCAGCCGCTGCGCACCCAGCGACAGGTCGCCGCGCCAGATGTTCCGGCCGTCGACGACGCCGCCGACGATCGTCTTGCCCTCAAGGCCCGGTACCGCGGCCGGCACAGCGCCGCGATGCAGGTCGATCGCGATGGCCTCGATCGGAGCCGCGGCCAAGGCCGCCCACGCCTCATCGGAAAGCTGTGCGTATCCCGCCGCCACGAGAATCGCCGGGCGTCCGGCGACGGCGCCGAGCGCCGCGTAGGCGCGCGCCGCGGCATCCGCCAGCTCGGCGCCTGTGGCGGCGAGGCTCTCCGACACGAGTGCCGGCTCGTCGAGCTGCACCCAGTCGGCACCAGCCGCCGCCAGGCTCTGCAGGAGCTGCGCATAGACGGGCAGCACGTCGCCCAGTCGCGAGAGCGGATCGAACCCCGCGGGCGCGTCGTCCGTCGCCTTCGCGAGCGCCAGCAGAGTCACCGGCCCGACCACGACGGGGCGCACCGTGACGCCGTCGGCGGCCGCCTCGGCCACCTGTGCTGCGAAGCGGTCGGATGCCAGCGAGAACTCGGTCTCGGGGCCGATCTCGGGCACCAGGTAGTGATAGTTCGTGTCGAACCACTTGGTCATCTCGAGCGGGGCGCGGTCGCCTTCACCCCGCGCGGCCGCGAAGTATGCCGACAACGGAATGCTGCCGTCGCCGGCACGATATGACGCGAAGCGAGCCGGCAGAGCGCCGACCGTGAGCGCCGCATCGAGCACCTGGTCGTAGAAC
The DNA here is from genome assembly GCA_029959325.1 of Microbacteriaceae bacterium PS02068. GTDB lineage: Bacteria > Actinomycetota > Actinomycetes > Actinomycetales > Microbacteriaceae > Microbacterium. The sequence goes on from JASCPF010000009.1 coordinate 54,322, forward strand.
GAGAAGCTCTCCGGGATCGACGAGTCGGTCGCGTCCAGGCCGAGGGCGATGAGGCGCTGTCGGGTCGCGGCGCGCAACGCAGCCGCGGCGGATTCGAGTCCCGCCTGGTCGAGGTCGCCTCGCCAGTGCCGCTCGAGGGCGCGCTTGAGCTCGCGCTCGCGGCCGATGCGGGGGTAGCCGAGGATCGTCCCGGTGGGGAAAGTGGCGGTCATCTCGCGATCTCCTGTTCAGTGAGCAGCCCTGCCGCGCGGAGCACGGTGAGCACGGTGTCGTGGTTGTTGAAGGCATAGAGGTGGATGCCGGGGGCGCCGCCATCCGCCAGGCGCCGCGCGAGGTCGGCGGCATGGGCGATCCCGACGGCGCGCTGCGCCGCGGGAGTGTCCGCCGCATCGAGGTCTGCGGCGAAGGTCGCCGGCAGCGGATCGCCGGTGAGCTCGAGCACGCGGCGCAGGCGACCGGGCGAGGTGACGGGCATGATGCCCGGAAGGATCGGCATCGTCACCCCGGCGGCACGAGCGCGGGCCACGAAATCGAGGTACTCGTCGGCGTGGAAGAACAACTGCGTGATCGCCAGGGTGGCGCCCGCCGCCTGCTTCGCGAGCAGCGCGTCGATGTCGTCGCCGGGGCGGCGCGAGCGTGGATGCCCGTTCGGGAATGCGGCCACCGAGACCTGCACGCGCTCGCGGCGACCGACGCGCGCCGCACCCGGCACCCCCGGCACGAGCTCTTCGGAGTATGGCTCACGCTCGGTCTGCACGCGGCCGATGAGCTGCACGAGCTGCGCGGCCGACTCGAGGTCGCCGAGGAACACCTCGTCCTCCGACACGCCCGCCGGCGGGTCTCCCCGCAGCGCCAGAAAGCGCGTGATGCCCGCGTCGAGGAACTCTCGGATGATCGCGTTCGCCTCGGCATAGCTGCTGCCGACGCACGTCAGGTGCGCGAGCGGGGGGACGTCGGTCTCGCGCAGGATGTGCCGGAGCACGTCGAGCGAGCGCCCGCGGGTCGATCCGCCGGCGCCGAAGGTCACCGAGATGAACTGCGGGCAGGCAGAGGCGAGCTCTCGAATGGTGTCGAACAGCGCCGGGAGTCCGTCGTCGGAACGCGGCGGGTAGATCTCGAACGAGATCGGAATCGCAGAGGTCATGTCACTCTCGGGAAACAGCGGTGAAGGCCGGACGGCCGCGGACGTGCACCACGGCCCGCGCGTCGTGCGGGCGGTGTGGTGCGGTCATCGCGGGCGGGTGCCGGGCTCGGCTGTCGCTCCGACCGGATGCGAGGAGGATCTGCGATTCCCGCCGCACCGGCGTCGATGGCCCCACTGTAGGACGAGAACCGGTGCCGGTGTGGCCGTGTGACGCGATGTTTCGCGCGGTGACGAGGCGGGGCTCGCAAGAGAGCGCGAGATAGCGTGGATGCCATGGTCGCAGTCCTCCCGTACGGTTCCTGGCCCTCTCCGCTCACGGCGCAGTGGGCCGCCGCCGCGTCGCCCCGCTACGAGGGGGCAGCGTTCGTGGGCGACGAGCTCTGGTGGGGTCAGTCGCTGCCGGCCGAGGGCGGGCGCACGACCGTGCTGCGGAACCGGGGTGGCGCCAGAGCGCACGAAGACGGATCAGGCTCGCCGGAGGTGCTGCTGCCCGCTCCGTGGAGCGCGCGGTCGAGCGTGCACGAGTACGGCGGGGGTGCCTGGGCGGCGACCCCCGACGGTCGGCTCGTCTTCGTGGAGAAGACCGACCAGCGCGTGTGGCTGCTGATCCCGGGCGGCGAGCCGCGGGCTCTCACACCGCACGCCCCGGACGCGCGCTACGGCGGACTGCGCGTGCAGGGCGACGTGCTGCTCGCGGTGCAGGAGATCATCGGAGACGGCCACGCGCCCCGCCGGGCGATCGTCCGCATCGGGCTCGGCGACGAGGCATCCGTCACGACCCTCGTCTCGGGCAGCGACTTCGTGGCCCAGCCTGCGCTGTCGCCGGACGGCAGTCGACTGGCATGGGTGGCCTGGAACCATCCCGACATGCCCTGGGACCGCACCGAGGTCCGCGTCGGCGCGCTGAGCGAGCCGGGCGCGCGCGAGGGCGAGCGCGTGGCGGGGTGGGTCGCGGTGACCTCGGGCGCGACCTCGGCGCTGCAGCCGACGTGGTACGGCGACGAGGAGCTGATCTACATCGACGAGCCGACCGGGCGGTGGAACCTCTGGCGCCACCGGCTCGATGCCGGTGCGCGCCCCGCGCCGATCGCGCCCGCCGATGCCGACACCGGCGGCGGCCTCTGGGTGCTCGGGCTGCGCTGGTACGCGTCGCTGTCGGGCGGTCGCATCGCCGCGATCCGCACCGAAGGATCGGACGAGCTCGTCATCGTGGACAAGACCGGCCGCGTCGAACGGGTGGACCTGCCGGCGACCTCGCGGCTGGTGATCGAGGATGCCTGCGACGATCGCCTGCTCGTGTCGGGCGCGGGGCCCGGCGGCGCGGGGCTCTGGCTCGTGACCGTCGGCGAGCAGGAAGCGGGGCCGATCGTCGCCGCGGTCACCGGGGGCGACTCCCCCGCCGCGGATGCCACGACGGGCGTGCGCACGAGCGAGTGGATGCCACGGAGTCGGTCCGTGACGTTCGCGGGGCGGCATGGCGACGTGCACGCCTTCGACTTCGCACCGATGAACCCCGATGCGGCACCGCCCGAGGGCGAGCGGCCGCCCTACGTCGTCTTCGTGCACGGCGGGCCGACCGCACACGCGGCCGGCGTCGCCGACGCGAAGACGGCGTTCTTCACGAGCCGCGGCATCGGCGTGCTCGACGTCAACTACGGCGGATCGACCGGCTACGGCCGCGCCTACCGCGAACGCCTGCGTGGGCAGTGGGGTGTCGTCGACGTCGACGATGTGGCGTCAGCGGCATCCGGCCTGGCGGCGCGGGGACTGGCGGATCCCGCCCGCATCGCGATCGAGGGCGGCTCGGCGGGCGGGTGGACGGTGCTCGGGGCGCTCGTGAACACCGACGTGTTCGCCGCCGGCATCTCGCGCTACGGCGTGGGCGATGCGCGCGCCCTCGCCGACGAGTCACCCGACTTCGAGTCACGCTACCTGGATGGACTCATCGGCCCGCTCCCCGAGGCCGAGGCGCTCTACCTGGAGCGCTCGCCCCTCAGCCACGCCGAGCGGTTCCGCGTGCCCGTGCTGCTGCTGCAGGGCTCGGACGACGCCGTGGTCGCGCCGGCGCAGTCCGAAGCGATCCGCGATGCGCTGGCCGCACGTGGCATCCCCCATGCCTACGTGCTCTATGAGGGTGAGGGCCACGGGTTCCGGCGCGCCGAGACGATCGTGCACGCCCTCGAGTCCGAGCTCGCGTTCCTCGGTCAGGTGTTCGGCTTCGAGACGCCCGGCGTCTCGCCGCTCACCCTCTCGTGACGGTCACACCGCGAAGGGCGCCAGGCGCCCCGCGAGCACAGCGGGCACGTGAGCGTGCAGCACGGTGCCGTCCGCACCATGCTCCTGGCTCAGGATGATGCCGTTCTCGTGCACCGCCGAGACGAGGTCGCCGCGGTCGTAGGGTACGACCGCGCGCACCTCGACCGCGGGCAGCGGCAGCGTCTCTTCGATCCGAGCGCGGAGCTCGTCGATGCCCTCCCCCGTGCGTGACGAGACGAACAGCGCCTGCGGCGCGAGGCCGCGCAGAACCAGCCGCGTGTCGTCATCGAGCAGATCGGCCTTGTTGAACACGACGATCTCGGGCAGGTCGCGCGCGCCGACGTCGCCGATCACATCGCGCACCGTGGCGAGCTGGGCGGCCGGGTCGGGGTGCGACCCGTCGACGACGTGCACGATGACGTCGGCGTCGCCGACCTCTTCGAGCGTCGACCGGAACGCTTCGACGAGCTGGTGGGGCAGGTTGCGGACGAAGCCCACGGTGTCGGTGAGCGTGTAGACACGACCGTCGACCGTCTCGGCGCGGCGCACCGAGGTGTCGAGCGTGGCGAACAGCGCGTTCTCGACGAGCACCCCGGCGCGCGTCAGCCGGTTCAGCAGACTGGACTTGCCCGCGTTCGTATACCCGGCGATCGCGACGGCCGGGATCGTGTTGCGCTTGCGCTCGGCGCGCTTCGCTTCGCGGGCGGGCGCGAAGTCGCGCAGCTGGCGACGCAGCTGCGCCATCTTGGTGCGGATGCGGCGGCGATCGAGCTCGATCTTCGTCTCACCCGGACCGCGCGAGCCCATGCCCGCGCCACCGGCGCCGACCTGCCCACCGGCCTGACGACTCATCGAGTCACCCCAGCCACGCAGGCGCGGCAGCAGGTACTCGAGCTGCGCCAGTTCGACCTGCGCCTTGCCCTCGCGGCTCTTCGCGTGCTGACTGAAGATGTCGAGGATGACCGTCGTGCGGTCGATGACCTTGACCTTGACGACGTCTTCCAGCGCGCGTCTCTGGCTGGGGGCGAGCTCGGTGTCGGCGATGACGGTGTCGGCGCCGACGGCGGCGACCAGGTCACGGAGCTCGGCTGCCTTGCCGCGCCCGATGTACGTCGCCGGATCGGGGTGCGGGCGCCGCTGCAGCACGCCGTCGAGGACGACGGCCCCGGCGGTCTCGGCGAGCGCCGCGAGTTCGCGCAGGCTGTTCTCGGCATCTTCCTGCGAGCCCTGCGGGTACACGCCCGCGAGCACGACGTTCTCCAGCCGCAGCTGGCGGTACTCGACTTCGGTGACGTCTTCGAGTTCGGTCGACAGACCGGGCACGCGACGCAGCGCGGCGCGCTCTTCGCGGTCCCACTGGTCGCCATCGGTGTCGGCGTACGACACCGTCGTGGCATCCTGCAGCGCCTGCGCAGCACCGAACACGTACACACCCGACCGCGCCTCAGCCCGCGCGAGCACCCGCTCGACGGGGTCGATCGGTGCGGCGCCGTCGCCGACGTCCGACGTCGCGGCGTGGCCGGTGGTGTCGGTGGGTTCGGTGGTTTCCGTGATGCTGGTGTGTTCCGTCATTCGATCCTTTTCGTGCTGAGCCTTGAATTCTAGTCTCCCGCGCGGTCACGCGGCTCGGGTACGCTCGCAGCATGGGGAGCGATCACTATTTCAGTGCGTCTCCGTCCAGTGCCGAACACCTTCGCCGCATCTCCGTCTCTCTTGCGGGGCGCACGGGCGAGGTCACGACCGCGGGCGGAGTCTTCAGCCCCGACCACGTCGACGGCGGCACCGCGGTGCTGCTCGCGAACACGCCCCCACCCCCGCCCGGCGGCGATCTGCTCGACCTCGGCTGCGGGTGGGGTCCGATCGCGATCAGCTTGGCCATCGCCTCGCCGCACGCGACGGTGTGGGCCGTCGACGTGAACGAACGCGCCCTCGATCTGCTGCGCCGGAACGCCTCCGAATGGGGCCTCGAGAACATCAACGCGGTCCTGCCCGACGATGTTCCCGGCGACGTCACCTTCCGTGGCATCCGGTCGAACCCGCCCATCCGGGTCGGCAAGAACGAGCTGCACGGGATGCTCGAACGGTGGATCCCGCGTCTCGACGAGCGCGGAGACGCCTGGCTCGTCGTGCAGCGCAACCTCGGCTCCGATTCGCTGCAGCGCTGGCTCGCCGCGACCTTCGACGACGGGTACTCGGTCAGCCGTGCCGCGACCGCGCGCGGCTTCCGCGTGCTGAAGATGCGCCGACACGGCACCCCGCCGACGGCCGACATCGCCACTGCCTGAACCTCGACCTCGGTCCCTGAGCGTGTCGAAGGGTCGCCGTGAGCCCCGACCGGCCCCCGAGCGTGTCGAAAGCTCGTCAGGCGAGCGCCACCTGGCCCGAGAAGACCAGGGTCGCGGGTCCCGACAGCAGCACATGTGAGCCGTCACGCTCTTCGACGATGCGCACGCCCAGCGTGCCACCCGGCACGTCGACCGTCCAGCGGTCCGGCGCCGCCGCCCCGGCCCAATGCCGCACGGCGAGCGCGGCCGCAGCGACCCCCGTCCCGCACGACAGCGTCTCGCCGACGCCCCGCTCGAAGACGCGCATGCGGATCGACCCGACCCCGCCCTGCACGAGCGGATCCGCAGGAACCACGAACTCGACGTTCGCCCCGTGCCGCGGCGCGGGGGCGATCACCGGCTGCACGGTGAGATCCAGCGCCGCGAGCTCGCTGTCGGAGCCGAGCGCGACCACGACATGCGGGTTGCCCACGTCGATCCCGACGCCTGGACGGGCCACGTCGAGACCCCGCGCGCGCACGACCGCGTCGGACTCGTCGACGGCGAACAGGCCGAGGTCGACTTCGAACCCGAGGTCGCTGCGCGTGAGGGTCTTCGTTCCCGCGCGCGTGCCGATGCGCAGCGGTGCGTCGTCGATCGTGGCGAGCCCGGTCTCGACCAGGTACTTCGCGAAGACGCGGATGCCATTGCCGCACATCTCCGCGGCAGAGCCGTCGGCGTTGCGGTAGTCCATGAACCACTCGGCATCCGCCGCTTGGTCGGTGCCCTCAGCCAGCGCGCCGCTGCGCACAACGCGCAGAGTGCCGTCGGCGCCGATTCCGAAGCGGCGGTCGCACAGGGCGGCGACCTGATCGTCGCTGAGATCCAACACACCCTCGGGGTCGGCGATGATCACGAAGTCGTTCCCCGTGCCGTGCCCCTTGGTGAAGGCGACCGTCTGTCCCATCACTCCAGCTTAGGCGCGAGGACCGGCGTCAGTCGGCGATGAGGCGTTTGCCGGTGTTCCACGTCTCGAACGGCTCGTATCCGAGCGAGGCGTAGAAGTCGTGCACGCCGCCGTTCTCGGGGCGCACCATGAGCTGGACCTTCGGACATCCCATCTGGCGCAGCAGGTCCTCTGCCCGCTCGACGAGCAGGCGCCCGATGCCCTGTCCGCGCCGCGCGGGCGTGGTGGCGAGGTAGTAGAGCCATCCACGATGGCCGTCGTAGCCCGCCATCGCCGTACCGAGGACATCGGCGCCCTCGGCCGCCACCAGGAACAGCTCGGGCTGAACGGTGAGCTTCCGACGGATGTCCTGGTACGGGTTGTTCCACGGCCGCGTGAGACCGCACTCCTGCCACAGCGCGACGACGGATTCCGTGTCGGAGAGGGCGAAGGAACGGATCTCGATGCTCATCCGGCCGAGTCTGCCAGAGCCCTGGCATCCACATCCGGCGCCACCCACTGCACGCCGTCATAGCGGCGGAACCACGACACCTGACGCCGCGCGTAGCGCCGGGTCAGCGCTTGGGTCTGCGCGATCGCCTCATCCTGCGTCAGGGTGCCGCCCAGCTGAGCGAGCGCCTGTGCGTAGCCGATCGCCCGGCCGGCCGTCGGCGAGCCTTCGAGTCCGCGCGCACGCAGCGCCGTGACCTCGTCGAGCAGACCGTCGCGCCACATGGCATCCACTCGGTCATCCAGCCGCGTCACGAGGTCGGCGCGGTCGACCGCGACGCCGATGATCGTCGTCGGATCGTGCCACAGCGTCGGCGCCTCCGGCAGGGCAGCGCCGTGGGTACGGGCGCCCTGCGCGAGCACCTCGAGCGCGCGGACGATCCGGCGACCGTTGCGCGGGTCGACGCGGGCGGCCGTCACGGGGTCGAGCGACTGCAGGCGCGCGAACAGCGCAGGGGCGCCGTCGCGGGCGAGTTCCCCCTCGAGTTCGGCGCGCAGATCGTCGTCATGCGGCGGGAAGCGGAAGTCGTACAGCACCCCCGAGACGTACAGCCCCGATCCGCCGACGAGGATCGCATCGCTGCCCCGCGCGAAGATCTGCTGGATCATGGTGCGCGCCGCGCCCTGGTACCAGGCGACGGCCGCCTCGTCGGTCACGTCGAGCGCGTCGAAGAGGTGATGCGGGATGCCCCGGCGCTCCGCCTCGGGCAGCTTGGCCGTGCCGATGTCCATGCCGCGGTAGAGCTGCATCGCGTCGGCGTTGACGATCTCGGCGCCGCGACCGCGGGCGATCAGCGCTTCGCCGAGGCGCAGCGACAGGTCGGTCTTCCCTGTGCCGGTCGCGCCCACGACCGCCCAGAGTCGAGGCCGTTTCGACTCGCTGCGTCGCGGTTCCTGAGCCTGTCGAAGGGCGCTCAACGACCGGCGGGGCCGTTTCGACTCGCTGCGTCGCGGTTCCTGAGCCTGTCGAAGGGCGCTCAACGACCGGAGGGAGCGCGCAGCGCGGGCATGCCGAGGCCGACGGCGCGGCGACCGTCCGCCGTCAGCGTCGCCGCCGGGGCGGGCACGCCGCACGACTCGGCTTGCGTGCGGTCCCAGGCGTCGCCGGCACTCGTCCGGCGAATCTGCAACGGTGCTCCGTCGACGCTGTCGGCAAGCAGGTGGAAGGGCGCCGCGTGCGTCACGGTCACCGTGACGACATCACCGGGGCGGGGAACGTCACTGCCGGAGGGCAGTTCGAAATGCACGAGGCGGTTGTCCTCGGCACGGCCGGTGAGGCGATGCGTCTCGGCATCCTTCTTGCCCTCGCCCGCCGAGACGAGCACCTGCAGCACGCGGCCGACCTGCTTCTCGTTCTCTTCGAGGCTGATGCGATCCTGCAACGCCGCCAGCCGCTCGTACCGCTCCTGGACGACCGCCTTCGGCACCTGGTCGGGCATGGTCGCGGCGGGTGTGCCCTCGCGGATCGAATACTGGAAGGTGAACGCGCTCGCGAAGCGCGCCTGCTCGACGACGCGCATCGTCTCGGCGAAGTCTTCTTCGGTCTCGCCCGGGAAGCCGACGATGATGTCGGTCGTGATCGCCGCGTGCGGCATGCGCTCGCGCACGCGATCGAGGATGCCCAGGAACTTTTCGCTGCGGTACGAGCGACGCATCGCCTTCAGGATGCGATCAGAGCCCGACTGCAGCGGCATGTGCAGCTGCGGCATGACCGCGCGCGTTTCGGCCATCGCATCGATGACGTCGTCGGTGAAGGCCGCCGGGTGCGGGCTGGTGAATCGGATGCGCTCCAGGCCCGGGATCTCCCCCGCAGCCCGCAGCAGCTTGCCGAATGCGTGGCGGTCACCGAATTCGACGCCGTAGCTGTTGACGTTCTGGCCGAGCAGCGTCACCTCGATCGCACCGTCGTCGGCGAGCAGGCGGATCTCGTTCAGGATGTCGCCCGGACGGCGATCCTTCTCTTTGCCGCGCAGGTGCGGCACGATGCAGAACGTGCACGTGTTGTTGCAGCCGACCGAGATCGACACCCAGCCGCTGTAGACCGAGTCGCGCTTGGTGGGCAGGGTGCTCGGGAAGACCTCGAGCGACTCGAGGATCTCGAGCTCGGCGTCGCCGTTGTGGCGCGCGCGCTCGAGCAGGCTCGGCAGCGATCCCATGTTGTGGGTGCCGAAGACGACATCGACCCAGGGCGCCTTGGCCTGCACGGCATCCTTGTCCATCTGCGCCATGCACCCGCCGACGGCGATCTGCATGCCCGCGTGCTTGTCCTTGCGGCTCTTGAGGTGGCCCAGCGTGCCGTAGAGCTTGCCAGCGGCGTTGTCACGCACCGCGCAGGTGTTGATCACGATGACATCGGCTTCGTCACCGGCGTCGGCAGGGACGTAGCCCGCCGACTCGAGCGAGCCGGACAGCCGCTCGGAGTCGTGCACGTTCATCTGGCAGCCGAACGTGCGCACCTCATAGGTGCGTGCGCGTCCGTCGGCGGTGACGGCGGCAGTCGAGGGCGCGATGAGGGTGGGAGCGGCGGACGGAGAGGTCATGATGACGTCCATTCTACGATCCGGGCTGCCGGCACAGCCCGGCAGCGCGCGGTCAGCGCAGCAGGGCGCGGATGCGACCGGCGGAAAGCGCGGTGAACCCGACGGCCACCGCGAGCAGCACGCCGAGCGCGAGCCACACCGGCACGACGGCCGAGCCGACGTAGAGGTCGATCCCGTAGAACTGGGCGAGGCTGTCGGATGCCTGGGCATCCCCGCCGGTGACAGCGGCAAGCGTCTCGGTCGTGAAGGGACGCCGCAGCAGCATCGCGCCCTGCGCGAACGGCAGCGCGTTGATCGTCGAGGCGACGCCGTCGGGCAGCGAACCCACGGGGATGTAGGCCCCGGCGACGAAGCCGAGAATCGTGCCGAGCACCGTGGCGAAGGCCGAGTACGCGCCAGTCGTGCGAAGGAAGGATGCCCCGAACGCCGCGAGCGCGGTGAACGCCGCGCAGCACAGGATGACCACCGCCAGGCTGATCAGGACCGCCCTCGGCGAGAGCCACACCCCGCGCAGCACACCGAGGTAGCCGACCGTGAGCACGAGGATGACCGTCGACATGATGATGGCGACGATCACCGATGAGACGAGGTAGCCGAGCACGAGATGCGTGCGGCGGATGGGTGCGACGAGGAAGTCGGCGAAGCGCCCCGAGGCGCGGTCGTCGACGAGCGCGGAGAGAGCGCCGATGCTGCTGGTCACGGTCGTGAGCAGGACGATGCCGGAGAGCATCCAACTGTCGATGAACGCCTCGATCTGGGCATCGGATGCGTTCGGCAGGGTGGCCGAAAGTCCGTCGACCTGCAGCCGCGCGAGGAACAGCGTGTAGAGCAGGAAGAGGATGAGCCCGCTCAGCAGCGAGAAGAACACGTTGAGCCGGTCACGGAAGAAGAGACGCAGATTGCGGCTGACGATGCCGAGGACGATGCTCATGCGGCACCCCGCGATGCGTCGTCGACGTTCGCGTCGTCCCGCCCCGTGAGCGCGAGGAAGACGTCGTCCATCCGGCCGTGTCGGAACTCGAAGTCGCGCACGTGGTCGCCGTGAGCGGCGAGAATCGCTTGCGCGGTGGCGGCCTTCTCGACGGGAATGCGGATGACGGCGCCGTCGGCCTCGGCGACCGCGGGGTCGACGCCGGGCAGAGCCAGCAGCCCGGCGGGATCATCGGTCGTGACACTGAGGATGCTGCGGCTGTGCCGGGCGCGCAGCCCGGTGGGCGTCCCCTGGGCGACGATGCGGCCGGCGTCGATGATGCAGACCGAATCCGCCTCTTCGGTCTCTTCCATGTAGTGCGTCGTGAGGAACACGGTGAGCCCCTGATCGCGACGCAGCCGGCCGACGGCGTTCCAGACGGCGACGCGACTCGCGGGGTCGAGCCCCGCGGTCGGTTCGTCGAGGAACAGGATCGCCGGTTCGTGCAGCAGCGCGCGGGCGATATCGGCCCGTCGGCGCTGGCCGCCGGACAGTCGTCCATACGGCCGATCGAGGAAATCCCCGAGCTCGATCAGCGCGGACAGCTCCGCGAGCCGTGCCGAGAATCGCTGGCGCGGCACCCGGGACAGCGTGGCGCGCAGCCGCAGGTTCTCGCGGACGCTGAGCGCGTCGTCCATCAGCGAGCCTTGGAAGACGACGCCGATCGCGGTCCGCACCCGCTCGGCATCGGTGCGCACATCGTGACCGGCGACACGCATCACGCCGGCATCGGCCTTGAGTAGCGTCGTGAGGCATCCGATCGTCGTCGACTTGCCGGCGCCGTTCGCCCCGAGGAACGCGAACAGCTGACCGTCGGGTACCGAGAACGACACGTCGTCGACGGCGCGCACCGCGCGATAGGACTTCACCAAGCCTTCGACCTCGATCGCCACGCTTCCCCTTCCGACGCGTCGTCGACGCGTGAGCCGAGTCTGTCAGACCGCACGGCCGATGGTCACCTGTGGAGGGTCGTGGTCAGCCTTGACCAACCACGCTCGGGCCCGGTCGACCCGGGTCACGGCTCGAAGCGCACTCCCCGACCCGTGCCGCGTGCGGAGGCCGTGCCGACCACTTCGTCGAGAGCGCGCCGCGCGGCTTCGTACGACCGGCTGCCGTAGCCGCGACGGGTCAGCTGGCCCGAGAGGCGCCGCAGCGCGACCTCGCGATCGAGATCGCGCATACTGCGCGCCTTGCCGCGCGCGAACTCGAGCGCGCGCTCGAGCTCGTCGTCGGGAAGCTCTTCGAGCGCCGCATCGATGACCTCGCGCGGGATGCCCCGTTTCGCCAGCGTCTGCGAGATCACACCCCGACCCTGTCCCTTGCGCGCGACCCCGGTGTGGATCAGCTGCTCCGCGAGCTTCGCGTCGTCGAGGTAGCCGTTGCCGATGAAGCGCTCGATGACCGTGTCAGCGGATACCTCGTCGAGATCTCGCTCGATCAGCACCGCGCGCGCTTCGCGCACCGAGAGCGAGCGGGTGCGGAGCTTTCGCAACAGCGCCGCCTCGGCGACCGCCTGCGCGTCTTCGTCGCGCGGCGGCCCCGCAGTCGCACCCACATCACGCGAGGGCGCCGCCCAGGTGTCGTTCCACACCGTCGGCGTCGCTTCTGCGCCGCCGAAGAGCGGGATCACGGGGGCGAGGCTCTGCTCGCCCCCGTCACCCACAGCTCACCCCGGTTGTTGAGCGACGCCGAAACACGGTTGTTGAGCTGCGTCGAGACACGGTTGTCGAGCGACGCCGAAACACAGTTGTCGAGCTGCGTCGAGACATCACGCGGGGCGGCGAGCCGCCAGCTCGTCGTCTGCCGTCTCGACCACCTTCGGCTGGCCGATGCCCAGCTTCTGCAGGATCTTGGTCTCGATGTCGGCGGCGATGTCGGCGTTCTTGAGCAGGAAGTTGCGCGCGTTCTCCTTGCCCTGACCGAGCTGCTCGCCGTCGTACGTGTACCAGGCGCCCGACTTCTTGACGATGCCCTGGTCGACGCCGTAGTCGATGAGCGATCCCTCGCGCGAGATGCCGACACCGTACAGAATGTCGAACTCGGCCTGCTTGAACGGCGGCGCCATCTTGTTCTTGACGACCTTCACGCGGGTGCGGTTTCCGACCGCATCGGTGCCGTCCTTGAGGGTCTCGATGCGACGGATGTCGAGGCGCACCGACGCATAGAACTTCAGCGCCTTGCCACCGGCGGTGGTCTCGGGTGAGCCGAAGAACACGCCGATCTTCTCGCGCAGCTGGTTGATGAAGATCATCGTGGTGCCGGTCTGGCTGAGCCCACCGGTCAGCTTGCGGAGCGCCTGCGACATCAGGCGGGCCTGCAGTCCGACGTGCGAGTCGCCCATCTCGCCCTCGATCTCGGCCTTCGGCACGAGGGCGGCGACCGAGTCGATGACAATGAGATCGATGGCGCCCGAGCGCACGAGCATGTCGGCGATCTCGAGCGCCTGCTCACCCGTGTCGGGCTGCGAGACGAGCAGTGCATCGATGTCGACACCGAGCTTGGCCGCGTAGTCCGGGTCGAGGGCATGCTCGGCGTCGATGAACGCGGCGATGCCACCGGCGCGTTGCGCATTGGCGATCGCGTGCAGGGTGAGCGTGGTCTTACCCGAGGATTCCGGCCCATAGATCTCGACGATGCGGCCGCGGGGCAGGCCACCGATGCCGAGCGCGACGTCGAGGGCGATGGAACCCGTGGGGATGATGGCGACGGGAGCACGCTCGTCGCTGCCCAGTCGCATCACCGAGCCCTTCCCGAACTGCCGGTCGATCTGGGCGAGGGCCGATTCGAGGGCCTTCTCGCGGTCGGCGGGTGATGGCATGTCGTGCTCCTTCGTGTTCTGCCCTCGTCGGCTGCGCCGCATCGGGATATCCTTCGCCTGTAGGCTGTCGCGCTTCGTCCCGACGGGACGGATGGCGACAAGGCGGAGGTGTCGTGGTGACGCTGATCACGTTACGAAGGACCTCCGACATCAGTCGGCGGAATCTGCGCATCGGTGGACAACATCTCCGCGACGCCTCTTGTGCAGGAGCCTATGCGGACGTCGAACAAAGATGCGACGACACGCCGCGCGTCGCGGCAGAGAGTTTCGGATCAGCGGCGACGCGGATCGAGCCGGCCGACGCCGTAGCGCCGCGACAGAGGCACGTCCATCTCTTCGGAAAGCGCCAGCCACACGTCGCGCGGCGGCACGCCGTCGGCGAGGGCGTCCGCCGCTGTGCGATGGCCGACACCACGCAATGTCAGATCGGCGACGACCGACGACGCGCGCGCACCGAATTCGGCGTCGACAGCGCGCCGGAACTCGCTGAGACGCACCTCAGCGCAGCGACAGCTGCGACTCGATGTCGCGGTCGAGAGCGACGAGGTCGTCGGGAACCACATCGGGGAAGACCTGCAGGCCCTCCATCACCGAGATGCGATCGCCCACTTCGCGCATGATGGTCGAGATGGGCACGTCGAGTGCCTCTGCGACCGACGCGAGGATCTCGCTGGACGCTTCCTTCTGACCGCGCTCCACCTCGCTGAGGTAGCCGAGGGCGACGCTCGCGCGCCCCGCCACCTGGCGGAGGGTGCGCCCCTTCTGCAGGCGGAAGTCGCGCAGGACTTCGCCGATCTCTTGACGTACCAAGATCATGTCGGGCCCCCTCCTCTGACAGTAGTTCCGTGTCCCGGGTGGACAACGGTACCGCACTTGCTGGTCACACTAGACCCTCGGCGCTGTGGAATGGCCTGGAATCACTCATCCGTAACAGGGATGTCACGCGCGGCATTCCCGCGGCGCGTTCAGAGTGCTTCGAGGGCGACGCGCACCGCGAGCGCGGCCGCTTCGGCGCGGACCTCGGCGCGGGTTCCTTCGAGGTGCACCGACTCGACGCGTGAGCCGAGCGGAGTCGATACGGCGATGTGCACGGTGCCCACGGGCTGACCGTCGGGAGAGAGAGGGCCCGCGATGCCCGTCGTCGCGATGCCGACGTCCGCCGACACGCCGTCAGCGCCCAGAGTGCGCCGAACGCCTTCGGCCATCTGCCGCGCGACGCGCGGGTGCACGGGGCCGTGCGCGGTCAGCAGCGTCTCATCGACGTCGAGCAGCCTCGCCTTGACGTCGGTCGAGTAGGCGACGACCCCGCCGCGCAGGACACGGGACGACCCCTCGACATCGACGATCGACGAGACCACCAGGCCACCCGTGAGCGACTCGGCGACGGTGAGCGTCCAGCCGAGTTCGGCGAGACGCTCGACGAGGCGTTCGGGTTCGGTCAGGCGACCGAACGACACCTGGGTGTTCTCGAGATCGTCGGGCAGATCCGGCGACTGCGTCCACCCGCTCATGCGTCACCACCTGCAGTGTGCAGATCGGCCGGGTGTCGGCGCGATGCCCGCGAGCCGCGCACCTCGGTGATGACGTAGTCGATGCCGCTCGCCACGGTGAGGATCACGGCGATCGACATCGTGACGGTGTTGACGACGTGGATCCACTCGCCCACGACGGTCCACAGCGGCAGCAGCGCGAGCGAAAGCGCCAGGGCCTGCGCCACCGTCTTGAGCTTGCCCATCCAGGCCGCCGCGACGACGTGGGTGCTCGCCACGAGGAGGCGATGCACCGTGATGCCGACTTCGCGCACGAGGACGACGACCACGACCCACCACGGCAGCTCGCTCAGTATCGCGAGGCCGATGAACGCGAACCCGGTGAGCACCTTGTCGGCGATCGGATCGAGCAACTTGCCGAGGTCGGTGACGATCTCGTATTTGCGGGCCAGGTAGCCGTCGATGCCGTCGGTCGCGATCGCGACGACGAACAGCACCGCAGCCCACCAGCGCAGCGGGCCGTCGTGCCCGGCATCCGCGAGCAGCATCCAGAGGAAGATCGGCGCGCACAGGATACGCACGATCGTGATCGCGTTCGGGAGCTGCCGGGGGATGGCCACGCACCGAGCCTACTGGCAGGGAGGTCGGGGTGTCAGTCCCGCCCGGTCAAGCCCCAGGCATCCTCTGATCCCTCGTCGCCGTCGACGACCTCATAGCCGTCGAACTGTGCGTCGGGCGCGTCAGGGCCGTAGCCGTCGCCCGCCGATCCGACGGTGGGCGGGTCGTCGCCGCGCAGTCGGGCGAGCACGTCGGCCAGCTGGTCGGGGGTCACGAGCACGTCGCGCGCCTTCGACCCCTCGGACGGGCCGACGATCTCTCGCGATTCGAGCAGGTCCATGAGGCGACCGGCCTTCGCGAAGCCGACGCGGAGCTTCCGCTGCAGCATCGAGGTCGAGCCGAACTGCGTCGAGATGATCTGCTCGGCGGCGGCCAGCAGCAGCTCGAGGTCGTCGCCGATGTCAGCGTCGATCTCCTTCTTCTCAGCCACGGCGGCGACGTCGGCACGGTAGTCGGGCCGCGCCTGGTTCTTGACGTGGTTCACGACCTTCTCGATCTCGCTCTCGGCGACCCAGGCGCCCTGCACGCGCAGGGCCTTCGAGGCACCCATCGGCAGGAACAGCGCATCGCCCTGGCCGATCAGACGGTCGGCGCCGGGCTGATCGAGGATGACCCGCGAGTCGGTGACGCTCGTGACGGCGAACGCGAGCCGCGAGGGCACATTCGCCTTGATGAGGCCCGTGACGACATCGACCGACGGCCGCTGTGTGGCCAGGACGAGGTGGATGCCGCTGGCGCGCGCCAACTGGGTGATGCGCACGATCGAGTCTTCGACGTCGCGCGGGGCGACCATCATGAGGTCGGCGAGCTCGTCGACGACGACGAGGAGGTAGGGGTAGGGCTTGAGCACGCGCTCGCTGCCCGACGGCAACTGGATCTCGCCGGCGACGACGGCCTTGTTGAAGTCGTCGATGTGACGGAAGCCGAACGACGCGAGGTCGTCGTAGCGCATGTCCATCTCTTTCACGACCCACTGCAGCGCCTCGGCCGCCTTCTTGGGGTTCGTGATGATCGGGGTGATCAGGTGCGGCACGCCCGCGTAGGACGTCAGTTCGACGCGCTTCGGGTCGATGAGCACCATCCGCACCTCGGACGGCTTCGAGCGCATCAGCACGCTCGTGATCATCGAGTTGACGAAGCTCGACTTGCCCGAGCCGGTGGAGCCCGCGACGAGCAGGTGGGGCATCTTCGCCAGGTTCGCGACGACATAGCCGCCGCCGACGTCCTTGCCCACGCCGATCGTCATCGGGTGGGTCTGGCTGGTCGCAGCCTCCGAGCGCAGCACGTCGCCGAGGGTCACGATCTCGCGGTCGGTGTTCGGGATCTCGACGCCGATGGCGCTCTTGCCCGGGATGGGCGCGAGGATGCGGACTTCGTTGGATGCCACGGCGTACGCGATGTTGTTCGTCAGCGCCGTGATCCGCTCGACCTTCACGCCGAGACCCAGGCCGATCTCGTACTGGGTCACTGTCGGGCCGCGCGAGAAGCCGGTGACCTTGGCATCCACCGAGAACTGCTCGAACACGCTGGTGATGGCGGCGACGACGCGGTCGTTCGCCTCGGAGCGCGCCTTGTGCGGCGGGCCCTGCGCGAGCCACGTCGCCGCGGGCAGGCGGTACGGCGCCTGCGGGGGGCGGCCGTCGTGGTCGTCGCCGAGGCCCGAGATGCCGGGAAGGATGCCGTCGTCGAGGACGATCTCGCCGCTGTCCTCGCGGATGCCCGTGTCTGCCCGGCCTGCGGCGCGCTTCGCGTTCGCGATCACCGACGGATCGATGACCTCGGTCGCCGCATCGGGAAGCGACGGCAGGGGCGGGATCGGCGGTGCGGGCGGCGTGGCGATCGCCGCCTGATCGAAGCCGCCGTCGCCGCTCGTGCTGAGCAAGGTCGTGAGATCGTCCGAGCCGAGGTGCCCGTCGACGTCCTCTTCGCGGCCCGACCTGTTGCGACGCCACCACGGCGTGCTCGCGTCCTTGGTGTCGGTGTCAGACTCGGCGCCGAAGGCGACGGTGGGGCCGGTGGAGCCGGAGGGGCCGGCGCCCGTGGCATCCACGCCCTCCGCCTGCGGTGCGTGCTCGGTGCCGAACATCCACGCGTACAGGTCGCCGAGGCGGCGCCCGATGCGGTTCGGCGGCGTCTTGGTGAGGATGAGGACGCTCAGGATCGTGAGGAGTCCGAGCACGAGGTACGCCCCGATGTCGGTCAGCAGGCTCAGGGGCTGGCCGACCATCCAGCCGAACAGGCCACCGGCGTCGCTGAGCCCCGGCAGGCCGTCCCTCGGCTGCGGTTTGCCGCCCGCGATGTGGCAGAAGCCCGCGATCGCCAGCACGAACAGGCCGAAGCCGATGCCGATGCGGCCGTTGTCGTGCACCGACGGCGGGTGGCGGAACAGCCAGCCGGCGAGGATCAGCAGCAGCACCGGCATGATGAACGCCTCGCGCCCGATCAGCGCACCGACCGTGTAGGCGCTGATGTTCGTGCCGATGTCGGTGCCGATCAGGAACCACTCGACGACCGCGCCGGCCACCGCGAGCAGCACGAGCAGGAACGGGAAGCCGTCGCGGCGCTGGTCCTTCTCGAGCGTCTCGGATCCGAACGCCCGGAACACCCCGCCGGTCGCATGCGCGAGGCCCAACCACATGCGCACGGCCGCGGAAGGCTTTTCGACGTCGTCGACGTACCGCTTCGGGGCGGGATCGGGCTTCCGCGCGCGCGAGGTCGAACCCTGTTTCGACCCGCGGGCGTTCGTGGGCGTGCTGGTGCTCCTCGGCATCCTTCCACGGTAGGCGCAGAGCGGCCGGATGCCCCGGATTGACGCGGCCGTGGAGGGCCTCCGCTCACCGACGCGGTTACGGGACGAGCGATTCTCGATCGATAGAGTGGACGAGCACCCGAGTATGAGGCAACTCTCATCTCGACACCGGCGCTGGGGACTGCGCCACGAAAGGAACCACCCATGAACCGCCGCTTTGCCACACTGGCCATCGTCGCCACCGCCGCGCTCGGCCTGACCGCGTGCTCATCGACCCCGGCCGCGCCGGCTTCGTCGCCCGCGGCGAGCGCCTCTACTGCACCGAGCGAGACGGCCGCAGCGGGCGAGACGCCCGCGGCGAGCGGGCAGACCGTCACGGAGGCATGTGTCAGCATTGCCGGTCCGCTGCAAGAGGCATCCACGACGATGAGCTCTCTCGCGACGGCAACCACCGACCCGCAGGCCGCCGTCGATGCGTGGACCGCGTTGGTCGATGCCTACCAGAAGGTCACCGACACGGTCACGAACAGCGAGGTCAAGGCCGCCGCGGCGACGGCGACCACCGATCTGACGGCCGTCCGCGACGCCCTCAGCAAGATCTACCTCAACGGCGACACCGGGGCGATCACTGAGCTCACGACGGCGAGCACGAACATTCAGACCTCGCTGGTTGCACTCGGCACGCTCTGCGCAGGCTGACGCGCGGCCATAGCCGTGCGCCTCGAAGCGGGGCCCCAACCCCCCCGGGGAGGCGCCCCCTAGAGCTTAGGCGCCAAAACCCCCCAGTGGGATTT